>SVCL01000056.1 GCA_015058405.1 Clostridium sp.
CAATTGGATTTTTAGCCTTTGACGAGGGCTTTGTTTTCTCTGAAATAGTATCATCAATAATAAAATATATGGGTTGATTAGAGTTTTGGGATTCATTCCAAATAAGTTCGACAATATAAGAGCTTAATGATCTTTTTAAAAGATTTTCACTATTATAGGTAATAAATGAAAATGAAAATAATCTTTCAGGAGGACAAAGGCAGAGAATAGCATTAGCTAGAATACTTTCTAGAAAGAAAAAGATATTGATCCTTGATGAAGCTACTGCAAATTTGGATTTAAAGACTGCGGAGTTTATAGAAGATTTTGTTTTGGATTCTGAATATATGGTAATAATGATTTCTCATCATTTAAGTGAAAAAAGTAAGAGGAAGTTAGATAAAATATATAATTTATCATATTAGTAAAAAATGCACCTTATAAGTTTTTCTATATAGAATTAACTTAAAGGTGCTTTTTATGTGTATTAACGTATAAATTTATTTTTTAGAAAAATTTCTTATAGTTGAAAAAATACCAAGAAGTGTGAAACCATATCCCTAAAGTAAATCGTCTATAAAATTAGATCTAATATCATCATAGTCAGATAAGAAGTTATCAACACTTCTGATGCAATCAATAATTGTAACATCATATTCGTACTTGTATGCATTGTATATTTCAAGTCCATAAGAAAGGTGTGTTGATATATAAACCATTATAAGGACAATTATTATTGATGAAATAATTCCCTTTTTTGATAGTATACCTGCAAAGAATTCGTATCCCTTAATAGTACATATAATCATTACAAATCCACAAAATACTGATATAAAGCCGATGCTATATATTAATATCCAAAGTGCAACTCCAATTAATGAGCCTAAAAGGGCTCCTACTATCCCAAAAGAGAAGTTTTCTTTTTTACATTATTATTTACTTCAGTATAAGCATTTTCTGAGTATTCAAAATTATTTTCTTCGTAAGTAGTCATTTGATAATCCTTTCGTTTGTGTGTTTTCTATGAAATTATAATGTATAATAAACTTAAATCAATATAGAGGATTTAAAAGGTTGGAGATTTCAACCCAAAAGACAATTATTGAAGAAATATTATTTATAATATCTATTATATTAATAGTAGTGATTACAGTTTTTTATGCTAAAGATATACTTCACTATATTGTAGGGACTTTAGGAATAATTTTTATTATATTGCAATTTGTGAAGCAGGGAATTTCTGAGGAGGGGATTATGGTAATAGCCAGAGGCAAAGATATGTATAGTTGGAGAGAAATTTATAGAATTTAGATTGTAAGAAAGTCTAATATAAAATTAATATATTATTGTGATGGTGGCGTAGAATACTCACATAAATTTGCAAATGATAATTATAATGAAGTCATGAGAATTTTAAAGAAAAATTCTACAAAGTATACCTTTATTAACTGAGTATGATTAGGTAGATTTTATATACAATATAAAAATAGTACATACTATATTTTGGATGTACTATTTTTATGTTTAAGTATTAATTAGCTTTTCTTCCTTCATTAATTCCGCAATTAAGATAATGATTATAGTAAGCTATATTGTTAGTTCTAAAAGCTTGTACCAAATCAGGAGAATTATTCTTATATGTACTTAAGTTAAAAGCAGAGTTTCCTTGGCGTCCTTCCTTCATACCATTAACTAAGAAATGGTTAATTACAGCAAAATGGTCAGTGCCTAGTTGTGCTCTAACATCAGGATTATTGTTAAGATAATAATTTACATCGAAAATAGGTGAAATTTTTCTATTTTCCTTATATCCATTTGTTAAAAAATGATTATAGGCAGTTGTATAGTTTGTTCCGAAAGCTGCTTTTAAATCTGCGTTATTATTTAAATAGTATTTAACATCGAATATTTGAGAAGCTGCACGACCTTCACCAATTCCAGAGTTTAGAAAATGGTTACCTAATGATATTTCGTTATTTCCAAATATTCTATTTAAGTCTGAGTAATGAGAAGTATAAAAAGTAGAATTAAATGTTAAATCTTCAATAGAAGAATTTGCTTTTATAATTCTTCTTCCAGTATAAAACTTAGTGATTGAAGATATCTTTACTACATCACCAGTTTGTGGAGCATTAATAAATTGATTGTTGCCAACGTATATTCCTACATGTCCAGTATGAGGAAATACTAAATCTCCAGGTTCTAATTCATTTTTAGATACAGGAGTTCCTTTAGTTATTTGTGTATCAGTTGTTCGTCCAATATTTATATTTAGTGCATTTCTATATGTATAGGATGTTAGTCCAGAGCAATCAAAAGCATTTGGGCCAGTAGCACCATACACATAGGGAACCCCTAAAAATTTTTTTGCATAATTTACAATTCGTAATCCTCGAATGCTAAAGGCATTAGCAGTTACGCTAGTAAAGCAAAGGGGGAGGACTATTGTAATTGCTGTTAACAGAAACAATACTTTTCTTTTGATTTTAAACATTACAATTTCTCCTTTGATAGTTTTTTATGTATATTATTTAACTTATATATTATACATAGTTTTAATTATAAAAGGAATATATGCAATGGAAAAGAGGAAATAACAGGTGGAGTGTTATTTTATGAAAAGTTACTAAAACTTCATTATGTTAAAAAAAAATGATATTATATTAAGGAAAAATAAAAAATAAAAGAGGATATATATTATGAAGAATATGATAAATTTAGAATTTCCTTTATATATAGAAGAGTTTAAATGTATAGGTGGAAGTTGTACTGATAGCTGCTGTATCGGATGGGATATAGATATTGATAAAATAACTTTTAAGCAATATTTTAAGGTTAAGGATCAGGAACTTAAAAGAATGTTTCAAAAAAATATACATAATAATGAATATGCAACAAGTGATGATGTTGATTATGGAAAAGTTAAGCTTGGAAAAGATAAAAGATGCCCTTTTCTAGATGATAATAATTATTGTATTATACATTCAAATCTTGGAGAAGATTATCTTTCAAATGTTTGCACATGCTATCCAAGAATTATGAATAAAGTAGATGATCACTATGAAATTTCTCTTGATGTAGCTTGCCCTGAAGCTGCAAGATTAATATTAGATAGAGAAGAAGGAATAGAGTTTAAAAGAAAAGAAAATAAATTAGGAAAGCATATAGTTTCAGGATATATTGATACTAAATCTAAGGAGTTTAAGGATTCACCAATAAAATATTTTAATGAGATAAGAGATGTTAGTATTAATATTATAAAAAATAGAAAATTCAATATAAGTGAAAGATTATATATACTAGGAGATTTCTTAGAAGGTCTTCAAGAAGAAATTTATGAGAACTTCGATAATGTAGGGAAGTATGTTAAAAATTATAATGTTGAAAAAGCTGGTCTTACCTATGAGAGCAATAGAATGAATTATGTTTTACAAGTAGCTTTTCTTAAGGAAATGGTAGAAAAACTAGATGTTTTTAATGAAGTTGAAAGTGAATACTTTAAAGAACATACCAGAGAAATGTTATCTGGGTTTAGTTTTAATGAAGGTGAAGCCTTAATGGAAAAAGCAGAATTTTATATGAGTACTTTTGAAAGTTATGTGGAAAATATAATTAATAAAAATAGTTATATATTTGAAAATTATTTAGTTAACTTTATGTATAATAATTTATTTCCATTTTCAGAAAGTGAATTTATTTTTGATGGGTATATGATATTGTTATTTAGATATTCGCTTATTAGATTCTATTTAATAGGGAAGTACTTAAATAATAAAGATCAATCTAAAGAAGATATTATTAATTTTATACAAGGATTTTCAAAAACTATAGAACATCATAAGACTTATTTAGTTGATGTTTTATATCATATAAGAAAGAATGAGTTTGATAATATAGAATTTGCAAAGACTCTTTTATAATTTAAAGTTTATGAGGACTGTTAAGAATATTACAGGTCCTCGTTTTTTTACATTAATATAAATAGCTAAATAGAGTTATATAAATATATTTATTTTAAATATACTTTTCTTTTTTAAGATAATGTTGTTAATGTTTAAGAAGAATCATTTTGTCAATAATTTATTAAGAGGTGATAAGAATGATTCAGATTGATAATAATTTTGAAAATTTAAATAAATATTTAATTGATATAGTTAGAAAAAATATATACTCCAATAGAAAGAAAGTAGTTAATTCTTGTCCTAAATGTGGGAAAAATCATTATATTAAGTATGGCTTTTTTAAAGGGGTACAGAGATATCGTTGTAAAGATTGTGGAAAGACATTTTCTTTAGTTACAAATTCAATTTGGAGTTATTCAAAAAAGGAACCAAGTAAATGGATTAAATTTATAGAATTAATGTTAGAAAAGAGAACTTTAAAGTATTGCTCAGAAAAATTAGAGATTAATATAAATACAGCATTCTATTGGAGACATAAAGTGTTACATGCGTTGACATTTTGTGAGATCCCAGATAAGTTAATTGGAAATGTACATATGATAAAAGCTTCAACAAAGGAAAATTTTAAGGGAAATAAGCATATAGATACTGATATTAGAGAAAAAGTTTATATGGTATCTGCTAGGGGGGAAGAAGATTCTATTTTGTGTTTACCTGTATGTAAAAAAATATGGGATATTAAGAAGTTTAATGAAAAGGTATATAGTAAGGTTAGCAAAAAATCTTTAATTATTCCATATGTTGATAGATATATTCGTGCTATAGCAGAAAGACATAACGAGAAGATATATAATATCAATAAAGAATTAAGTGACAATAGAGAATCTGATGAATTTATATCTAAATTTAATTTATTATATAAAACTTGGTTTAAATCTTTTTATGGAATTGCCACTAAATATCTTGAAAAATATTTATGTTGGTTTGTTATCTTTTTCTTACACAAAAAATTTATAAATATAAACTTTTTTTATGAGTTATTGAATGGTGTCTTTTTTGAAAAAATTAAAGATATAAGTATATAGTCTTTACATAACAACATTATTTTTAGAAAGAAATCTAAAGAGAAAAATTTAATTAAAACATATACCTTTATGGAATAATAAATTTAAGATATAGGTTTACAAAAAGAATAGAAATTTCTTTATATAAAGTGAAGGTTAATTAACTTGAAATTATATAAGGAGGTTATAATGGAGGAAAAAAGAGTGTTATAAGTATAGAATCATAAAAAGGAATAATTTAAGACCTCACCCTTAAATCATTCCTTCTTATTAAATATTTAAGAGTTAGTAACTGCTAGAGCAAGCCTATCAATAGCTTTTTGTTGTAATAAATATTTTTGTACTTTTCCGCTTGGATTCATAGGAAAAGAGTTTTCGGCAAATAAATACTTTGGCATTTTATATCTAGATAGATTTTGGGAAAGTAATGTTTTAAGCTCTTCTAATTCTATAGAAATATTTTCTTTAGGAATTATAAAAGCACATATTTCTTCTCCCATTAAAGAATCAGGCACTCCTACAATAGCAACATCTGAAACTTTTTCAAGTTTCAATATTTCATTTTCAATTTCAACTGGAGAAATATTTTCTCCACCTCTATTTATAATGTCTTTTAGTCTTCCTACTATAGAAATAGAACCATCCTTATTCATAATACCTATATCTCCAGTGTGAAGCCAACCTTTCTCATCTATAGCTTTTTTATTAGCTTCATCATTATTATAATATCCTTGCATTAAGTAGGGACTTAAAACAATAATTTCACCATTTTCCCCTGCAGGTACCGTATTGGAACTATTTATATCACGTATTTTTATAGAAACATTATCTACGGGATTTGCAGTAGTATATGTAATAGACTCAATTGTATTAGTTATAGAAATTAAAGTTATTCCTAAGCTTTCTGTTTGTCCATATCCACAATATAAAGAATCTATGCCAAGTTTTTCTCTAATGTCTTCTAATAACTTACTAGGACAATCAGAACCAGCTATAAAACCTTTCTTTAAACTTGAAATGTTATAGTCTTTATATTTATTCAAAAGAAATCTAAACATGGTAGGTACTCCATGGAAGCATGTGCACCTTTCACTTTCTATAGTTTTTAAAACAGTAGATGTCTTAAACTTATTTATTACTACTAAAGATCCTCCAACAAAGAACATTAATAATGAGCTATATAAACAACCCATCATATGATAAAGAGGTAATACTAAAATTAACTTATCATCTTCATCGTAATTAAATTGCTTTTGAAAACTACGAATACCATTTAATATACAGCAGTGGCTATGTAATACTGATTTTGGTAAACCAGTTGTTCCTGATGTGTATAAAATTAAAGCTGTATCATCAGGTAAAACTGTTTTTTGTGCTTCTTTTAACTCTAAAATATATGAGGATTTATTTTCTATAGATTCATATGTTTTTGATAAGTCATTAAAAGTTAATATATTATTTAGATTTGGTAAGTCTAAGTTAGAATTTTTAATAACTTTATTCATAAGCTCATTTGTAGTAAATAGTAGAGAGCAGTCTGATTGCTTTAAAACATAAGATAATTCTTTTTCAGTATAATTATTGTTTATAGAAACAAGTACGGCACCAATCTTCATTGATGCTAGTAATAAAGCTAAGTATTCAGGAGTATTATCTGAAAAAACACCTATATGTGATGTTTTTTTTACACCTAGTTTCATTAAAGCTATGGAATAACAATTGATTTTATTTTGAAATTCTAAGTACGTATATGTTTCGTTTTTTTCTGGATAAATTATAGCTGTATTATTTTCATGTTTTTTGAAGCTTTCTTCTATGTATTCTGTTAAAGTAAGATTTAATAAATTCATGTAATTCCCCCTAAATTTTAATAATAATGGTTATGTATACTAATATAGTAACATTTTGTAATTAATAAAGGAAGGATTTTTATATTAAATGATATGTGTTAAATTTACTAAATGATATTCTAAAATAAAATATAGAATATGCGAATAGATTTAAACAGATATATAACGTAACAATATGAGGTTGGAAAATATATAAAAAATTGATAAAATATAAAAATAGAATAATTAGCAAAATGGAAGTGTAAAAGTGGTTTTATACTAAAAGAGCTTAGAGGGGTATAGTTATGAGAAAGAAAGTTATGAGATTAGGGGATTTTTCTTTATTAAAGATACTTATAAAGAATGATTTTTTTACATGTATCATTAGTTTTTCTAAGAAGATATTCGATTCAATAATATATGCTATGTCAATAATAGTTTTTTCAAAATTTATTAATAGTATAATTCAGATATTACATAAAGAAATAAAAATCTTTAATCTTTTGATATGGATGGCGTTAGGAACACTGATTGTGGGATATAAATATATATCTAAAGATATAGATAAATTACTATGTACTATTTTAGAAAATAAATTAAAAATTAGAATTGGGATGAAGGTTTTAGATAAGATAGCGAATGTATCTTGTGAAAATGTTACTAATAAAGATCTTTGGGAGAAGATATCTAAATATAAGAATTCATTAGAAAAAATAATAACTAATATATACATGAATTTTATTACTTTAATATCTTCTGTATTAGAATTTTTAATTATTTTAATAATAATATTTAAGCAAAATAAAAGTTTGGCTATTATAGAATTTGTATTAATGGTCCTGATGCTTGTTTTAAGTATATTTATATTTAAGTTATTCAATAAAATTAATTTTAATAATGAGTTAATAGAAGTTAGTAAATTAAATGATATATTAAAAAAGGATGAATTTCTTAATGACAGAGAAATATTTTCTTATAAGGAATTAGTAAATAAGAAGATAGAAATACTTCTAAAGAAAATAAGTAAATCGGAATTAAGGTTGAATTTAAAGAAAAATATTATTTGTAAATTAGGAGATATTTTAAGTTTTATATTTGGAATAGTTTCTATAATTAAGCTAGTACCAAGTATAAAAGATAACAAAATATCTATAGGATTTTTCATAGCGCTAAATATAATATTAATAATGAATATAAAAGAAATATTTATAAACGCTTTTAAAAATATTAGTGAGTTAAATGTAGCAAATGAGATTTTTAGATATTTAGAATTAATAGAAAATTTACCTTTAAGAGGAGAAGGACAAGCTATAGATATAGAACAGATTGAATTCAAAAATGTATCTTTAAAAAATGCAGGAGAGGAAACATATGTTTTTAAAAATATATGTTTTTCATTGAGAAAAGGAAAATCTTATTTATTTATTGGAAAAAATAAAGCAGCCATAATGTTTAAGTTGCTATTTGGAATGATTGATGAATTTGAAGGAGAAATATTAATAAATGGAATAAGCTTAAAGGAATTTAGTAGGGATGATTTAATAAGTAGTGTATCTGTATTTTTTAAAGATTTTAATAAATATCCTATATCAATAAAAGAAAATTTAAACTTAGGAAATAGTGAAGAGGTAAATGATGTGTCTCTTAATAAAGTTATGAATAAGTTTAACTTATGTAATTTTTTTATATCACTACCTAAAGGCATAAATACATCCTTAAATGATATAGATATAGAAAAAGATATATTACAAAGGTTTATCATATCAAGATTATCTTTGAGTGAAACAGGTTTGAAAATAATAGAAGATTTTTTGGAAACTCAGAAAGAAAAGAAAATTATTGATATTTATAATAATTTTAATGATATAAATAGGGATAAAATTATTGTTTATATAAGTGAATCTAATATTCTTAAAGATGTAGTAGACTTAGTAATTAATATTAATAATGAATGTATAAATGAAGCACAAGGGGGAGAATAAATTGAGAAGAATGAGAAAAAGTGCAAAGAAAGTATCGTTTATTTCGATTTTACAAAATATGATCCCTAAAATAATAAAGGTAGAACCTTTATGTGTAGTATTCATTATTTTTATTACAGCTTTAAATTCAGAATTAATAGTATTACTAGCGGTTAAATTAAGTGATTTTATTAAAGGAATTTTTTTATATAGTGATTCTACAATTAATTTTAAGGAGTTAATGGGAATTCTGATTAAACTTCTTATTATAGTAATTTGTTTTGAAGTTACAAATTTAATAAAGAAGGTATCTTGGAGTAATTATGAAAATAAAGTATATTTGAAGCTAGTAAAGGAAATGAATGATAAAATATCAAAACTTGATTGCTCTATATTAAAAAATACTAATTTATTAAAATATATTAATAACGCTGAGGAGGGATTAAAAAAATCTTTATCTTTAACTTTAAGGTTAGTATTAATAACAATAGAGTTTTTAACATGTTCACTTTTAATGGTAATATCAACAATTAGGATAAGTAAGATATTATCAATATTAATAATTATGGGATTTGTATGTAAATATATTTTTACTTTGATTAGAGGATATTCAGCTTTAAAGTTTAAAAGAAATTGCAAAAGTTATAAAAATGATTATGAATATTGTAAAGATTTCATTATTGATGAAAAATCTTTTAAAGAAACTTGGTTTACAAGAGCGTCAGAGCATTTTTTAAGTCTCTATGAGAAATCTGTAGAGGATAGTAATAAGAATATTTTAAGTGGAAGATTAAAAAAAACTTTCTATATTATAGTTGTTAAGATGGTTAACGTTGGTTTGGACTTAGCTATATTATTGGCGTTTATTATTCTATTTATGAAGGGTAAAATAACATTTCAATGTTTGATAAGTTTTTATTTTATTTTAGAGTTAGTGTTTTACTCTAAAGAAGATTGCCTAATAAATAATATAGTGGAGTTATTTTCGAATATGAAGATAATAAAAAATTATATTAGGTTTTTATATATACCAGAAGGAGGATGTGAAGACATTGAGATTATATCTTCTGGAAGTGTATTGTTTAAAAATGTTTATTTTACTTATCCAGATGAAGAAAAAAGTATTTTGAAAGATATGTGGCTTAATATAAAATCAGGAGAAAAAATAGCTATTGTAGGGGCAAGTCCTTCTGAGAAATTAGCTCTTCTTAGGTTAATTACAGGTATTTATAAACCTAGTAAAGGAGATATATTTGTTGGTGGAGTAAGTACAAAAGTAACTACTAAAGAAAATGTTTATAAACTAATGTCTATAATATCGAATAACTATAGTGAGGAAAATCTTATTTTAGATAGAGATTATATGTTAAATAGTCATAATAATAAGGCGTTTTTGGAGGAGTTAATAAGAAAAGCTGAGTTTTCTAAAAATACTATGGAGTATTTAATTGGTAAAACAGATAAGGTAAAGTTATTAGAAGGTGAATTGCAAAAGATATCTATAATAAGAGGGCTAGTTAAGAAACATAGTATCTTAGTTGTAGATGAATATAATAGTAAGTTAAGCAATGAAGAAGAGAAAAAACTTTATAGTAAGTTTAAAGAATATATAAGTGAAACTACGTGTATATTCTTTTCAGATAATTTAAGATGCACAAAATTAGTAGATAAGATAGTCGTAATTGATAGAGGAGCTATCTTGCAAGTTGGAAGTCATGATGAACTTATTAATAGACTTGGAAAATATAAAAATATTTATGATTCTAGAATAAGGGGTCAACTATGATAAAAATCATAGTTGACCCTAATTTATTTTATACTAATTTGATTATTGAAATAGAAGCTAAGGATATTGCTAGGTTTTCTTTACAATTACTCTTTGCTATTAAGCTTAATCTTTCATTTTTACATGAAGTTTTAAATATAGATTGACCTGACATAACTAAGCCAGCAATAAGAGAATTAGAAGTAGAAGTTTCTGATCCTATTAATATATTTTTATGATTTATAGCTAAGGCTACTACACTTTCAGGAATAGTTGTAGTATTATCATCAAAATTTAAAGTATAGTTGTAACTTACAGAATATACTCCAGGAGAAGCTAAAATAATATCAGTATAATTACTTCTATCTATAGTTATTGATTTACCGTCTTCTACAAATAATGGATAATTAAAAGTAAAGGCAGTTCCATCTGTAGAAAGTGGGATAAATAGTCTAGAAGAATTAGTATAGAATCCATATCCAGATATTACAGCTGTACCAGGAATACCTTGAGGGCCAGTAGGACCAATAGGACCTTGAGCACCAGTAGCTCCTATAACACCTTGAATACCTTGAATACCTTGAGGACCTCTAGGACCTCTAGGACCTCTAAGACCTTGAGGTCCTTGGATACCTTGAACACCTTGAGGACCAGTAGGACCGATAGGTCCTTGTTGACCTCTAGCTCCAATAGGACCAGGAATACCTATAGAACCAGTAGCACCTTGAGGACCAGCTTCACCTCTAGGTCCTTGAAGTCCTTGAACACCTTGCGGACCAGTAGCGCCAATAGGGCCTTGAGGACCTTGTAAACCTTGAATACCTTGAGGGCCAGTAGTACCTCTATTTCCTCTAGGACCAGTAATACCTTGAGGACCTTGAGGACCGGTAGCACCACGTTGACCTTGAGGTCCAGTACAACCAGTAGCACCTCTAGGACCAGTAGCACCAGTAGGACCTCTTAACCCTTGAGTACCAGTATCTCCTTTAGGACCAGGAATGCCAGTAGCACCAGTAGGACCTTGAAGACCTATAGGACCTTGAATACCTTGAGGACCTTGAGGACCAGTATCACCTTTTGGTCCAGGAATTCCAGGATTTCCTTGAGTACCTCTAGGGCCTCTAGGACCAGTAGCACCAATTAAACCTTGTTGTCCTCTAGGACCTTGTGGACCCATAGGACCAGTAGGACCCATAGGTCCTTGAATACCTTGAACACCTTGAGGACCAGTGGCACCTCTAGGACCCATAGGACCTTGTGGTGGTATTGGTGGTGGAACTGGTGCACCTGCTGATAGTACTAGATAAGGTGGGAATGATGTGTTTAATCCTGCAAATTGTGCAAAGGAATTTGAATTATAATAACTAGCACTAACAGTTAAACCAAAGCTTCGCCCTGTAGTTATCCAATGATTAATTATTTCTGTTACATCAAATTGCACATATCTTCCTAGTTCATAGATATTTAAAGTTTGATTTGAAATGTTATTGGGTGAGGTTTCAGGTAATGTATTGAAATTTACAGTAGTTGGGTCGTAATTGCATATGTTTTCGAGAACTGAAAATTCTCCTTCAGCGCAGCAATTTAAAAATTTTAGATCTTCTAAGAATAAAAAAAGTATAGCTTTTTTTAGAGGTCTTCTTGGGTTTGGAATCTTAAATTTTAATAAACTTTTGAAAGTAGTTTGATGAGAGTTTTCATTTTCTAAAGTTCCGGCCAAGAGATTTTTGGAATTTAAAAAAGTTCTGTTGGGATGAGCTGATGTTACATAGTTAATACTACTTGGCTGAACCTTAATCATATTACTCAAAGAAAGTCAACTCCTAATTATAACTTGTAATAACATACTATGATTGTGGTTTTTCTTAAGTTCATAAAAATAATAATCATGAAATTACAATTTCCTAAGAAACATTTGATATAAAAGTTAATAAATTTTAAATTACAAAAAAATAAAAAAATATATAAATAGTACTTTTCAAAAGTTATTTGGATTATATAGAAAAATTTGATAAAATAATTTTAAGATATTTATGCTAGCTAGGGGGGGATTATTAGATTTGATTCAATGGATTGATAATTATATTTTAATATTAATACAAGAACATATAGTTAATAATATATTAAATAATGTAATGGTATTTGTAACCACATTGGGTAACTATGGTGCAATATGGATTGCTATAGCTATATTATTGTTAATTAGTAAGGAGTATAGGAAATACGGATGGTTATTAATTATTTCACTTTTACTTTGTGGATTAATTGGAAGCATAATTTTAAAGCCAACTATAGCTAGAGTTAGACCTTTTGATTTTAATAATATTTTTGAAATATTAATACAAAAGCCAAGGGACTATTCTTTTCCGTCTGGACATACAATGAGTGCCTTTGCAGCTGCATCTATATTATTCTACATGAATAAAAACATAGGAAGGTGTGCATATTTATTAGCAGCACTTATAGCTTTTTCAAGATTATATTTATATGTGCATTATCCATCAGATGTTTTAGTGGGATTAATATTAGGAGTATTTTTATCTTCAATAGTGATAAAGGTAAATAAAATTATAGAAATTAACAAAGAATAGATTAAACAAAAGAATTTGGGGTACATTAACGTGAAAAAGATAATATTTTTAGGGGAAAAAATTTATTCGTTAAAAAAGAAACATGGATTATATTGTATAAGTAAAGATATAAGAAAGATAAGCAAAGAATACTATAATACCAATGGAGAAAAGATAGAAGTTATATATATAAAATATAAGGAAGAGTTACTTAGTATAAAAAATATACATGAAGAAGATGTTATTATAATTCCCATAGAGGATAAGTTAGATGAAACTTTTTCAGAATTCAAGGGAAAGGTATATAATTTATATAATGTAGAGGATGATTTTGTATTTAAGGTTGACGATATAATAATATTGCTGAGTGCATTAGAAAAAGTAAAGAATAGAAAAATACTATGTAATATGATAGGTATAGGATGTGGGGAGTTTCCTATAAGTAGTATAGTAATTCAAATTTTAAAAAGAATTAATTTGATTGAGAATAGTAGAAAATGTTCTTTGAAATTATTAGTTGGTAAAGAATTAAATATAGATGAGATAAGTTATTTAGAAGATCCTTTAAAGGAATATTTAGGTGAAGGATTAGAGCTTCTAATAACACAAGAAATAAATAATAAAATAAAAGGCAAAATATATTTCTCGTTGATTGGAGAATAAGCTAGCTAGAAAGTGTTGAATAAATCAGCACTTTTTTTTATGTATAAAAATTGATAAGGATAATTAAGGAGGGTGAATATGGTTAATCCGTTTATAAAGAATGGTTTTTATTTTCGGAAAAAGGCTAGGAGTAATTTTATTGACTTTAAAAAGAGGAGATAAAGAAAATAGATTAAGAAGATTAGATTGGAGAGATGAGCACTGGGAGTACTGGGCTATAATAGAAAATGTTATTTTAGTTGGGGGACTAGCAAATAAAAGATTTGGAGAATTAATGATAAAATGTATAGATGAAGTTTTTAAGTTTGAATGAGGCTTGTACTTTGGAAAAGGTACGAGCTGAACATGTTAAGTGGGATTTTAGTAGTGAGTTAGAGGAAAAAAAAGAAGCGGAACTTGAAGATGAATTTATAGTAAGTTGTCTTGTTGATACAATCAAGTTATGTAAGAAAAAGGGATATGAACTAGGTGAAGAAATTGTAATAAGTATAGCTAATTATATTGAAAATGGAAAATTTAAAAATAGAGGCGGCTATGGAAAGCTAAGATTAATTTCAAATAATTACGAGAAATATTTACAGAATGCATTATACGACGAATTAGGAGAAGGATATAAAGTAACAATGATTCATGATGGAACAGCAATGGCAGCTGCATTTTCACAATACCCAAAATCAGTTTGTATATCATTGGGAACGGTTTTGGGAGTTGGTTTTCCTAATATACTTATTAAGTAATATAAAAATAGGAAATATATTTAAAAAGTTATTAGTATATATAATATAAAAGCAAGTATCTTGTTTGTTAAATGTTTAGCGAATAAGGTGCTTTTTTTTGTAAAGATATCATTGTAATTAAACCTATTAGTTGTAAAATTGTAAAGAATAATCTTTTAAGGTTAGTGTTATTAATTTAAATTATATATTATTTGTTTAGGCATGAAAAAAATATATCAATTGCAAATAGACTTGTGAAAATATTACAATATAAGTAAGTATAAGTTATAAATGGAGATGTTAAATTGTTTTCTTTATTAATAAATGCTTTTATTATAAATAACAAGTTGTATTTTTTAAATTATATTAATTAATTTGTTAAAGATAAATTTTATATATAAATCATCCTAGCTGGCTATATAGCTAGTTTTTTAGCTATTGAGTATAAAAAGAATATAATTTTTTTGAATTTAAATAAATTAAATAATTCTTTAAAAACTTAAAATAATTGAACGGAAATAGTATAGCTTGTACAATAATCTTGTAACGAGATTGACAATAAAATAACATGCAATTATGTGTTAATAAATAAACAAAGGAGAAATTAAGATGGCAGAAATTATTATGAAGACTTTAACTGATAATGCTATTTTAGGAGCAATTTTTTCATCAGTTATGATTATTCTTTTAGGATTCTTTTTAAGAAAGAAGGAAATACTTAATGGTGCAGCATCTAAGATGTTAACTAAAGTAGTTCTAACAGTTTCATTACCAGCATTAGCTTTCACATCATTTATGAAAGATATCAATAATGAACAATTAAAACAAGGTATGAATGTATTAGTTTGGGGATTTGCAATATATATTATATTAATACCAATAACTAAATTATTATACATTAAAATAAAAGGGGACAAGCAAGATGTTTATAGAGTATTAACAATATTCGGTTCAACAACTTTCTTTGGTACTCCAATAGTAACAGCAGTATATGGTGCTGCAGGAACAATGTATTCAAACATATTTAATATAGCATATAGAGTTTTCTTATATTCATATGCATTTATTAAAATGTCAGGTAAGAAAATGGACAAAGAAAATTTAAAGAAAAACTTAAAAGAAATTTTCTTAAATCCAATTATATTAGCTACATTCTTCGGATTATTCGTTTGGTTATGCCAAGATATGCTTCCACAAGTAAATGTAGTAGTTAAGGATGAAGTTAAATCTTTCGCATTCTTAAGAATAGATCAAACATTACCATGGTTATATAAACCACTTACATACTTACAAGCTTTAGCATCACCACTTGCTTGGTTATCAATTGGGGCAACTCTTGCAGAAGTTCCATTTAAGAAAGCAGTAGCTCAAAAGGATGCTTGGGTATACAGTATAGTAAAAGTTATGTTAATACCAGTAATAAACATAGTTTTATTAGCAGTATTAAATGTAACAGGTATATTACCAATAGAATTTACAGCAGTAGCAACAACTGTAATAATGATGGCTGCACCAACAGCAACAGTTGCAGCAGCATATGCTATAAGCTTTGATAGAGAAGCAGTATTTACTTCAAACTGTTCATTATTATCAACAGTAGTAGCAGTTATAGCAATGCCAATATGGATAATTGTATTAGAAATAGTAAAGAATACAGGATTATTTTAAATAGTATAATATTACCACTTTGCAAAATATGCAAAGTGGTTAGTTTAGATAATAAAACAAATGATTAATATTGAGATTTTTGGAGGATGAGAAATTATGACAAAGATAGTTTGTTACGGAGTTAGAGATACAGAAGTACCTTATTTCCATAAATTAAATGAGGATTTCGGATATGAATTAAAGTTAGTTACTTTAGGATTAAATCATGAAAATGTTAAAGAAGCTTTAGGAGCTGATGCTGTAATGGTTAGAGGTAACTGTATGGCAGATAGACAAAACTTAGAGTTATTAAAGGAAAATGGATTAAAATATCTATTAACTAGAACAGTTGGTTTTGATCACGTTGATTTAGAAGCAGCAAAAGAATTAGATATACCAGTAGCTAGAGTACCAGGTTATTCACCAAACGCAATTTCAGAACTTGCAGTTTCACTTGCTATGATGTTATTAAGACATACAGCTTACACTGTAGATAGAACTAAGAATAAGAATTTTGTTGTAGATCCATTCATGTTCAGTAAAGAAATTAGAAACTGTACAGTAGGTATACTTGGAGCAGGTAAGATAGGTTTAACTACTGCTAAATTATTTAAGGGTCTAGGTGCTAAGGTAATAGCATTTGACGTATTCCAAAGTGATGCAGCTAAAGAAGTTGTTGAATTTAAGAGCCTTGACGAAGTTATAGCAGAATCAGATATAATATCTGTACATATGCCATACATCAAGGGAAGCAACTACCATGTTATAAATGATGAATTTATAGGTAAGATGAAGGATGGAGCAATAATAGTAAATGCTGCTAGAGGAGAACTTCAAGATTTAGAAGCTATAGTTAGAGGATTAGAATCAGGTAAGCTTGGCGGATTCGGAACTGACGTACTTGAAGGAGAAAAGGGAATATTCTTCAACGATTTAAGTGGACAAGACTTAGGAAATGAAACTTTAGAAAAACTTATAGGTCTTTATCCAAAAGCTTTAGTTACTCCACAC
The DNA here is from genome assembly GCA_015058405.1 of Clostridium sp. Classification (GTDB taxonomy): domain Bacteria; phylum Bacillota; class Clostridia; order Clostridiales; family Clostridiaceae; genus Clostridium. The sequence continues at coordinate 17,108 of SVCL01000056.1, forward strand.
GTTGGATCATACACTGATGAAGCTTTAGAAAATATGATAAGTATTTCATACCAAAACTTAAAAGAATTAATGACAGATGGAAATTGTGCTAATAAAATAGCTTAGTTTCATATATGCTTTGACTAAAGAGATTGCTATATTTAATGTGCTACATTGAATAAGCAATCTCTTTATTTATATTTATTTAGTTTATACAGTAGTTTTATATTTTAATATTTGGGGGAGAATATAAATGAAAAAATTAAGTTTTGAAAATAAAATTATAATATTAGCTATTTTTATAACATTAATTCCATTAATTTTATCTTATTTAATATTTTATAGTGATAAGATTATTGGATATGATGAGGAAGTTAAAGGTACTCTTAAGACAGTAGCTTTTTCACTAAGTAATGATAGTTCTATTATAGAAAAGTTAGCTTATAAGGAGAATGATAAATCTATTCAAGAGCATACTAAGAAGTTTATTACGGAAATTAAGGATGTAGATATAATAGTCATAGGGGATATGACTGGGGAGAAGTATTCACATATTTATGAAAATCAAATAGGAGAAAAATATGTGAATGATGATAATGAAAGGGTAATAAAAGAAGGTGTTGGATATTATTCTCTTATGGAAGGTTCTGCAGGGGTTACATTAAGAAGGTTTGAGCCGATTTTTTATCAAGGTAATCAAGTTGGCTTTGTTATGGTAGGAAAGTACAGAACAGGTATAAATGAAATGACATTGCGTATCACTTTAATATATGTGGTTTTATTTGTGATTTCTTTTATAGTAGCCGTATTCTTAGCTAAGAAATTTGCAAAAGTTATAAAACGAGCAACTCTTGGAATGGAACCTGATGATATAACAACCTTATATAAAAAGCAAAATATTATAATAAATAATGTTAAAGAAGGAATAATTGCTTTAAATAAAGAAAATGAAATTACAGAAGTAAATAAAGAATGTTATAGGTTATTTGAAAATTATCCGCTAGATAAAGTGTTAGAAAGGTTAAAACCATATATAAATGAAAGAAAAAGCTTCGATATGAAGGAACTAATCATTAATGGTAAAAAAATATTTGTTACTTTAAGTTCAATGTTTGAAAATGAAAATTACTATGGTATGATTATAACTTTTAAGGATAAAGAAAATATTAGTAAGTTAGCCAAGGAGATAACAGGTGTAGATGAAGTGGTTAAGAATTTAAGAGCCACTATTCATGAATTCAAGAATCAGTTACATGTTATTTTAGGACTTTTAGAGTTAGAAGAATATGATGAGGCTATAGTATTTATTAAAAAGATACAAAGGATTAAAGAACAAGATGGAATTAAGTTTAATACTATTGAAGATCCATATATTAGGGCTGTTATGATATCTAGAGAATTAGTAGCAAGAGAGAGAAAAATAGATTTTAAGTTAAATGATGAGTCTTTTTTATATGAAAAACATGATTTAATAAATTCATATGATTTAGTAACTATTTTAGGAAATTTAATAGAAAATGCTTTTGAAGCGTGTGTACTTAATGAAAATGTTAAAGGAAAAGTTGAGGTATTTCTATATGAGGATAGTGAAAAGATATTAATAGAGGTTCAAGATGATGGTAAAGAAATTGACAAGGAGTTAAAAAATAATATATTTATAGAAGGTGTATCTACAAAGGGGAAAGGAAGAGGCACTGGTTTATACTTGGTTAAAAATCGTATTGAATTGTACAATGGAGAAATAAATATTATTGAGAATATAGATGAAAAGATATTTAGGGTAATTATTTTAAAGGGAGACTAAAGATGATAAAGGTATTAATAGTAGAAGATGATCCTATGGTAGCACTTATTAATAAAAAATATTTAGAAAAGGTTGGAGAGGCAGAAATTTTTGGTCCAGTTACTACTGAGAAAGAAGTAATTAGTATTGTAAAAGATAAGAAGATAGATTTGATATTATTAGATGTATATTTACCTAAAGAAAGTGGGTTGAATATATTAGAATCTTTAAGAAATAAAATGTATCTAGTAGATGTAATAATGATAACCGCAGCTAATAAAAGTGATGAAATTAAAAAAGCTTTTGCATTTGGTGCAGTAGATTATTTAGTAAAGCCTTTTGAATTTACAAGGTTTGAGGAAGCAATTAATAAATATAAGTTGAAAAATAAAATATTTAATAAAAGTGAAGTAATTGAACAAAGGGATATTGATAGTATTTATGATAAAAAGGTAGCTGAAGAATTGCCTAAGGGATTGAATAAGAGAACTCTAAATAAGGTAATAAGTTTTTTAGAGGAAAACTCTGATAAGGTGTGGACATTAAGAGAAATTGCAGCAGAATTGCAAATAAGTAATGTTACTATAAAAAAATATATGGATTATTTAGAAAGTATTGAAATGCTTAAAGTACAATTGACTTCTGGGAATATAGGAAGACCTGAACTTAAATATTCGGTAAATATAAATTAAAATAAGCTTATACAAAAAATAGTATAGGTGTTATAATATACATAAGTATAAAAATACTTTAATGTATATTATTTGTAATAGCAAAAGATAAGGGGGCATTTTGTATGCAAATTGAAAAACACAAATATTTAGGATTTTTAGGTTTAATTTCATTAGTTGGATTAAAGGGGTTTATGACTGGAAATTATTTATGGTTTTTATTTTTTATTAATTATGCATGGTTTACTTTCTTTTATGAAAATAGTCCTGTATATAAAAGAAATATCTAATTAAATATTTTGTGATTTTGAGCGTATAGCGTATTAGAATAGTAGTGTTTTAATACGCTTTATTTATTGTTTACGAACTAATAGATTTTGTTATAATAAAAGGTTTTTAAGTTAAAATATACATTGGAAAAGTTGAAAAAATATCTTTATTATAGTATAATATAGCATAAAATTGTAATAAGTTTTAGGGAGAAAGTGATAATGTTACCAAATAACGATATGTCAAGTAATAAAGAAGCTCCTAAAGGTGTTAGAAATAAAAGGAGTAAAAAGAAGTCCAAAAGAAGTAAATTACATTTGAAATCTATGTGTGCTTATATAATATTTATATTTATTTTTACAATAATTTCAGTTCCGTTTATGCTACTTTATGGTCCATTTGAAAATGCAAAGAAAATGTTTGTTGGAACTGCAATGGATTCTATGAATTATCAATGGCTTGCTACAACATTTCTATCACAAGAGAAAATTGATGAAATATTAACGTCTAATGAAGAAAAAGATTACATTACTAATGTTATGAATACTCAAGATGATAGCTTTATTGAGATTCCTGCAAAAAAGGATGATTCCATAGAACTAAAGAAAATTAGTGATGAGAATAATAAGTTTACTGGATACGCATTAATAATTGATGATCCTACTAGAGTGAAGGTAGGGGTTTCGTCAAAGTTATTTACAGAAGGTGAAAAGGTTTCTGAGATAGCAGAGCATAATGAGGCGGTGGCAGCAATAAATGGAGGATATTTCACAGATAAAGATGGAGAAGCAACTTATACTGGAAATGGAGCTATTCCTGTAGGTTTTTTAATGTCAAAGGGAGAAGTAAAGCAAAATAATGAACCTAATAAAGAAGAACCTATAGTAGCTTTTACTAAAGAAGGAAGAATGATAATTGGTGAAACTACAGCTAATGAATTATTAAAGAAAAAAGATAATGATAAGGATACTGTAGTTGAAGCTATGACTTATACTACTACGCTTATAAAGAATGGAAAAGAAGTACCTATTGGTAAAGAAGAAGGTTCATCACCTAAAACAATGATAGGGCAACGTCTTAATGGGCAAGTTGTAATGGTGGTTTTAGATTCTGATTTTCCAGGAGGAAGACTTTGCGCAACTGTAGAAGAAGCACGTACTGTAATGATGGATTTAGAATGTTATAATGCTGTTAAATTAGATGGTGGTAAATCAACAACTATGTACCTTAATGGAGATGTAATTAATAATCCATCTTATAAAATGGGTGAAAGACCTATATCAGCTGGATTTATAGTTAAATAATTATTGCGAGGGAGATAGATGAAAAAAGTTAGTAAAATAATAATTTGTATAATTTTATCCATTATAATTCAATGTGGAGTATTATATTACTTAGATAAAATACTTTTTAAACCATCAAAAGAAGTTCAAGTTGTTAATATTGAAGTTCCAACTCAAACTTTTGATACAGATGTAGAAATACCAAGTGATGCAGAGAAAATCCAAGTTTCATATAAAGGCAAATATATTACATATTTAAAAGATAATAAAGTTATGCTTGTGAATACAAAAAATTCAGAGGTGAAAGAAATATTAGAAGGTATAGAAATACTTGATATTGAATGGGTGCCTGAAAATAATACTTTATTTATAGTGGATAAAAAAGATGGAAAAGTCAATGCTAAAACATATAATGCAAGTAATGGGGTACTTCAAGATGTTAAAGAGGTATGTGATTATACAAAAGGGATGTCAATTAAGTCGTTTATTTCAACTTCTGCTCAATATATAAGTGTATCTAATGGAAAAAGTGCAAAGTTTTATAGGATAGATATAGATGAGGATTTAAAAAAGTTAGATAAAAGTGTTGATAAGCTAGGAAGTGCTTTTGCCTTTTGGCAAAAAGATGTGTTTATCTATGAGGATTTAAATCATAAAAGATTTTACAGGTATACTAAAGGAGAATCTAAGAAATTATCTTTTAGTAATCCTAATAATCTTACCATTATAAAAGCAGCTGGAAATATGATATATATGGGTGAATATACTGCAGATAATAAAATATCTAAGTTAATTTATGGAGATGATGAAAAAGCTCCATCCTCATGGCAAACTATAAATCTGAAAGAACCTATGGAAACAAAAGATATATATGTTAGTGAAAACAATGAAATTTTTGTTGTATATGAATCTATAAATAAAATTGAAAATATTACGAAGAATGAAACTATAACTTATGAAGGTAAGTTTGTTTCTATTAATAATAGAGTAATTTGTTCTTTAGATAATAATAAAATTACATTAAAAAGTGTAAAGGATACGGTAAAGTAGATATATGTTTATGACGATATTTAATATTGTCATAAACATATATTTTTTTGCATATAAGTATAGTTTTAAAGAAGATGCGATAAAATATCAATAAACTGTTGTTAAGTAATGATAAAATTAGATAATTAGGATTATCCACAGGGGTAAATAAAATAATTATTATATTATTGTATAAAAAATAGGAGGAAAAAATATGTTTGGTTTTACAGATAGTAAGGTAATAGATATAAATGAAATTGATGATTACATAGGGAAAATCAACTTAATTGATATAAGAGAGCATCATGAATTTAGAAGTGGAAGTATAAAGACAGCAAAGAATATACCTATGGGTGAACTTTTAGAAGATCCTGATATGTATTTAGAAAAGAATAAAGAATATTATATTATGTGTAGGTCTGGAGTAAGAAGTGCTAGAACTTGTAAAGAATTAAAAGCTAAAGGATTTAATGTACATGATGTAACTAGTGGAATTATTTTATATGAAGGTGAAAATAGAATTTAGTAAGTTTTTAATAATATTTTATTTAAATATCTAATAATAAATTACGCATAATATTATTAGAGGTGGTGAATATAATATGAATGTTATTAAAAAAGATGGTAGAATTCAAGAATTTGATGAGAAAAAAATTAATATAAGCTTGATGAGTTCTACTAGTAGTGTAAATGGTGGAAAGTTAAATGAATCTGATATAAGTATTTTAGTATCAGATATAACTAGAACTATTAATGAGATTAGAAAGGATGGTTCTTCTACATCTAGTTATGAAGTAATTGGAGTTGTTTCTAGTGTGTTAATTCGAGATGGATTTAAAGAAATATTAAAGTCTTATCTGGAATATTAAACTTAAAAAACATAATATCATTTTTGGGTTAAAAAATAATTCTATAATGTTTAAGAAAACGAGGTTTTTTTATTAAATTGAGAAGTTTTTGAGTTGAATAATAGTAAATTCGACAAAAAGAGTTGAAATATAAATATTATATTAAATTGTACAACTTTTTAATAAATTAATTTTCTGATAAAATTTAAAATGTAATTTTATAAATATACAAAAGAAAACAGGAGGAAGAACATGTCAGAAGAAAATAAACTGAGATGGTATAACCTTGCACTTATGGCCTTCGTAGCAGTATGGGGATTTGGAAATGTTGTAAATAACTTTGCAAATCAAGGTCTTACAGTTATAGTATCTTGGGTATTAATTATTGTTTTATATTTCGTACCATATGCATTAATGGTAGGAGAACTTGGATCAGTATTTAAAGATGGTAAAGGTGGAGTAAGCTCATGGATTAGAGAAACTATGGGAGCTCAACTTGCTTATTTTGCAGGGTGGACTTACTGGGTTGTACATATACCATATTTAGCACAAAAACCTCAAGCTATATTAATAGCATTAGGATGGGCTGTTAAGGGAGACGGAACATTAGTAAGCGATATGAGTACTATTATGGCTCAAAGTATAATACTTATAACATTCTTATTCTTTTTATGGGTTGCATCAAGAGGGATAACATCATTAAAGACTATAGGAACAATAGCTGGTACATCTACTTTTATAATGTCTTTATTATACATAGTGTTAGTAGTTGCAGCACCTGCATTAACAGGGATGGAAATAGCAACAACAGATATAAGCTTAAAAACAATAGTTCCAAAGTTTGATTTTACTTATTTAACTACACTATCAATGTTAGTGTTTGCAGTAGGAGGCTCTGAAAAGATATCTCCATATGTAAATAATACTAAGAATCCTACAAAGGAATTTCCTTTAGGAATGATTAGTTTAGCAATAATGGTTGCGATTTCTGCAATACTTGGTTCTGTTGCAATGGGAATGATGTTTAATGCAAATGCTATTCCAAAGGACCTTATGATGAATGGACAATATTATGCATTTAAAATGTTAGGTGAATACTATGGATTAGGAAACTTCTTCTTAATAGTATATGCTTTAGCAAATATGACAGCTCAAATATCAGCTTTAGTATTCTCAATAGATGCACCGCTTAAGGTATTATTAGCAGATACTGATGAAAGATATGTACCTAAATCATTAACTAAGACTAATAAGTATGGAGCACCTATAAATGGATATTTCATGACGGCAATATTAGTTGGTATATTAATAATAGTACCTGCTCTTGGTATAGGTGATATGAATACATTATTTAACTGGTTATTAAAACTTAATTCTGTAGTTATGCCTTTAAGATATTTATGGGTATTCTTAGCGTTTATAGCTTTAAAGAAAGCTAAGGATAAGTTTAACTCAGAATATAAATTTGTTAAAAATGATAAAGTAGCTTTAGGTTTTGGTATTTGGTGTTTTGGATTCACAGCTTTTGCTTGTATAATGGGAATGTTCCCATCATCCATTGAAGCTTTTACTAGTGAGTGGTGGTTCCAAGTAGTACTAAATGTAGCAACACCATTTGTTCTTTTAGGTTTAGGACTTATATTACCTAAGTTTGCTAAGAAAGATAAGTAATTAATTATATAAAAAAAGAATAAAATATATTTTTAGGTTTACTAAAGATGTATTTTATTCTTTTTTTTATATAAATGAGGTATTGAATATTTTTCTAGATATGTAAAAATAAATTTGGAGGAGTAATAAATAAAAATATATATTGTTATAAAAAATAATGATAAAGATATATATTATGATATAATAAGAAATAATATATTAAAAATAAAATGAGGTAATTGGTATGAATAATAGAGGTTTACAGACAGTAGTTTATATTCTTATAGGTTTGTTAGTAGTAGGTTTTATTTTTAGAATTTTACCATACCTTTTATTAGGTGGTATAGTAGCCTATGGAGCATATAAATGTTATAAGTTTATAGAATCTAAATTTGGAAATAAAAATCAAAAGAAATTTCAAGGATATACATATAATAATTCACCAGAACAAGTAGAAAACACTGATGATGAAGATATTAGTCAGGCTATTGATGTGGATTATAAGGATCTTTAATATATTTTTAAGTAAAAGGGGGATTTTTCCTCCTTTTATTTGGTTTAGGGGGAAGTTATGAATATTAGAAAATTAAAAATTTTTTATGCTACGGCAACTAGTTTAAATATGACAAAGGTAGCAAAAGAACTTTATATAAGTCAACCATCTGTTAGTCAAACAATACATGAAATCGAAGAAGAAGTGGGCGCAGTATTATTTGATAGAATTGGTAAAAGAATATATTTAACAGATGAGGGAGAAGTTTATTTAAATTATGTACGTAGAATTTTAAATTTATATGAGGAAGCATCTGAAAGAATTAATAAGATGTCACATAAAGAAAGTGGAAAAATAAGAATAGGTGCCAGTACAACTATTGGTATATATATTTTACCAGATATAATTAGACGATTTGTTGAAAAATATAAAGGTATAGAGATATCTTTGATAATAGAAAATACTGCAAATATTGAAAAACTTATTTTAGAAAACAAAGTGGATTTTGCTTTTGTAGAAGGAAAAGTAAATTCAGAAGAGATAATTAAGGAGGAGATATGGAGAGATGAGTTAGTTTTAATTTGTAGTGACAAACATCCTTGGAAAAATAGAAAATTTATTTCTGCCGACGAACTTAAAAATGAAAAATTTATAATTAGAGAAAAAGGAAGTGGAACTAGAGAAGTAATTGAAAGTTATATGTACAATAATAATATTGAATATAAGGTTTTTATGGAGCTTGGAAATACAGAAGCTATTAAAAAGTCTGTAGAAGCTAATTTGGGTATCGGATGTATATCATCAAAATGTTTAGATAATTTAGAGGAGCTTGGAAGGTTACATGCTTTAAGAATAAGAGATGGCAATATAGGAAGAGACTTATTATTGATTATGCATAAAGATAAATTTATAAATAATAACATAAAAGAATTTATAAAGTTTTCTTATAAGTAAATACTTATATAAAGTATTGAAAAATGTATTTTACCTTATATATAAACCATCTTATAATAAAAAAGCAAAATAAATATGCAGAATAATTATGAGGTGATAATATGAAAAAAATTAAAGATATTATGCCTGGATTTCTTGTATGTTTTGGAATAGCATTATTATCTAAAGGGATTGCAATGTTTTTACCAAGTCTTGGAGCGGCTACTTTCGCCATTTTTATAGGTATATTATTAGGAAATACAGTTTTTACTGCAGATATATATAATAAAGGTAGTAAGTTTTCAGAAAGTGAATTATTAGCATATTCAGTAGTACTTATGGGAGCTACCCTAAATTTAAGTGATATAGCCTCTGTTGGGGTTAAAGGAGTATTATTTATAGTAATACAAATGATTTTGACAATATCAGTTACATATATTATAGGAAGAAAGCTTAAGTTTACTAAGAAGTTTTCTCTACTTATGAGCACAGGAAATGCTGTGTGTGGTTCATCTGCTATTGCAGCTGTTGCACCAGTTATTGATTCAGATTCTAAAGATAGAGCTTTATCAATTACTATGGTTAACATAACTGGTACAATATTAATGTTTGTATTACCTATTCTAGCATCTTTCTTATATAGTAATGAAGTGCTTAAAACATCAGGTCTTATTGAAGGGATATTTCAATCAGTAGGTCAAGTTATAGCATCAGCTAAATTTATAAATGATAATGTAGTGCAAATGGCAACTATATTTAAGATAATCAGAATAATTTTATTAGTTGTAGTAGTAATTACTTTTTCAAAATTTAATACTACAGAAGGAGATAAGTTATTTTCAAAGAAAGAATCTACTGAATTAACGGAAAAATTAAGGTGAGTATTCCTTGGTTTGTAACTGGATTCTTTATAGTAAGTATAATAAATACTTTAGGAGTGATTCCAACTTCAGTAGCTCATACAGCTAAATTTGTAAGTGGTCAATTTGAAATTATAGCTTTAGCTGCTATAGGGATGAGAGTAAAGTTTAAAGACTTAAAAGAAGAAGGTCCTAAATCAATGTTATATGGACTTTTAGTAGGAGCATGTCAAGCAATATTTGCTATTACTTTAATTAAGATATTATTTTAGTTAATAGGGAAATTTGAATAAGATATATAATTAATGTATAATACATTCTATAATATAGAAGTATTATACATTTTTTTTTAGGGGGCAAATTAATGGAAAAAATTAAAATGACTAATCCCATTGTAGAGATGGATGGGGATGAAATGACAAGAATTGTTTGGAAGTTAATTAAGGATGAACTTTTAAATCCTTATATTGATTTAAAAACAGAGTACTATGATTTGGGGATAGAAAACAGAGATAAAACTGATGATGAAGTAACAAGAAATGCTGCATTAGCAATAAAAAAACATGGGGTAGGAGTTAAGTGTGCTACAATAACTCCAAATGCGGCAAGAGTAGAAGAGTATAATTTGAAAAAGATGTGGAAAAGTCCTAATGGAACTATAAGAGGAATACTTGATGGAACAGTATTTAGAGCTCCTATAGTTGTTGATTTAGTAGAAAGATGTGTTGCAAATTGGGAAAAACCAATTACTATTGCAAGACATGCTTATGGGGATATATATAGTGCAGCAGAAATGAAGATACAAGGAAAAGGTAAATGTGAATTAGTATTTACTGCTGAAGATGGAACTGAAACAAGAGAACTTATACATGATTTTAATGAAGAAGGTATAGTACTTGGAATGCACAATAAGTTAAGTTCTATAAAATCTTTTGCAAGATGTTGCTTTAATTATTCTATTGATACTAAGCAAGATTTAATGTTTGCAAGTAAGGATACTATATCAAAGAAATATGATCATACTTTTAAAGATGTATTTCAAGATTTATATGACAATGAATATAAGAAAAAGTTCGAAGAATTAGGAATAACTTATAGATATACTTTAATAGATGATGCTGTATCTAAAATAATTAAGTCTAAGGGAGGTATTCTTTGGGCTTGTAAAAATTATGATGGAGATGTTATGAGTGATATGCTAGCTAGCGCTTTTGGATCACTTGCTATGATGACTTCTGTTTTAGTTTCTCCAGAAGGAAATTATGAATTTGAAGCAGCACATGGAACAGTTCAAGATCAATATTATGATTATAAGAAAGGTTTAAAAACATCTACTAATTCTATAGCTACAATTTTTGCATGGACAGGAGCTTTAAGAAAGAGAGGTGAAATGGATAAAAACAATGAACTAGTTAATTTCTCTAAAAAACTAGAAGAAGCTTGTTTAAAAACTGTAGAAAAGGGAATAATAACTGGTGATTTAAAGGCTGTTACTAGAAGAGAAGATGTTAGAGTGGTAGATACATTTGAATCAATAAAAGAAATTAAGAAAACTTTAGAAGAGCTTTTATAAAATAAGGTAGAGAGATAAAAACACAGCTTTGTTGGTAGTCAAAGCCTATAATTATTTATAGCAGTAACCTGCCCTCCTGGGGTTGTCCGTTCTCTTGGAATTTAAGTTTACAGGAGGAGAGTTAAATGGTAAAAACTAAACTTACAGTATTTTTTGAAGATCCATTTTGGGTAGGAGTATTTGAGGTGGAGGAAGGTGATAAGTATAAAGCTTGTAAATTCACCTTTGGTTCTGAACCTAGAGAGGATCAAGTTTACCTTTTAATTTTAAAAAAATTTTATAAACTAAATTTTTCAAAGGCAGAAAATTTAGAGGGTTTAAGAAAAAAAAAAATAAATCCTAAAAGGATGCAAAGAAAAATAAAAAAGGAAAGAGCTAGTCTTGTAGTAGGGACAAAAGCTCAACTTGCTATAAAAAAACAACATGAAGAAAATAAAGTTTTAAAGAAGAAAAGAAAAAAAGAACGAGAAGATATAAAAAAAGATTATATTTTTGAATTGAAAAAAAATAAAAAATTGCAAAAACATAAAGGACATTAAAAGTTTATCGATTTGCAGATAAAAGAGTTTTACTGAGTTTTTAGTGAAACTCTTTTATGTTTTTGATAAGAAAATTTATTTTAAATATAATAATTAAAATAAATTCATCATATATAAAATATAAACGTTAAATATACTAGTACCAGCCAATTTAAAATATTGGTATCTGCTATAAAAAATGGAATAATTTCTATTTACAACGATAAATATATGTTATACAATATTACTGTAAAGATTTTCATTGTAGCATATTAAATGGAAATTGATAAAAGACAAACCTTTTTTGTAAATGATATCATAAAAATAAATTTACTTAATATAATAAAAATAAGGGGGATATTGTGGGAGATATTATATTTAAGCGTGAATATGAAGAAGCTGATAATTTAGCAAAATACAATATTTGTATTAATAATGAAATAGTAAATACTATTGAAAATGGAAGTAGGAAAGTAGTTTCATTAAAGCCAGGTATTTATGATATTTCCGTATCTTATAGAAGGTCAAAAGTAGAAATTAAGCAGGTTGAGATAAAGAAAAATGATACATTAAGATTAACTTGTGGTTCCAATTTAACTGGATTAAGGTTATTGTTTAGTTGGTTTTTTGCTTTTGGAAAAAATAATATTTATTTAAAAAAAACAAAAGTTTAGTGATATTTTTAAAAGGTTTAAAATATACATATTATGTAAAGTGAACTCGATATGTTAGATTTTAAAACCAATAGAGTATACTATTTGATTTAAAATCTTTCATTATATATTTATAAATTTAAGGGGGAAAAAAAATGAGTTTCATGGACAAACTATCTGCAACACTTGAAAAATTTTTATTGCCAATAGCTCAAAAGGTTGGTAGTCAAAGACACTTAGTTGCACTAAGAGACGGATTTATTGCTACTTTAACTGCTTCAATGGCTGGAGCTTTTGCCGTACTTATTAATTGTGTTTTTTTACAAAATGATTCTTTAATTGGGAAATTATTAAACAAAATTTCTTTTTGGTCTGATACTGTTCAACCAGTATTAGATGATTATATAATCAATATAGGTTGGGCTGTTCAATTAGGAACATTAAAGATAATTGCTCTTTTACTAGTAGTAACAATATCTTATTCCTTAGCAAAATCTTATGATTCAGATCCATTAGCAGCAGCTGTAATTGGACTTGCATCATATATTGCTTTAGTACCTTCAGGCTTAACTGATAATGTATTTACTTTAAAAGATGGAGAAATGATAGACGGTGTTAGTGATGCACTTTCATTAAATCTATTTGGTTCAACAGCTATGTTTGCTACCATAATTACTGCTTTTGTTGCAACTGAAATATTTGTTAGAATAACTAAAAAGGGTTGGGTTGTAAAAATGCCAGACTCAGTTCCACCAGCAGTTTCAAAGTCTTTCGCAGCTTTAATTCCTGGTTGTTTAACATTAGTTATATTTGGTATTGTATCAGTTATATTTAGATGTGGTATTGGAAAGGATCTTCCAACTTGGATTTCAGATACTGTTCAACAACCATTAATGGCATTAGGTCAATCACCAGCAACATTTATTTTCTTAGTATTTATTGCTCAATTCCTATGGTTCTTTGGATTACATGGTATGAATATAGTAGATGGTGTACTAAAACCAATGTATGAACCACCAATGTATGAAAATATTGACTTAGTATCTAAGGGTTTACCAGCTAAATATGCTTTAACAAGAAACTTTGTTGATGTATATGCAATGCCAGGTGGATCAGGTGGTACATTAGCATTAGTAATTGCATTACTTTTATTCTCTAAGAGAGAAGAATCAAGAGAACTTGCTAAGTTAGCAATAGCACCAGGATTCTTCCAAATTAATGAGCCAGTTATATTTGGTTTACCAATTGTATTAAATATAACTTACTTTATACCATTTATATTGACTACACCATTATTATTAACAATAGCTTGGGTATTTACCGAGAAGATTCATTTTGCAAATTATATATGTCAACAAGTTCCTTGGACTTGTCCACCAGTTATATCAGCATTCTTTGCTACTAATGGTGACTGGAAAGCAATGGTTCTTGCAGCATTATTATTTGTATTATCATTATTCATTTGGTCAATATTCGTTATTGCAGCTAATAAGATGGGTAATGGACAAAATCAAGAAGCTTAATTATAAAGTTATTATAAAAAATGCATAAGCCTTGGCTTATGCATTTTTTATAAGTATAATAATAGAAAAAAGTGTAAAAAACGGGAGGTGCCTTAAATGGCTTTTTCAAATTCAGCAGTAATAAATTATCCAGTAGAGAAGGTATTTAATGTTTTTATAAGAGCAGCTAAAAAAGATTTTCCAAAGTTTAATGCAGATAATCCTGTTGGTTTAAAAATTTCTAAAAAGGTAGGTTACTATTCTTCACAAAGTGCAACATTAGAAGTTGAAATAGTAGGATATAAGAAAAATGAACTTTATGCTATAACTAGTACAAGTTCTGATAGAATATACTATTCTACTTATAAATTTGAAGTTGTAGGTGAAAATAACACTAGAATTACATTAGAAGAATCAGATAAGAGTAAGGGATTTGTTTCGTATTTAAATGTAATAATTCAAACACTTGTGTTTAAGGGCAGAGTTAAGAGGAGATTTACTTATTTTATAGAGAACTTGCAAAGAGAAATAGAAAGATTTGATGAAAAACTTGCTAAAACATCTAAGAATAAATCAGATGAAGAGGCAAAAGTTAAAGCTAAGGAAGAAGCTAAAAAAGCGGCTAAGTTAGCTAAAGAAGAAGCATTAAGACAACAAAAAGCAGCTGAAGAAGCAAGAATAAAAGCTGAAAAGGCTTTAAAAGAAGCAGAAGCTATGGAAGAAGCTCTTAAATAAAAAATTAATATTACATTACAGAAGCTATTCTATTGTTAATTTTGTTGTTAAAAGGTCTGTATCAAAAGTCTTAAAGTAAAGATATTATAACATCTTTAGTATTTAAGTATTAATTTTGATACAGACCTTTTAATGTGTATATGTATTTTTTTTCTTGTATAGACCTATATTAAGTAATATAATAATTCCTACAACAAAAGATAAAAAGGAGTGTTTGCCTTTATGTATAAATTATTAGAAAGTCTTGTAGATAGAAATAAGGTATATGGTAAAGAGGGAGAATTAGCTTCATATATACCAGCGTTATTAGAAGCAAATCCAGATGATTTAGGAATTGCAGTGGCAGATTTACAAGGTCGCATATATTATGCAGGAGAATATGAAACAAAGTTTACCATTCAAAGTATATCTAAGGTAGTAAGTCTTATATTAGCTTTAGGAGATAATGGAAGAGAAAATGTTTTTAAAAAAGTAAACGTTGAGCCTACTGGAGATGAATTTAATAGTATAGTAAATTTAGAAACTAAAAAAGATAAAAAGAGACCTTATAATCCTATGATAAATGCAGGGGCAATAGTTACAACTTCATTAATATATGGAGAGTCAGAGGAAGATAAATTTAATAGAATAATGGACTTTTTAAAGAGGGCCACTAATAATCCTGATATAGGTTTTAATGAAGAAGTATATGTATCAGAAAAGGAGACAGGAAATAGAAATAGAGCCTTAGCCTATTTTATGAAAAGTAATGGAATGCTAGAAGGAAATATAGATGAAATATTAGATCTATATTTTAGACAATGCTCTATAGAAGCTACAGCTAAAGATTTAGCTATGTTTGGATCTGTATTAGCTAATGATGGTAGAGCACCTTGGAATGGTGAAAGATTAATTTCAAGAGAAAATTGCAGAATAGTAAAGACTATAATGGTTACTTGTGGTATGTATGATGCTTCTGGGGAATTTGCAGTTAGTATTGGTATTCCAGCTAAAAGTGGTGTAGGCGGAGGAATATTAGGTACTGTTCCTAGGTGGGCAGGAATAGGAATTTATGGTCCATCTCTTGATAAGAAAGGAAATAGCATTGCTGGTGCAAAACTTTTAAAAGATTTATCAGAAGAATTGGACTTAAGTATATTTTAAAAAATATAAAAATATATTATTAAATTTTCATTACAAGATAGATGAATAATGATTTTGGGAAAGAATAATAGTATAATAAGGTTTGTGATATATGATAGCTTGTCTTAAATAGGCAGGCTATTATTAGAGGAGGAAAAAATGGAAAAAATATTAATATTAGATTCTAATTCACTTATGAATAGAGCGTTTTATGCAGTGCCAACATTAACAAATAGCGAAGGAACTAATACTAATGCTATTTATGGTTTTACAAATATGTTGTTAAAGATGAAGGAAGAATTTAATCCGGATTATATTGTAGCTGCATTTGATAGAAAGGCACCTACATTTAGACATAAGGAATATTCAGACTATAAAGCAGGAAGAAAGAAAATGCCTCCAGAACTTGGGGAACAATTTCCTATAGTTAAAGAATTATTAGAGTTACTAGCAATAAATATATATGAAATAGATGGATTTGAAGCAGATGATATTATAGGAACAGTAGCAAGAATAGCAGAAAAAAATAATATTGAAGCATTTATAGTAACTGGAGATAAAGATGCACTTCAACTTGCTACAGAAAAAACTAATGTAGTTATTACTAAAAAAGGTGTAACAGAAACTGCAATTTATAATGAAAAATCTTTTATAGATGAATTTGGGGTGACTCCTACACAATTTATTGATGTAAAAGGTCTTATGGGAGATAAATCAGATAATATCCCAGGTGTTCCAGGTGTAGGGGAAAAGACAGCTTTTAAGTTAATACAAACTTATGGTTCTATAGAAGAGGTATTAAAAAACATAGATGAAATAAGTGGGAAAAAACTAAAAGAAAACTTAGAAAATAATAAAGAACAAGCTATATTTTCTAAGAAATTAGCTACAATTATGACTGAAGTTCCAATAGAAATAGATTTAGAAGAAATAAAGAGTAAAGATAATTATGACAGAGAATCATTAAAGAAATTATTAGTAAAGCTTGGACTTAAGAAATTGATAGCTAAGTTATGTGGCGATGTGGAAGAACTAAAAGAAGATAATATAGTTATTGAAGTAGTAGATACTATAGAAAAAATGAAAGAAACTATCAGTAAATCAGAAGAGACATCATACATATCATATTCCACATTAAATCAATCTGTTTATTCAAAAATAGAATTAGATAAGATTATATTTGGATATGATAAGTTAGTTAAGGAAATTAGAATCAAGGAAATTTTTGAAGACAATAAAGAAGAAGCAATATCTATTTTAAAAGACTTTATGGAAGATGAATCTAAGAAAAAAGTTATTCATGATGCAAAACTTCTTATAACTGTTTTAGCTAAAGAAGGCATAGAATTAAAAGCTTTAGAATTTGATACAGCAATTGGTGCATATTTAGTAGATTCCTCAAGGTCAGAATATGGATTAAATATGCTTGCAAATCAGTACTTAGGTGAAGAACCTCAAGGAGAAAAAGAAGAAGTAGAAGTAAAATGCACTACATATATGAAAGAATTATATAAAATTATTCATAAAAGAATAATGGATGATGAAATGGAAGAGTTATATTATAAGATAGAATTACCTTTAGTTTATGTACTTTCGTATATGGAGAGTGAAGGTTTCACTGTAGATAAAGAAAAGCTTGATGAACTTGCAGTTAAGTTTAAAGAAGAGATAGAAGATACTCAAAAAGAAATTTATAAATTAGCAGAAGAAGAGTTTAATATTAATTCTCCAAAGCAGTTAGGAAAAATATTATTTGAAAAATTAGATTTACCTGTTATAAAAAAGACTAAAACAGGATATTCAACTAATGCAGAAGTATTAGAAAAATTAGTGGATAAACATCCTATAATAGAAAAAATAATATTCTTTAGACAAATAACAAAATTAAATTCTACTTATGTAGAAGGATTAAAGAATGTAATAGATTCAGATGGAAAGATACATTCAAGTTTTAATCAAACTGTAACTACTACAGGTAGATTATCAAGTACTGAACCTAATCTTCAAAATATACCTGTAAAATATGAAATGGGTAGAGAAATTAGAAAGGTATTTATACCAAAGGAACCAGGAGATTTGTTATTATCTTGTGATTATTCTCAAATAGAACTTAGAGTTCTTGCTCATATGGCAGGAGATGAGAATATGATTAATGCTTTTAAAGAGCATAGTGATATTCATAGAAAAACAGCATCAGAAGTATTTAATGTTCCTTTAGATGAGGTGACTTCACTTATGAGAAGTAGAGCTAAAGCGGTTAACTTTGGAATAGTATATGGAATAAGTGATTTTTCTCTTGCACAAGATTTAAAGATTACAAAAAAAGAAGCAGGAGAATATATGAATATTTATTTTGATAGATATCCAAAAATAAAAAAATACTTAGAGGATATTGTGACAAAGGCTAAAGAAGAGGGGTATGTACTTACTATATTTAATAGAAGAAGATTTATACCAGAAATAAAAGCTTCTAATAAAATAGTAAAGGCCTTAGGAGAAAGATTGGCTATGAATGCTCCAATTCAAGGTAGTGCAGCAGATATAATAAAAATAGCGATGGTAAATGTATATAATAGATTAAAAAGTGAAGAATTAAAAAGTACTTTAATATTACAAGTACACGATGAACTTATATTAAATGTAAAGCCAGATGAAGAGGAAAAAGTAAAAGAATTAGTAAAAGAAGAAATGGAAAATGCAGTTAATCTACATGTTGCTATGGAGGTAGACGTTAATGAAGGCTTTACTTGGTATGAGGCTAAGTAGGGAGGAAGAGTTTTGATTAAGATAGGATTAACAGGTGGTATAGGTACTGGAAAGAGTACTGTTTCAGATATGTTTAGAGCTGGTGGCTTTAAGGTTATTGATGCTGATCTCATTGCTAGACAGGTATTAGAAAATTATCCTGAGATATTAGAAAAAGTTAAGGATGAATTTGGAATTGGATTTTTTGATTGGAGAGGTCAATTTAGAAGAAAAGAATTTGGAAATCATATTTTTAGATTTCCGAAACAAAGAGTAAAATATGAAAATATTATAATGCCATATATAATAAATGAAATAAACGAAGCATTTGAAAGATATGAAAAACATGGCGAAAAATTAGTTATATTAGATGCACCGACACTTATAGAAAATGGAATCCATGCTGAAATGGATTATGTTATATTGGTTTATGCAGATAATAAAACACAAATACAAAGAGTTAAAATGCGTGATAAGATGATGAATTCAGATGTATTAAGTAGAGTTAATGCACAAATGCCGTTAGATGAAAAAAAGAAATATGCAAATATTTTAATAGATAATAATAATGATGTTGCAAAAACTAAAAGACAAGTAGAAGATATTATAGAATTTTTGAAAATAATATAGTTTAAAGGAGAAATTAATGAAGTTCAGACGACTAATTGTATTAATTATACTTATGATAGTTGCTTTCTTTGCTGGAAATTATATAATTAAAGAAAAAGTTTTTCCTTTTAGGCATAAAGAGGTAATTTGTAAATATTCAAAAGAGAATAATTTAGATCCTTATTTAGTTGTTTCGGTAATTATGGCAGAAAGTAAGTTTCAACAGGATGCTATATCGAACCAAAATGCTAAAGGACTTATGCAAATAACTGAAGAAACAGCTGAATGGATAGCGAAGAAAATGGGACTTAAGGATTATACTCCAGAAAAATTATATGAGGAAGAGTATAATATTAAAATGGGATGTTGGTATTTAAACAATCTAAGAGAAGAGTTTTTAGATATTGATTTATTTGTTGCGGCATATAATGCTGGCAGGGGAAGAGTAAATGAATGGCTAGAAAATAAGGAATATTCAAAGGATGGAAAACATCTAACTTATATACCATATAAGGAAACTAAAAATTATGTAGATAAAGTAAAAACATATTATAAAATTTATAGTAAATTATATGGAGAAAACTATACAACTAAAAAATAGAGAAGATAATTTTAAAAATTGATAAATTTGCTCTAAAGAGAGTAGATTTATCAATTTTTTTATTTATGTTTACAAAATAATAAGGTTGCATTTATTTAATATTGTATTAGTTAGGTGCAATAGTCATTGAGGCTATATTAAAAGTTTATAAAAGGGGTTGAGGATAATGGAGGAAGAAATAAGGACAATGTATAGCGGAAAAAAGGGAGTTTGTTTTGGAGATAGCATAACTCATCTTTCTAAATATCCAAATATAGTAGCAAAAGAATTAGGGTGTAGTATTAAGAATATGGGGTTTTCAGGAAGCTGCCTCACTAAGAAAAATGCATTTTCTATGGTAGAGTTAGTAGATGCAATTATAAGTAAAGATTTTAGTTTACAAGAAGAATTAGGAGATAAACCAAATGCCTTTAACTTTTTAAGTCAGGTTAAAAAGCTAGAAGAAATAGACTTTAATGAAATAGATTTTGTTACGGTTGCATATGGTACTAATGATTTTGGCTATGGTTTACCTTTAGGGGTATTGGGGGATTCAGATAAATCTACAATATATGGAGCTATTCAGTATGTGATAAGAAGATTTCAAACAGAGTTTCCTAGTATAGAGATGATATTTATTACACCAACCTTTAGGAAACTTGGTGGAGCAGATGGTGATTTTTGTGATGAAGTTAAGAATACAAGTAGAGGTTGTTACTTAAGTGATGTTGTAGAAGCTATTCAAGAAGTTTGTAGAGCAAATAATATAAAGGTTATAGATAATTTTCATAATACAGGAATAAATAAATATAATCTTATGCATTATTCAAAGGATGGATTGCATCCAAATGATGAAGGAAGTTATTTGTTAGCAAAAAGCATTATAGGAGGTTTATTGTCTAGCCCTAATAGTGAGAACTCAATATCTAAGAAAGATACTATTAGTAATATGTTAATGGCAAATGGAGTATTTCAGTTAGATAGTGAACAATCTATATATCATATTGAAGGTAATGTTGTAGAAGAGGTAAATGGAAAAAGATATATAACTAATAGTAAAACTACAAATTACTCAGGTGTTCTTCTAGGATTTAGTAATGGTATGTGCTATCAGTCAGGAGATAAGCTTAGAGTCAGAGGAATTATAAAAGCTAGTTATACAGGAAAAGCTAGGTTGGACTTTAACTACTTCTATAATAAACCTATCATGGGAGGTATATATGTTTCTGGAGAACAAAAATCTTCTACTATAGATATAGATGTATCTACAGAGGAAAAAGAAATAGATATTATAATAACTGTTCCAAAAGAAAATGCAAAAGAGAAAATAAAGTATACTGGAATCAAGATAATTAATATGAGTGCGGGTAAGATATATGTAAGAAATTATTCTATAAACAGTATAGATAATTGTACTTTATATTTCGATAATACAGTAAAAAATATAGAAGATAAGTATTTTAGAAATGGTGTAAAGGTAGGAAAGGATATTCCAGCTTTTATGAAGATAGCTAATATAGTTAAGTTTAAGGGAAATATAAATTTAGAAGATGTAGATAAAGATAGCTTTAAAGATGGAGTTTTAATTTTAATGTATCTGCCAATTATATTTTCAGAAAAAACTATATTTGCACCTTCTTTATTTACAGATGGAAGCTATAGGTGGGTTCCGCTGATAGTGAGCAATATAGGTAGTGTTGCTTTAAAATTAAATAAAGAAAATGATGGAATTAGACCTAAAATAATATATCTTGATCAAATAGATATAATAAATGAGTAGTTTTATTTTGGAAGAAGGAGATAAGTATGGATTTTACTAATAAATTTATAGCAAAAGAAACACAAAAGGGATGCGTAATAAGGTTGGATGTAACTAATTATAAAGATTTAAGCTATACTGCATTATATGATATATGTGTAAAAATAAAGTCTTTAGGTTTTACTCACATTTTATTCAGCTGTCCTATTGATATTGATATATTAGAAGATAAATACTTTAACAAAGTATTTAGAGGATTTTTAGACATAGTAAAAAGTAGAGGACTAGTTTCTTGGATTAGATATTCTGCAAACAGTTATAGTTATGATGATGCTGAAGTGTTTTTGAATAAAGTAAAACCTCAAATTATAGGGTATGCAAATATATGCAAGGAGTATAAGATTGATCATTTTGTAATATCAAATGAATCTTCAAGTTTAACTTCAATACCTATTAATGAACATGATGATAATTTGAGAAGTACATGGAAGACAATTATTAAAGAAATTAAAGAAATATATCCTGAAATAAAGATAGGAATGTCTATGAATTATAATGAGATAGCAAAATCTACAATATTATCCCAATTGGACTTTGTAGGATATAATGCTTATATCCATATGTCTGATAAGGGCTTAGATACGTCATTAATAGAATGTGCTAATTCGTGGTATACAGACACATATAGGCAAAATCATATAAAAGTTATTAATGATATAGTTAATAAATATAACATACCAGTATATATTACAGAGACAGGATGTCAACCTTATGAAGGAAGATTATTCTTTACTGGTACAAGCAGTGTACCAGGGTTGTATAGTAAGGAAACACAGGCAAGATACTTAAATGCAAGTATAAATGTTATGTTAAATGAAGAAAACATTAAGGGCTTTTTTATATTTGATGTATTTGGTGGAGGATATAGTTTTATAGGTAATGAATTATCAGAAAATGTAATTACAAGTTTATTTAATGAGGTAGGGGAGGAGTAGAAAATGCAAAAGTCAAATAAGATAAATAATACATTTAATTATCTAAATGAAATGAATCATGGTCATACAGGAAATCCTCATTCCCAGTATAAATTAGCTTTATATGAAAGGATAATTAATATGGAAGCTAATATGACAGATAAGTGGTATAAAATAGGTCAGATTCAAAGCTCTGATTTTTATTATGATCCCCATGGAGTATTTGAGTTTGAAATAGAATCTTCAAGTAGATTGGATTTTTATTGTAAAATTAAGTTTATTGTACATTATAGATATAAGGATAGCAATAATAATATTAATTTATATATTAATGAATGTAGTGGTTTTACGAAAGATGATATAAAGATAGTTTTATCAACAAATGATGAAACACATAAATCAAAAAGGATATTTGACATATATTTTAGAGCTAAGACAGATTGGGAAGATTATTTTTATAGAATAAATAGTATGGCAACTGCAAAGGTTACAGCTTATACAATAGATGCAATAGGACCCCTTAACAAAGTGCCAGATAGTTTACCTTATAATTTAAAGGTGATTGATAATTCTATAGGGACTTTTGCAAAGGTTAATTTATTATCTCAATATGTTTTAAAGGAAAGTAAGGATATACAATTAATAAAGTTTAATAATATAAAATTTATTAATAATATAGATTTTGATATAGAAACAGGATATTATAAGATAAATAAAGATGGAATTTACTCTATATCAGCTCTTTTTAATGTGGTTAATTTAGGAAGTTTTGATATTGATAATACTAGAGTTAAAATGTATGTTGGTGTGGAAAAAGATTCTAAAGCTTATTACTATGCTACAAAAGTACAATATATATCTTGTGTTGCTTATAAAACTAATAGTATAGAATTGAATGATTTGATTGAGCTTAAAGCTGGTGATAGTATAGCTTGTTTTTTTAGTATGGATGATATAAATAAAATAGCAATAGATGCGCAATCTAAGTTTAATATAAATAGAGTAGATTAAATTAATATTTTATTAAGATTTACTTAATAATCTTATTTGTATACATTAAAAATTGAAGAAGTATTAATTGAAAAAAGAAAAATGATGATAAAAAAGCAAAAAAACAAATAAAAAATGATAAAAAGTTTAATAAAAAGGATAAATAATAAAAAAGTAATAATAACACAAAAATATGACTAAGAGTCATATTTTTGTGCTATAATTTTATACATAGTTGAATTTTGAGTGGAATAATTAAAAAAATGAGGTGAAGGTTTGAAAAATATATTTAGAATATATAAACGAGATTTGAGAAGTATAGCAACGAATTGGGTAGCTATGGTAATTATATTGGCACTTATTATACTTCCATCTTTATATGCTTGGTTTAATATAAAGGCTTCTTGGGATCCATATGGTAATACTGATGGTATAAAAGTAGCTATTGCCAGTGAGGATGTTGGAACAACATTTAGAGATAAGGAATACAATGTTGGGGAACAAATTATAGACAAGCTTAGAGATAATACAGCTATAGGATGGCAGTTTGTAACTAAGGAAGTAGCGGAGAAAGGTGTTTTAGAAGGAGATTATTATGCAAGTATAGTAATACCTAAAGACTTTTCTGAAGATGTATTATCATTAACAACTGATAATGTTATTAACCCTAAGTTAGAGTATAAGGTTAATGAAAAAAGTAATGCAATTGCTCCTAAGATAACAAGTAGTGGTGTTAAATCGATAAAAAACGAAGTGAGTAGTAATGTAGTAAAGACTGTAAATGGTGTCATTTTTAATATTGCAGATGAACTTGGAATTAATATAAGAGATTCAAAGGGTAATATAAGAAAGTTAATAAATCTATTATATGAATTAAACGATAAAATGCCAGAAATTGAAAATGGAATAAATACTGCTGATGATGGTATTAATACTTTAGAAGATGTATTAGGTGAGGTAAATGATAAGATGCCTACTTTATCGGAAACATTAACTTCAAGTATTAATATTATAAACAGAGGAAAAGGCTTGCTAGAAACAACTAAAGGAAGTTTAGAAAAGAGTTCTCAGGATATTAAAAATAAATTAATTGAAGCACAAAAGGCAATAGATTCAGCAAATAAAACTTTAGAAAAAGTTGATTTTTCAAAACCAATTAAGGATATTATTAATGGAGATAAAGTTAATGTAGATAAATCAGAAGTTTTAGATAAGTCCGTTAATGATATACTTAATGATGTTAAGAAGGCAGTAGAGGATTCAAGTAAAAAGATAGATGATGCCATAGAAAATCTTGATAAAATATGTGATGCTTTAGATGAAAGAGGAATAGATAGTACAGCAGTTAGAGAAAAAATTAGTGAATTAAAAAAAGCTAGAGAAAATAATTCTAAAGTTAAAGAAGCGATTAATGGAGTTTTAGCAGCAGTAGAAGAAAAGCAAGATAAGGTAAAAAAGATTAAAGAATTATTACCTACTGTAAGTAGCGAAGTACAAAAGGTTAATGATTCCTATGATAATATAATAGTTCCTAAGGTGAAAGAGTTATCTAATCAAATAGATTTAATTTCATCTAATGCACTAATAATTTTAAATTCAGCTCAAGATACTTTACCAAAGGTAAATAAGCTGCTAGGAATTGCAGGAGAGGGAACAGAAGTAGGAAAAGATACTATATCTTTAGCTAAGGAAGAGTTACCAACAGTTAAAGAAAAGTTATCAAATTTGGTAGAAAAAATAAAATCTGTAGATAATGAAGCAGATATTGATAGTTTATTAGATTTAATAATAAATAATCCAGAGGTAACAAGTAGTTTCTTATCAGATCCAGTTCAAATAGAAGAAACTAGATTGTTTCCAGTACCAAACTATGGGACAGGAATGTCGCCTTTCTATACAACTCTTGCATTATGGGTTGGAGGTACATTATTAATTTCTTTATTAACTACTAGTGCTCATCCACTAGAAGAAGGTGTAGAAATAACAGCTACAGAAGAATACTTTGGAAAAGGCTTAACTTTCTTAACAGTAGCTGTAATTCAAGGGCTAGTAGCGACTTTAGGAGATGTAGCTTTATTAAAAGTTTCTGTAGTTCATCCTGTATTGTTTGTATTTTCAGGAATATTTATAAGTGTTGTATTTGTAACTATTGTGTATACATTAGTATCAGTCTTTGGTGATGTTGGTAAGGCAGTTGCAATTATTTTCTTAGTATTACAAGTAGCTGCTTCTGGAGGTACATTCCCAGTTGAAGTTATGTCAAGCTTCTTTAAGATGATACATCCATTATTACCATTTAAGTATGCAATAGGAATAATGAGAGAATTTACAGCTGGAATTGTTCCTAATTTATTATTTAGCAATATAATAAATTTATCTATATTCTTAATTGTATTTATTATAATAGGTGTAACATTAAAAGCGTTTGTTAATGTACATACTAGAAAGTTATCTCATAAGTTAGGGGAAAGTGGAATAGCTGGACACTAAAAAGTAAAAAAATCAAAGGTGTTAACTTATTAAAAACAAAATAAGTTAACACCTTTGATTTTTTTGTATATTTATGTATTAAATTTTTGGTTTAGGTATATAATTTGATTTTTGTAGAAAATAGTGTAAAATATACATATATTTATCTGGAGGGTAATTATGGAAAAAAACGAAGAAGTTTCTGTGGATTTATATGTAAAAAAAAGAAAAGTTTTATTTGTGATAGTTACATCTTTTTTGATATATTGTGTATTTAATGTTATATTTTTGCTTATTTCTGAAGTAAGAGATTTATTTATAAATTTAATATATATGATGAGTTCTACAATGGCTTTATTAATAAGCAATTCGGTTTTAAAAATATATTATAGTACTTATAAGATAAAAATGAGTATTTTCTATGAAGTAATTGCAATATATAGTATTGTGAGATTGGTTCCAAAGGCATATATTTATGATTGTTTTTTCCCTATATTATATAATCCCAATTCAAATTATACTAATTGGGCATTTTTGTTACTTTTTATTTGTATAAGGTTATATTCTAGTCAACAAGGCAAAGAATGTAATATATTATTATTTATTGTTGGTGGTAGCTTTATATTAACAGATATTGTTTCTATATTTTTTGAAAATGGAAGTATATATACTTTTCTTAATGTATTAATAATAGGAATTTGCATGGTTATCATTGGTGAATTAAAAAATGTTAAATTAGTTGATAAAAAAAGAATAAATATAATATATCTGTTAATTAACTTTATATTTGTATTTGTTTTGTTAAATATTATGTATTTTTATATTGGTGCATATAGAAATGAGATAGGAAATTTAATAGATGTCGCTGTATTTGTAGTGTATAATGCATCAATAATGATATTGATAGACAAATTACTAAGTACACCATATAAAATATTATTTTCAGATTTGTATGCAGAAAATGTAGAAATGGATAAATTAAATAACGAAGTTTCTAGAAAAAATAAAGCTTTAGAATTTTCTCAAATATCAATAAGAAAAAAAGAGAAGTTATTTAAAGAACTTTTTGCAAAAGTACCAGTTCCTTTAGCCATGATATCTAAGAACGGTAGAATCATTTATGCAAACACAAAATTTCAAGAGCTTTTAGAAGAGATAAGTCTGAAAAATATAGTAAATAAAAAGATATTCTCAATAATAACTCCTAATGAAGATATAAAGATTAAAGATGTAATTAATAATAAGATGCTAATTATAAATGGTGTTTTAAAGAAAGATAATATAGAAAAAATAATAGATATGAAGTTTATATATACAACAGAAAATAATGAAGAAGTAATTATACTATTTAGTGATTTGACTTATAAAATAAAAATGGAAGAGTTTAAAATGGAAATTGAAAATAATAAGCTTCAAGAAAAGATAAAGAGAGATTTTTTATCGAATATATCACATGATTTGAAAACACCTATAAATGTTATTTACTCAGCAATACAGCTTAATGAGGTTTTTATTAAAAATAGAAATATAGAGTCATTAAAAAAATATAATTTAATATGTAAATCTAATTGTATAACCCTTATAAGACTTACTAATAATTTAATAGATAGTAGTAAAATATATTCAAATTACCTTTCACCTAATTTATGTGTAAAAAACATAGTGGAGACTTTAGAAGAGATGTTTATGTCCTTAGTAGAGTATGCTAAAGATCAAGGAATTGACTTGATTTTTGATACAAATAGTGAAGAGGTTTATATGAAGTTTGATGAAGAGTTTATGCAAAGAATAGTGATAAACCTTGTTTCAAATGCACTTAAGTTTACTAAGGCAGGGGGATGCGTTGAAGCTTGTGTAGTAAATTCTGATGATAATGTTAGAATTTATTTTAGGGATACTGGTATAGGAATGGAAAAGAAGTTTATTGAAGAAGCATTTAATAGATATTCTATGGAAGATGAAGATGAAAGAAGTCATAAAGAAAGAGGTTCTGGAATTGGATTATTTGTTGTTAAAAAGTTAGTTGAATCCCAAAATGGAACTATACACATAAATAGTAAAAGAAATAAAGGGACAGAAATTGAGTTGTTGTTTAATAAGGAGAATTAAAATGAAGAGGCGGGAATATAGTGGAAATTTAATGGGAAAGTATTATTGGATACTAGTTATTAAGCTTATATTGCTTTCTTTTATATTTAAAAATAGTTATTCTACATTTCTATTATTTATAAGTATATTTTGTACATGCATTGCACTTAGTTCAGGAATTATAGCATGTTGTGGAAGGAGTATGGATGAAGGGTTACTTTATCGAAATATAGGAATCGGTTTCCTTTCTATATATGCAGTGAGTTTTGTAAGATTAATAATGCAATGTAGTCCTCATTTATTAAGGAATGCCTCTTTTAACTATTATACTATGATTGAAAATTTTTGGCTTGAGTATATAGTTGTAATAATTGCATTTATTGCTGAATATTTAGAAACTACTAAAAAGAAAAAATTAATTTTTACTGTGGCTTGTAATATTATTTTTTTATTTATAGCAATAGGTATATATTTATATTATGGTGAAAATAATGTAGAAGGCATTTGGGTTGGAATTTTATTATTAATTCCTTTAATATTTCTATTATGGATATTCTTATTTTTTGATTTTATTAATATAGATAAGAACAAGCGAAAATTAATGTATAAGTATTTTATAAGTATAATATTGTATCAAGGTTTAACTATATTAGAAACTTTCATTGATTCAAGAATTAAAGTAATAGCAGATATTATAAGACTTTATGCTTATTATTTAATATTTGTATTAATAGCCACTAATGTGGTTAAGCAATCTTATGTTAATATGAAGGATAAGCTTATGCGAGTTCAATCAAAGCAAAAAGAATTAAATAAGTTGTTGAAAAAGAGAAATAAAAATCTTTTGGAAGTAGAACACTTTATAGAAAAAAGCGGTGAAAAGTATGAAGAAATTACAGAAAAATTAAGTGATGGAATATTAATATTTAATTTTAATCAAATTTATTATGCTAATAATGCAGTTATGAATATTTTAAAAATTAAAGATAAAGGTGATGTAGTTGGAAAGAAGTTTGAATCATGTATTGAGTGTATATATTCCAAAATTAATACTATAAAAGATTTTGAATTAATAAAGCAAAAGATAGAAGCTATAGAAAAGGGAGAAATAGAGAGCTTTAATTTTGAGTTTGCAAGTTTAGAGGGTGCACAATATGTTATATATTTCTTTAATATGAATAGTGTAACAAGGATTATATATATTAAAGATATGACTGAAGCACACAAAAATTATAAGTTTAAAAGAAAATATTCAGAATATAAAAAAAATGAGGAATTAAAAAATAAATTTTATTCAAATATATCTCACGAATTAAGAACTCCTATAAATTTAATATACTCAGCTTTACAATTAAGTGAAATGACTATAGAGAATAGTAAATTTGAAAATTTAAATAACTATAATAAGGCCATAAAACATAATTGTTTAAGGCTAATTAGAACTATTAGTAATTTTATTGATACTAATAAAATTTCAGAAGGTTATTTAAAAGCAAATATTAAGGTACATAATATAGTTCCAGTTATTGAGAATATAACTCTTGCATGTTATAAATATATAAAAAAAATAGACTGTGATCTTATTTTTGATTCTGTAGAAGAAGAAATTTATGTGAAATGTGATAAAGAAATGATTGAAAGAGTCGTGTTGAATATTTTATCTAATAGTGTTAAGTTTGGCAGCGATGGAGAAAAAATATTGGTAAATATATATGATAATCTTAATAATGTTGTTATTAAGATAAGAAATGATGGATGTAAAATTAACGACGATATAAAAAAGCATATTTTTGACAAGTTTACAATAATAAATAAATCTTTTGATAGAACCACAGAGGGAAGCGGATTAGGCTTATATTTAACAAAAGAACTTTTATTATTACAAGGTGGAAGGATTGATTTAAAGTCTGATGATAAATTTGGAACCGAGTTTAGTATAACATTACCTAGATATTACCCGGATTCTTATGAAGATGAAGAATTAGAAGATGCAATGCACCCATTAGAAGAAAAGGTAGATATTGAGTTTTCAGACATATATATATAGAAGTTGTTTTCTTAAGGAATAGTATTATTTGTAAGACATAATATAAATATAGAGTATTATATTTTAAGAGGTGTTTATGAAAAATATATTTTTAGTTGAAGGTAAGATTAAGAAAATTCCCTTGATATTATTTTCTTTATTGCCTTTGGTTGGAGCTTTTATAGTAAGTTTAATTACAAAAGATAGTATGAACGTATATAGTGAAATTGAAAAACCATTCTTTGCACCACCACCTATAGTATTTATAATAGTTTGGGTGATATTATATTTGCTAATGGGAATAAGTTCATATAGAATTTATATGATGAAGGATAAAAGAAAAGATACAGGAACAGCATTGTTTTTTTATATCATACAATTATTATTAAATTACTTGTGGAGTTTTTTATTTTTTTCCTTTAGGCTATATGGGTTAGCTCTAATTGAGCTTATAATATTATTGATATTTATAATTATAACTTTCATTAAGTTTATAAAGATAGATAAAATTGCAGGATACCTACTTATTCCTTATATTCTATGGTGCACTTTCGCATTAATATTAAACTTTTTTATTTGGGATAAAAATGAAAGATAATTAATTTCGTGATATAGATAAATTTTTTGTGGAGGAGATTATGAAAGTAACTATAAAGGATGTAGCTAGAGAAGCTAAAGTTGCAACGTCAACTGTGTCTAGAGTATTATCAAATAGTGATAAAATTAGTGAAGAGACAAAAGAAAGAGTAAATAAAGCTATAAAAAAACTAAATTATGTACCTAATGCAATGGCTAGAGGATTAGCCAACAAAAAAACTAATATTTTAGCTGTAGTAGTACCTGAAGGGGCACAAAATATTTTCGAAAATTCTTTTTTTATTCAAGCCATGAAGGGAATGAGCATATATGCAGAACATAAAAATTATTATCTGATGTATGCATTTAAAGATGATAATTCTAGGGATGAAGAATGGATTAAAAGATTTACTGGAAGTAACCTTGTAGATGGAATATGTTTATTTAGAGTAAGAGAAGATGATAAATGCATTGATTATTTAAAAGAAATTAGATTTCCATTTGTAGTAATAGGTAGACCGGAAGATATTGAAGATACTCTATGGGTAGATAATGATAACTTTAAAGCAATGTATGATTTAGTTAATTTATTATTAGATAGGGGACATAAAAAGATCGCTTTTGTAGGGGCAAAAGAAGAACTAAATGTATCAATTGATAGATTAAGAGGATATAAAGAAGCATTGTTAAGTAGGGGGAAAAGAGTGCAGGATGAATTAATATATTTAGGTAAAGAGTTCAATGAGGAAACAGGAAGATTAGCAGCAGAAACTATAAAAAATGAAAATGTAACAGCTATTGTAGCTACTGATGATATGCTTGCATTTGGTGTACAAGATAAAATGAAAGAATTAAATAAGAAAAATATTTCGATAGTAGGTTTTAATAATGTACCATTATCTGATTATAGAAATCCTAAATTAGCATCAGTAGATATTAATTCAGAAGATTTAGGATATTATGCCGCTAAGCTTTTAATTAATAAGATAGATAATAGTAGTAATGAAAAGGGATATTATATAATAAATACTAGACTTGTTGAGAGGGAGTCTTTGAAAAATTATAAATAGAATTAAGGTATTAGGATTGTATATAAGTGCCTGTGGATAGGATATAAAATTATTTTTAATTTTATATCCTATCCACAGGCACTTAAAATGTCTTGAACTAAAAATGATTTTTTAAAATATATTATCTATTTATTAATGCAAGCGATTGCATTAATCTGAGAAAAAGGAAGATAAATTAAAATAATTTATTAATTTGAAGAAATTTCAATAATAAAACTCTTGTAAATGATTACTTTTATGTGTTATAGTAGATTTAACAAGAGAAAAGTATTAGTGCTATTTATTGCAAAAAGAGCAATCGGTTGCATGAAAGGGAGAGACAGATGAAGAAAAATTGGTGGAAAGAATCTATAGCATATCAAATATATCCAAGAAGCTTTCAAGATACTAATAATGATGGGATAGGAGATATACAAGGGATTATATCAAAATTAGATTATTTAAAATATTTAGGGATAGATATAATTTGGATTTGTCCAATGTTTAAGTCACCTAATGATGATAACGGATATGATATTAGTGACTATGAAGCGATTATGGAAGACTTCGGAACTATGGAAGACTTTGATGAGTTATTAAAGGAAGTTCATAGTAGAAATATGAAGTTAATCTTAGATTTAGTTGTAAATCATACAAGCGATGAACATCCTTGGTTTATAGAATCAAGATCATCAAAAAATAATGAAAAAAGAGATTGGTATATATGGAGAGAAGGTAAGGAAGGAAAAGAACCAAACAACTGGGAAAGCATATTTAGTGAATCAGCATGGAAATATGATGAAAAAACAGAAGAATATTATTTACATTTATTTTCAAAAAAACAACCTGATCTTAACTGGGAAAATGAAAAAGTAAGACAAGAAGTTTATAAAATGATAAATAGATGGTTAGACAAAGGGATAGATGGTTTTAGGGTAGATGCTATAAGTCATATTAAAAAAGATTTGACTTTTGAAAATATGCCAAATCCTAATAATTTAAGATATGTTTCTTCTTTTGATAAGCATATGAATGTAGATGGAATACATGAATTATTAGATGACCTTAATAAGAATACATTTTCTAAGTATGATATTGTAACAGTTGGTGAAGCTAATGGGGTAAAAGCAGAAGAAGCTACTAATTGGGTTGGAGAAAAAGATGGTAAATTTTCTATGTTATTTCAATTTGAACATCTTGAGCTTTGGAAAGAAGATGATACTATAGAAGGAAATAAAGTTAAAAATCTTAAAGAGGTTCTTACAAGATGGCAAAATGCGTTAGATAAGGATGGATGGAATGCTTTATTTATTGAAAATCATGATATTCCAAGAGCTGTTTCAAGTTGGGGAAATGACGAAAAGTATTGGGCTGAAAGTTCTAAGGCATATGCATTAATGTATTTTATGCAAAAAGGTACACCATTTATATATCAAGGACAGGAAATTGGTATGACAAATGTACATTTTGATTCAATAGAAGATTACGATGATATTAAATGTGTAAATCTTTATAATAGTAAGGTTAAGAATGGAGAAAATCCAAAAGATGCTTTAAGAGTGGCAAGAAGTATATCTAGAGATAATGCTCGTACTCCAATGCAATGGAGTGATAAATTAAATGCTGGATTTACAGAAGGAAAGCCATGGATTAAGATAAATGATAATTATAAAAATATTAATGTAGAACAACAATTAAATGACGAAAATTCAGTGCTAAATTTCTATAAAAAGTTATGCAGATTGAAGAAAGAAAGTAAAACTTTAATTTATGGAAAATATGATTTGATATTAGAGAATAATGATAGTATTTATGCATATACAAGAACATTAAATGATGAACAGTATATAGTAATTACAAATTTATCAGACGATATAGTTAAGTATTCTTATGAAAATGTTACATTGAGCCATGAAAAGTTGATTTTAAGCAACTATAAAGTGGACATGCATACAAATATAACAGAATTAAATTTAAGACCATATGAAGCACGATTATACAAAGTTTAAAATGTATATATAAAAATAGGGAGGAATAAAAGTATGGGAAAGAGTAATAAGAAATCAAAATTATTTTCATTTGATTTTTGGCAAAAGTTTGGTAAGGCGTTATTAGTAGTTGTAGCTGTAATGCCTGCCTCAGGTATTATGATATCTTTAGGTAAAGTTGTAGCAATGTTTTCAGATGTTGCATTTATTCAAACTGTTGGAAACGTTATGGAGCAAATAGGTTGGGCTTTTTTAAATAACTTAAATCTATTATTTGCAGTTGCAATTGCAGGTTCTTGGGCAAAAGATAGAGCACAAGGAGCTTTTGCTGGAGCAATAGCATTTGTACTTATTAATAAAATAACAGGTTCTGTATTTGGTGTTACATCAGATATGTTGTTGGATTCAAGTGCAGTAGTAACAACTATGTTTGGTATGGATTTAACGGTTGCGGATTATTTTATTAGTGTTTTAGGTGCGCCAGCATTAAATATGGGGGTATTTGTTGGTATTATTGCAGGTTTCTTAGGTGGTACTATTTATAATAAGTATTATGATTATAGTAAATTACCTGATTGTTTAAGTTTTTTTAATGGTAAACGTTTTGTTCCTTTTGTAGTAATAGCAGGATCTGTAGTAACTGCACTTTTTATGACTTTAGTATGGCCTTTTGCACAATCAGGACTAAACAGCTTTGGTATGTGGCTTGCAGAATCTAAAGATAGCTCACCAGTACTTGCGCCATTTGTATATGGTACTTTAGAACGTTTATTATTACCTTTTGGTTTACATCACATGTTAACGATTCCAATGAATTATACAGAACTTGGTGGAACATATCAAATTTTATCAGGAAGTAATATAGGTCAAGTAGTATCTGGACAAGATCCATTATGGTTAGCATGGATTACAGATTTAGTTAACTTAAAAGGTTCAGGAGATATGACAGCATATAATAACTTATTAACTACAGTTACTCCAGCAAGATTCAAGGTGGGACAAGTTATACTATCATGTTCATCTCTATTAGCAATAGCATTTGCAATGTATAAAAATGTTGAAGGAAATAAAAAGAGTAAGTATAAGAGTATGTTCTTCTCAGCAGCTATAGCAGGTTTCTTAACAGGTGTTACTGAACCAGTGGAATTCTTATTCTTATTTGTATCACCAATACTTTATGTTAGTTATGCAATATTAACAGGTATAGGGTTTGCGTTAGCAGATTTATTTAACTTAAGAGTTCATGCTTTTGGTGTGATAGAATTAATTACACGTACACCGTTAATGATAAATGCAGGTATTGGAAAAGATTTAATAAACTTTGCTATTGCATGTGTAGGTATGTTTGGATTGAATTTTGGAGTATTCAATTTCTTAATTAAG
The DNA here is from genome assembly GCA_015058405.1 of Clostridium sp. GTDB lineage: Bacteria > Bacillota > Clostridia > Clostridiales > Clostridiaceae > Clostridium. The sequence goes on from SVCL01000056.1 coordinate 52,246, forward strand.
AAATTTAAGATTGCAACCCCAGGACGTTTAGGTAATTATGTAGAAGCAGAAGAAGGAGAAGTAGCAGCTAAATCAGAAGTAGCAGCAGGAGATTCTCAAGTTGAAAATATAGTTAAGTTATTAGGAAATAGAGAAAATATTGAAGATATAGATGCTTGTATGACTAGACTAAGAGTTACAGTTAAAGATGTAAGTAAAGTAGCAGGGGAAGCAGAATGGAAAAAAGAAGGAGCTTTGGGATTAATATTAAAGGATAATGGAGTACAAGCTATTTATGGGCCAAAAGCTGATGTATTAAAATCAAAAATTCAAGATTATTTAGGTGTATAATATGAAATTATTAACTTTAAACTGCCATTCATGGCAAGAAGAAAATCAATTAGAAAAAATTAAATATTTAGCAAAGACAATATCTGAAGAAAAGTATGACGTTATTACTTTGCAAGAGGTAAGCCAAAAGCTTAGTCGTGGTGAAGGCATAACAAAAGAAAATTATTTATCAGTATTATTAGATGAATTAAATAATTTAGGTATTGAAGAATATGAATATTTTTGGGATATGTCTCATATAGGATATGATATATATGAAGAAGGATTAGCTATATTAACAAAGCACAAGATTGTAGATAAGGAAAGTTTCTTTGTAACTAAAAGCACAGATATAAAAAATTATAAAGCTAGGAAGATATTAAAAGCTAATATATCTATTGAAAATGAAATATATACATTTTTTTCGTGTCACTTAGGTTGGTGGCATGATGAGGAGGAATCTTTTAAGTATCAAGTAAAATCTTTGCTAGATAAGGTAGATAATGATAAGAAAACTTTTTTAATGGGTGACTTTAACAATAATGCTTTTGTAAAAGATGAGGGATATGATTATTTGTTAAGCCAAGGTATTTATGATACTTATAAACTAGCTAAAGAAAAAGATGGTGGAATAACTGTTCCAGGAAAAATTGATGGATGGAGTAGCTGTTCTGATGAAAAGAGATTAGATTTGATTTTTACTAATTCAAAAGATATAGATGTAAAAATATCAAAAGTTATTTTTAATGGTGAAAATAAGGAAGTAGTATCTGATCACTATGGAGTAGAAGTGATTTTTGGATAAAAAAGTAGTTGAAATTTAATAAATAAAAAAATATAATAAAACTAGTGCAGATAGTTTGTTATTATATAAATAAAAGAAAAAAATAGGCATGAATCATGCCTATTTTTTGTGGTGTATGAGAAAAAATATTTATGTTTATATTTTGAATTTAATCTTGATTATGGAATAAAAAATGAAAAAAAGTACATAATTAAGGTAGCATAGTTACTGTAAAAAAAGGTAAGATGGAGGACTATTTATAATATGAAAAAAGTAGTGATTGCAGAAAAGCCTTCTGTAGCTAAGAATATTGCAGATGCTTACAATATAAAGAAAAGAAATGATGGATATTTTGAAGGTGAAGATTATTTAGTAACTTGGGCCTTTGGTCATTTGTTTCAATTATATGATGCTAAAGATTATGATGAAAGTATGAGAAGCTGGAGAATGGAAAAGTTTCCTTTTATACCAGAAAAATTTGAATATAAGATAAAATGTGACAGTGTAGATAGATCGGCTGTAGATAAAGGTGCTGAAAAGCAAATAAATATAATAAAGAATCTGATAGCACGTCCAGATGTAGATGGGGTAATATCTGCTACTGACCAGGACAGAGAGGGAGAATTAATATCTTTAGAGGTATTTATGTATTTGAATCAGGATAAGCCTATATATAGATTATTACTTAACGAATGGACTCCAGATGAAGTAAAAAAAGGTATGAAGAATCTAAAGAAGAATGAAGAAATGAAATTCTTACAAGATGCAGGAATTAGTAGACAATGGGCAGATTGGATTATAGGAATAAATTTAACTTCAGTAGCAACATTAAGATACAATCCTAATGATAACAAGATATTAAATATTGGACGAGTTTTATTACCTACATTAAAGATTATATATGATAGAGATAAAGAAATAGAAAACTTTAAGGCTACTACTTATTACAAGTTAATTGCAGCCTTCAAGACAAAGAATAATGAGGAATTTGAGGCAACTTATTATAATGAAGAAAATAATGAAAAATTTGAAGATAAAAAAGTAGTAGATGAGTTAAAGAAAGCCTTACAAGAAGCTAATGGAGAAATAGTGGAAAAACAAATAGAGAAGAAGAGGGAATATGCTCCATTATTATTTAATTTATCTAATTTACAAGGATATATAACAAGTAAGTATAAAGGATGGACTTCTGATAAGGTATTAAAGGTAGCACAATCTTTATATGAAAAGAAATTTACTACATATCCTAGAACCGGAAGTGTCGCTTTAGATGAGAGTTTAAAGGATAAGACTAGAAAGGTGTTAGAAACAATAAAGAGGGGATTACCTTATGAAGATCAAATTAAATTTATAGATAATAAAAGAATTTTTGATAATTCTAAGGTGGAAAGCCATAGTGCTATAATTCCAACGTATATTAAACCAACAGGCTTAAGTAAGGATGAAGAGATTGTTTATACAGCTATAAAAAACAGGTTTATAATGCAGTTTATGCCTATAGCTCAATTTGAAGAAACTAAGTTGACTGTTAAGGTTAATAATGAATTATTAAAAGGAAACTTTATAGCTAAGGGAAAGGTTCAAATAGTTGAAGGTTGGCGTATAGTAGAAAAAATAGAAAGTAAGGATACTATATTACCATTAGTTAAAGAAAAAGATATAATTGACATAGTGGATAGTAAAGTGAATAAAGTTACTAAAAAACCTCCAAAACTACATACAGAAAAAACATTATTAAGAGTTATGGAAACTTGTGGGAAGAGTTTTAAGGACGAAGAAGATTCAGAAGAAATGATGCAGGCTATACTTAGTGGATTTAGTATAGGAACACCAGCTACAAGAGCAGAAACAATAAAGAAGTTAAAAGATACAGGATATATTAAGTCTAAAGGAAAAAGCCTTACATGCACTGATCTTGGAAAAACCTTAGTGGAAATATTTCCGGTAAAAGAATTATTGGACTTACAGTATACTGGTAAGCTAGAAAAGACTTTATCTGATATAGAAAAAGGTAAGTTTAAGAAAAGTGAGTTTTTAGATATGATAAAAGGGTTTACTATAGGAGCTGTAGATGATATAAAAAAAGATACATCTATGTTAAGCAGCTTTAAGGTTGATCTTCCAGAAGGAAAAACTAGTTTAGGTAAGTGCCCTATATGTGGTAATGATATTATTGAAGGTGATAGAGGATTTGGGTGTACAAATTGGAAGAATGGATGTAAGTTTACTATATGGAAAGATGATAAATATATAAATTCGTTAGGAAAAAAGGTTTCTAAAGAGATGGTAGAGTTACTTCTTAAAAATGGAAAGGTTGGCTTTAGAAATTTAAAAAGCAAAAAGGGAAATATATATTCAGCTTATTTTAAATATGAACAAAATAAAGAAACTGGATATTTTAATTGGAAAATAGAATTTATAAATTAATATATTTTATATAAGGAGAATTTAACTTTTTAATTCTCCTTATTTTTATTTACATGCAATCTATTAGGTTTTTTCTTAATTTGATTAAAGATCTATTTTTGCATTGATTTACGGCTTGTCTTGAAATGTCCATTAATTTAGAAACTTCTGTAACTGTATAACCTTTTTTAAATAATAAGGTAAGTATATCAGATTCTTTTTTAGTAAGATATTTATCAAATAATTCACTAAAGTAATCAATTTCTAGTTCTTGAGAATCTGTTATTATATCTAAATTAAGTTCAGAAAAAGAGTATTTAGTTTTTGCCTTAGATAAACGAATATATTCGTTTTTTATAGTTTTATGAAGGTATGATACAAGAATTGGATCAGAGTCCATAGAATCATTTATCTTCATAGATTTTACTGTTTTTATGAAATGTAAAATTAAATCTTGTTTTGCATCTTCATAGTCCAGTAAGCGTGCATATTTTATAATTAATTTATCAAACCTTTCAAGTAATACTTCTAAACAACTACAATTATTATTTTTACTAGATATTATTAAGTTATACAATTTTTCGCACATTTATAGCACCTCTTTCTATCTTTTGGTTAATAAAAAGACAAAAAGATTGAAATTGTAAACATAAATGTAAAAAAATAAAAATGGAATATAAACCAAACAATGTAAAATATTATAATATAATTATGACGTTAAACGTCACTAAAGTCAAAAAAGTACAATTAAAAGATAAAGAATGACTATCTAAGTCATTCTTTATCTTTTAATTGTAAAAGGGCATCAATTAGTTTTTGTGGTAATGGTAAACCTAATTCTCCACAGTTTTCTAATATACTTAAACCTTCATTTACTATGTAGAAATAACAAACCAATGTTCTGAATACCCAAGTAGTGTTAATTAATCTATCTAATAATACGGCTACTATAAGAACTATTAATATAAGACTTTTTTTTGCAAGTCCTTTAATACCAATTCTAGAAGAAAGTTCTTTAGTAATATAAGCTTTTATCATTCCTGTTAAATAGTCTAAACTCATAAATAAGATAAGAACAATTACTGATATATCCCAGGTTCCAAAAATCCATGTTATAACTGTAGCTAAAATTGATATTAAGAATTTAATACACTCCATAATTGCTTCCATTTTAATTCCTCCTCTCAAAAGTCCATTTACTATATAAAAACAAAAAAGAGATTAAACTGTAAATGTAAAGTGGAAAATTTTTAGTTTTAATATTCAATGATTTTTGTTGGGGAATTTCTATATGATATTTAAGTATAATTTTATAAATACTAAATATGTATTACAATAAAGTATAAGAAAATACTTATAAGATTAAAAATATATATTTTACGATAAATATGTTTACATAAATAAAAATCAATGTTAAAGTTATATTAAAGGATGAAAAAGTTTACTTTAGGAATATGATGAGATTTCAGAAAAAAATAATTCATCCAATTTTATAAAGAAATTTGATAAATTATAAAAAAAGCTTGAAAGTACAATTAACATAAATAAAAAAGATATCATAATAACTTTATAAGTTATTATGATATCTTTTTTTATAAATTTAATATTATTGCAGCTAAATTATAAATAGCTGGCGCAATAAATACTGTCATAAGACCTGCAACTCCTATAGATAAGCTACTCATGGCGCCTTCAACTTCACCTATCTCAAGGGCTTTAGTAGTACCTATAGCATGAGAGGCTGTGCCTAAAGATACCCCGACAGCAATGCTATCATTTATTTTGAAGATTTTGCAGATATATGGCCCAATTACAGCACCTAAGATACCTGATAAAATAATAGCTAAAACAGTAATTGGTACAATACCTTCTAATTGATTACTGATTTCTATTCCTATAGGTGTTGTAACAGATTTGGGAATTAAAGATTTCATTAAATCTGAATCTAATTTGAAAATGTATGATAAAGCTATAATAGAGCATATTCCAATAATAGATCCTAGTAAAATTCCACTAATAATTGAAAGGGCATTTCTTTTTAATAAATCAATTTGTTTATATAAAGGAAGTGCTAAAACTACAGTGGAAGGTCCAAGAAACATATTTATAAATTTAGCTCCTGAATTATAAGTATCAAAATCAATATTAAATGCTATTAAGAAACCTATAACTAGAAGAATAGCAATTAGTAATGGATTAAATATTGCTACCTTAGTTTTTTTGTTTATGTATAAGCCAATTTCGAAGGCTGCTAGTGAAAGAATTATTCCAAAAAATAAGTTGTTAGTTATTATGCTCAAATTTAAATATTACTACTTGTCTATAAAAGTAGTTTCTCCTTTCTTATTTATTTTTCGTGAAATAGCTTGAACAATGATCCCTGTACATCCAATAACTATAATTGTTGTTAGTATGCATATAATTATTAATTTAGCCCAAGAATCTTTAATAAGTCCGCAAGAAGACATAAGTTGTACTCCTGCGGGAATAAAGAAAAAGGCTAAATGGTCTAAAAGAAAATTTGATATATTTTCAATTTGGGATGGTTTTATAATATTAGTACATAATAATATTAGTAGTATTATAAGCCCTAAAACATTCCCAGGGATAGGTAAAGATAAAATTTTGGAAATGAATTCACCTAATAGATAGATACCAAAGATAATAAGTGCTTCCCTAAAAAGTTTCATTTATTATTCCTCCTAAAGTAATAGTTCATAAATTAATTTATCACTTTGAGGTAATTATGTAAACTTGAAAAAAATTGATAAATATAAAAAAAATAATACTTATGAGTTAATGTGTTTAAATTAAAAGAAGTTTGTATAAAATTAAGGATTCTTAGAACTAAATCTAAGAATCCCTTGAAGTTGACTTTTCTAATAAAGCAACTAATTTATACATAACAAAAGCAATTATAGATAGTAAAACTATACTCATCATAACCATATCAAGTTGAGATATTTGACCACCATATACTATTAAGAAGCCAAGTCCTTTACGCGCTACTAAGAATTCTCCCATTATTACACCTACCCAAGATAAACCTACATTTATCTTTAAGGCTGATATTAGTAGTGGAACTGAATAAGGGATAATTAAATAGCGTAAGATTTGAATTTTACTTGCATTAAAGGTGAGCATTAATAATAATTTTTCTTTATCTACTTCTTTAAATCCAGTATAAATACTTATAATTGTAGTAACAATAGAAATAAGAAGTGCAATTACAATTATAGCTGTAGTACCATTTCCAACCCAAAATATAATTATGGGTGCTAAAGCAACCTTAGGTAGGGCATTAAGAACTACGAGGTAGGGATCTAAAATTTTAGAGGCAAAAGGAAAAATCCATAATAAAATAGCTATTAGTGTACCCCAAATAGTACCAAGAGTAAATCCTAGAATAGTTTCATAGCAAGTTATCCATATATTATTTAATAAAGTACCATCATTGTAGAATTTAAAAAGTGATTTTAGAATTCTACTTGGACTAGAGAATAAAAAGGGGTCTATCCATTTTTGATTAGCAGCTATTTCCCAAAGAAAGATTAAGAAGATTAATATAAAAATTCTAAAAAAGGTAACCTTAAAGTTATTAAATTTAAGATTTTTTATAAAGAGTTTGTGTTCTTCGCTCATTAAGAGTTAAGTTCCTTCCAAATTAGATCAAAATAAAATTTGAATTCTCCTTCACTTCTTCTTTCAAAAGGTGTAGCAGCCTTATTTTTAAAGTTAATATCTATATCCCTTTTTATATTTGCAGGTCGCTTTGATAAAATTAATATTCTATCAGATAAAGAAATAGCTTCACTTATATCGTGAGTAACCATGATAGCAGTTTTTTTTTCAATATTAATAATATTTTTGATATCATCTGAAACCTTAATTCTAGTTTGAAAATCAAGTGCAGAAAAAGGCTCGTCTAAGAATAAAATTTCAGGATTAATTGCTAAGGTTCTAATTAATGCTACTCTTTGTCTCATACCACCAGAGAGTTCTTTTGGATAATGATTTTTAAAGTTTATAAGATCATATTTTTCTAGAAGTTTTTGAACCCTCTCTAAGTTTTCTTTAGTTGAGATACTTTTTATTCTTAAAGGTAATGTTACATTTTTCCATACAGTATCCCACTCAAATAAGTGATCTTTTTGAAACATATAGCCTATTTTATTGGAGTTTTTATCTATATCTTTGCCTTTAAAAAGGATTGTACCAGCGCTTGGTTTTAATATACCACATAGAATGTTTAGGAGAGTAGATTTTCCACAGCCAGAAGGACCAAGAATAGTAAGAAATTCATTTTCTTTAACAGAAAAGTTAATATTATTTAAAGCTTGTGTCTCACCTTTTAATGAGTGATAGTTCATTGATAGATTATTAATGTTTAGTAAATCCAATTTTTTCACCACCTTATTGTTATGTAAAAAAATATTAAAATATAAATGGATGGAAGCCCTTTGTTTTGGGCTTCCGCTTTAATCCACTTGGTTCGTTCTATATCTAATTTGTGCTATCTTTTACTACATCTTCAGAAAAAGAGTTATTAACTATTTTTTTATAAGTTGGTTTAGAAGGCATTAGTGATGAGTCATAGGATTGAATAACGTCCATTAATTTTTCAAGATCTAATTGGTTTATATTGGGGTTGGATTTGAAGGCATCAATTTTTTTATAATTATTAATTACATTAATAATTATATTCTTATCAGTACCAGGGAAATAGGACTCTATAGAGGAGGCTATTTCTTCACTATTATGATTTTGAACCCATAGTTGTCCTTTGTAAATTGCTTTGGTGAATTTTTTAATAATTTCAGGATTATTATCCATATAAGATTGATTGCAGAAAAAACAAGTATAAGCAATGTTACCTAGGGATTCACCTATAGAAGAAACAATATATCCTCCATTTTGAGCTTCAAGCATAGAAGCAGTAGGTTCAAATAATGCTACGTAATCAGCAGTTCCAGAAAGGAAAGCACCAGAGGTTGCTGTAAAATCAATATTGGTCACTATGTTAACATCTTTCTTTGGGTCAAGTTTATTATTTTTCATAACATATTCAAGGGCCATTTCAGGAACACCGCCAGGTCTTCCGCCTATGATTTCCTTACCTTTTATGGATTCCCAGGTGAAGTCTGTTTCTTTAGTTCTACTAACTAAGAAGGATCCATCTTTTTGGGTAAGTTCTGCGAAAAGAATAGGGCTGTCTTCTCTTCCTTGATTATTAATATATATTACCTGTTCAGGTCCACAAAATCCAATGTCTGAGTTTTTGCTTAAAACATTTTGCATAACTTTATCGGCACCTTGTCCATTACTTAGATCAATGTTTAAACCTTCATCTTTAAAGAAACCTTGCTCTAAAGAAATATACATTGGAGCATAGAATATAGAACGAACTACTTCGCAAAGACGAACAGTAGTTAAACCAGTATTATTTTTTTTAGTACAACTAATAAATAAAGAACTTATGGTAAAAATTAAGCTTAAGAAAAGTGCTAATTTTCTTTTTTTCTTCATTTTTAGAGGTCCTTTCCCTTTAATACTCATGATGTATATTATGAAAAAATAGATGAGAATGTTAATGAAAAATAAAAAATATATCTTTAAGGTGTATGAATATAGTTAAAATATTAAGAATGATTATATGAAAAATAGAATAAAAAAATATATTATGTAAAGAATAATTGAGTAAACAATTTAAGAAGGAGAAAAGTGAGTGACAAGTCTAATTAGAATTATAGAAGTGGAGATTAATAATTTTAAGAATGTAGAAAGTGGCAAGGTTACGTTTAATTCTTGTACTTGTTCCAATAAAAAAGGAAAATCTGATAATGTGTTAGGTATATATGGGCAAAATGCTTCTGGAAAAACAACTTTTATTGAAGCACTTTATTTGTTAAAAATTCTGCTATCAGGGGAAAAAATAAATAGCTTTTTATTGGAATTACTAAGAAATGGAGAAAATTCTTTTTTTAAATATACTTTTTATATACAAAGTAAAGTTGAAAGTTATAAAGTAAGCTATAGCTTTGAATTAGGAAAAGATAAATTAAATAACAAGGTTGAAGTAAGGAAGGAAAAAATAAAATGTTCAATATTTAATGGAGAGGTTAAAACTAATACTAAAACTATAATAGATTATAATATAGATAATGATTGTTATAATGTTATTAAGCCAATTGCAACATATAATATGTTTACTAAAAATGAGAAAAACAAAATTGGGTTATTGATATCAAAAGCTCTTTCAAAAGAAAATAATATATCATTTGTATTTAATCAAAGTAGTATGAACAATTATAGAACAGCATTTGGTGAAGAAAGTGAGTATTATAAAATATTAGATTCTCTCAATTATTTTGGAAAGCATAATTTACTTGTTCTATGCAGTGAATGCCTAAATGGTAATATTGATGGTTTAACTTTAGGAGTAAGGTATAAGTTGTTTTCTGAAGATAAAGAGAATATGTTAATTGAATTAAGGAAAAGTGAAACTAATAAGTTAAATGATAATTCTTATGAGGTTATACAAGGAGTAATTGAGAACATTAATACAGTACTTGAATCAATTATTCCGGGCTTTAAGCTAGGAATAAAGAAGAAAAATAAAGCTTTAATACAAGAATATGATATAGAAAGGGAATTAGAGTTTGTATCTATAAGGGATAACTTAGAATTTCCGTTTAAATATGAAGCTGAAGGAACTAGGAAAATTGTATCTATATTAGGACTTATGATAGCAGTTTATAATGATCCAAAGGTATGTTTAGTAATAGATGAATTAGATTCTGGAATGTTTGAGTATTTATTTGGAGAGATATTGACGGTTTTTGGAGAAAATTCTAAAGGACAATTTATATTTACAGCAAATAATTTACGAGGATTAGAAGTGCTAGATAAGAGGAGCATTATATTTACTACTACTAATCCTAAAAACAAATATATTAAGTTTAAGGGGGTAAAGACTACCAACAATTTAAGAAGTTTATATTTAAGAAGTATTATTTATGGTGGTCAAGAAGAATGCTTGTATAAGTCAACTGATAAAGAAAAAATAGATAGAAAACTTAAAACAAGTTGGAATAAAAAATATGGGGATATTATGAAAAAAATATATGATTAGAGTAAAAGTATTAATAAAAATATAAAAATATAAAAATATGTGATAGAATAAGAGAGAAAAAAGTTGGGGGTGTTATAAATGCAAAAAAATATAAGAATAGGTATTATAGGTTATGGTAACTTAGGAAGAGGAGTAATCAAAGCTATAAAACAAAATGCAGACATGGATTTACAAGCTGTATTTACAAGAAGAGAAGGTCTTGTTATGGACGATGGTTCAGAGGCTTTACATATTTCAAAACTTGAAGAATATAAGGATAAAATCGATGTTATGATACTTTGTGGAGGTTCTGCTACTGATCTTCCAGAACAAGGACCAAAGATTGCAGAAATGTTTAATACTGTAGATAGTTTCGATACTCATGCAAGAATACCAGAATATTTTGCAAACGTTGATAAGGCAGCTAAGGAAGCAGGAAATTTAAGTATTATTTCTGTAGGTTGGGATCCAGGATTATTCTCATTAAACAGATTAATGGCTAATGCAGTTTTACCAGAAGGAAACGATTATACTTTCTGGGGTAAAGGAGTAAGTCAAGGACATTCTGATGCTATAAGAAGAATAGAAGGCGTAAAGGATGGAAAGCAATATACTATTCCTAAAGATGAAGCTTTAGAAAAAGTTAGAAGTGGTGCAAATCCAGAACTTACAACTAGAGAAAAACATCTTAGAGTTTGTTATGTTGTGCTAGAAGATGGAGCAGATAAGGTTAAGGTAGAAAATGAAATTAAGAATATGCCTAATTACTTCTCAGATTATGATACAGAAGTTAACTTTATAAGTGAAGAAGAGTTAAAGAAAAATCATTCTGGAATGCCTCATGGTGGATTTGTTATTAGAACAGGTGTTACAGGAGATGGAAATAAGGAAAAAATAGAATTTTCTCTTAGCTTAGATAGTAATCCAGAATTCACTGCTAATGTTTTAGTAGCTTATGCAAGAGCCATTAGTAGAATGGCTAAGGAAGGAAGAACTGGAGCTTGTACAGTATTTGATGTACCACCTGCTTATCTTTCTTCAAAGTCAGCTGAAGAGTTAAGAAAAGAGTTATTATAATTAGTTTTAGTTCATAAAAAAATATTTATGAGAAAAAGATTCAAAAAATTGTTATGATGCAATTTTTTGAATCTTTTTAGTTTGTAAAAAATAATAAAGATTTTTGTAATGATAACAAAATTTAAAATAAAGTTTAATTGTACTATTCAGTATAAATAGAAAAATTATAATCAATATTTTTTGCAGGGATTAAAACTAGTGCTAATACTAAATTAGATAGGATAAAGTTGAATATGGTTCTAAGATATTTACTTTAGATGGAGTATCACAAGGAATTAAGGAAAATGCAGCAAATTGGGCTTGGGGAGAAAAAGGAAAACATTATTCTTATAATTTTGCAACCAATAGAAATACTTCTCTTTATGGAGATAAAAATTGTTCTACTAAATTGATTATTGGAGATAAAAGTAATGAATATACTCATGAGGTACAAGGATTTATAAATTCATATGGTAATGATGAGGATAATATTTATTTGCTCACAGATGATATGATAAATAGAAATAATAAGCAGATTCAAAAAATATCTGTAAATGAAGTAAATAAAATTTTCTTTATAATAAATTAATTTTATGGTTAAGTTATTATTGTATAATAAGTAATGGGATAAATAAAAAGAATACGGGAGTAATTTAAAATGGATTGTTATGAAATTTTAGGTGTAGATAAAAATTCTTCTATGGAAGAATTAAGAAAGGCTTATGAAAAGAGAGTTAAAAAAATAGAAAATGAAGTAGATAATAGGAAGAATGCAGATGCTTTCTTTAAGGTTTTGGAAGAGGCTTATAAAGAGGCTTTATTTAATATGGCTACATCCCATAAAAGTGGACAAGATATAGAGAGTACGGTTATGTTTACAAAAGAAGAACTTGAAGATATAAGGTCTGAAGATTTTGATGATGAGTTATGTTATGATGAAGAACCTTATGAAGATGATGATTATGCATATAATGACTATGATGGGGAAAAAAGAACAAAAACTAAAAAGAGAAAATCTAAATCAAGGAGCAGAAAGCAAAAAGATAATTCAAAAAAGAGCACTGACAAGAAAAATGAAAAAAAGAAAAATAGAAATAAAGATGGAAATGAAGTAGAAGGTAAGAGAGAGAAGAAAAAGAAAAGTGGAGAAAAGGATGAGAAAGGAGTTAAAATAATAGCATTACCTGTTAAAATAATAGCTTTTCCTATAATGATTATTTTATCAGCAGTTATTTTAATCTTGAGGTTTATAGATGCTATTATATGGATTGTCACTAAAATTTTAATTGTAGCATCCATAGCAGGGGCATCTATATATGGATATAAAGTTTATCGTGGTGAAATAAATATGGATTTAAGGGTGTTTTTAGCATGTGGAGGTGTGTTTATACTTTCTGTGATTTTACCTTATATAACAAGAACAGTTCCTGATTCATTAGATATTATTAATAATTCTATTAAACATTTTATTTTTGGGTAATATACATATTTTCAAAAGTTAATAAGTTGAGAAAAGAACAAAAAAGTAGATAATTGAAATTATTCTGCTTTTTTTCTATATTTATACATATAACGAGTGGGGAAAGATAAGTTTATAAAGGAATTTATATGGGGGCTATTTCATAGTAATCGGTATTTTAGGAGGCAAGATATGAACTATAAGAAAGCAGAACGGATTTTACCAGTAGAAGTAATTAGGTTAATTCAAAACTATATAGACGTGAATGTATATATATTCCGAGAAAGAAAAATAATCGTAGAAAATGGGGAGGCAAAACTACAATTCGTCAAGAATTAAATGAAAGAAATATGAAGATATATGAGGAATATAAAACTGGATTAAAAACTACAGAAGTTCATGTTTTAGATGGTAATCAAAATGCTTTTAATAAGTTTTTATTACAAACAGGTACTTTATTAGGTGAATCAGATGATAATTTTGACATAGTAGTTGGTAATGGACGTTTAAATTTATATTGTATTCAAAAAAAGGGAACTGGAAGTAACACTACAGAAATTCATAAGATGGGATACAATGATGTTGATCCAGCAGAAGAAGCAGCGCAAAAAGTAATCGCTGAAGCAAAGAGATATCTAGGAAGACCTTATGTATATGGAGCAACAGGACCAAATAGTTTTGATTGTTCAGGATTTACACAATATGTTTTCTTACATGCTAGTAGAAGTAAAGGTGTAACAATTTCTTCTTTATCTAATAGTTATTATAATGCACATTATGGTTGGCTAGAAGAGTTTTATAATCAATAAAGATTATATAATAAAATATTATTAATTTGAAAGGTGAACTACTTTTATAAATGTATAAAAGTAGTTCATTATTTTTTTACGTATAGAAAATTATAAAATGTATTTTTATTTTTAATAAAAAATACATATAGTAATAAATATAAAATTATTATTATAAAATATTAGTGTGTAGGATAAATTTTGGATTTAATTATAATTTATTATGTAAAATTTACCTAAAAAGTGATATTATTAATTATATGAAGGTATGAAGGGGACTAAAACTTATGCAGGAAGGAATTAAATTCCCATTAATTATGGAGGATGGAAATTGTATAAGAGATAAAGATGAACTTATGCGTTATTTAAAAATAAAAAAATATATATATGAAGAGTCGAAGAAAGATGGAAATTTAACTTCAGGAAATGGATCTGGTTATGGAGGATATGGAATTGATTTAATTTAGAAAGGATTTATTTAAAGTGATAAATGCATTTCACTCAAATTGGACTAAACCTTTTTTTGAAATAAATAAGGGAAGTAATTATTATATAGAAGATTTTGAGATACTTACTACAATATTATCTGCATTAATGTGGCGAAAAAATAATGGTAAGATAAAGATGGTTACTGATAATAAGGGATATGAATATTATAAAAGTATAGGGATTGAATCTATATGGGATTTAGGTATAGATACTTCTTTAGAAAATATTGAGTGCAGTAAAATAAATCCTAATATTTTTTGGGCTGCAGGAAAAATATATGCATTAAAAAAACAAAATGCACCTTGCATAATGATTGATACAGATTTTATTGTTTGGGATGATATAAGTTTAGAATTAAAAGATGAGAAATTGGCAATAATTCATAAAGAAGAAATATCGGAAGATATATATCCGGATAAAAAAAAGTTTAATATGAAAAAGGAATATGTATTCCATGAAAATTTGGATTGGACCATATTACCAAGTAATACAGCTTTAGCATACATAGGTGATGAAGAGTTTAAAGAAATTTATACTGAAATGTCTATTAAGTTTATGGAGAATTTAAACTTTAGTGAAGATAGGCTTATTAATATGGTTTTTGCAGAGCAAAGACTATTTTCAATGTGTGCTAAAATTAAGAATATTAGTATAAAGGAATTACAAACATTAAAAGAGTTGTGGAAAAATGAGCAAAAAATTTATACTCATGTATGGGGATATAAGGAAATTATGAGAAGGGATTGTAAGAAGAGGACTGAGTTTTGCATTAAATGTATAAAAAGGATTGAAGAAGAATTTCCAGAGTATAAATATATTATAGAAAATATGCAAGAATTAAGGTATTATTATAATCGACTGAAAAAATAGAATTATTTAATGATAAAGGAGCAATAAATTATGGAATGGTATTGTGCTGTTTGGAATTCGGACAAGGTTAACAATGAAATGGGAGCACAGATTGTTTATGAAAAGTTATGTGAAGGAGAGCCGTATCTTGTTTCAGAATGTGAAGCTTTAAATAATTTTTATGATGAAATCACAGGAAAAATATTTTTAGCTAAGGTAGATAGGGGGCAAGGATATATAATTATCTCTTGTGATTTTGGTGATGCTGAAACTATAAATGATTTAGTTCAGGACATGGCAAAGAGATATAGTTTGTCATTTTTTGAACCTCAAAACATAACTTTTATTAAGAATAGAGATTAATTTATATATGTATAAAAAAATTATAAAAAAGATTTCCTATATAGTATTTAGATATAGGAAATCTTTTTTTAACGTATGGAAATTATAAAACTTTTTTGAGAGCGAGCACTGATTATTACTAGCTTTTTAATATGTAAGTCGTCAAATACGTTAAAAAATAATTATAGTGCCTCAAAAGAACCAAAAAGAAAAATGAGAGAATATATTTTTATAAGGAATCATTTTTCTTTTAGAACCTTTTGAATGGCTAAAAAAAGTGGCTTCAGTTGAGATTAAATAATAGTAAAGATGCTTTTAAATATTTACTTCAATTAAGTTTCCCGAAGGGAGCGTGGCGAAGCCACTTTGTTCTGTCTAAAATACTACCATATGGTTAAAAAGTAAAAGTTATTTTACAATAAACTTTTATTTTTAGAATAAAATAAAAAAAAGAATAAAAAAAGTAAATTGATATATATATAAAGTTTATTTAAACTCAAGAAAAGGCGAAAATAGTCGAATAAATATTATATGAGAATAAATTTTTAAAATAAAATGAATATATTTAATTTTGTGAGCGAGAGGTATTATATGGGAAAAACAAAAATTTTAGTTGTTGACGATTCACCGTTTCAAAGAGTGTTATTAAAAGATGCTTTAACAGAACATGGCTTTGAGGTAATTGGAGAAGCTGGATCATTAGAAGAAGTTATTGAAGAAGTTAAAAGAGAAAGACCAGATGTAGTTACAATGGATATGACTATACCAGGAACTGATGGATTTGAATGTACAAGAGAAATTCATAAAATAGATAAAACTATTAAGGTTATAGTTGTAAGTGCAATGATGGATGATGAGCTTATAATACAAGCTAATAGGGCTGATATATCTCAATATATCCAAAAACCATTTGATTCAGAAGAATTAGCAGAAGCAGTAAGTTAATAAAAAAAGATATAAATGTTAAGAATGAAGGAGATTCTTCAGGAGAAATATGTAGTGAAGGTGTAGCTGTTATTATGGGAGTTACAGGTAGACATTCTGGTAGATTAATCTTTGATATGTCCTTTGAAACAGCTAAAAGTTTTTCTAAAATTTTATTAAAAAGAGAACCTAAGGATGATAAGGAAATATTAAATGTTATGGCAGAAATAACAAATATGTTTTCTGGAAATGCTTGTTCTAAGATTAATAAAGCTAATAAGGCTTTTGGACTTAGAGTTGTTCCACCAATGGTGTTAAATGGACAACTAATTCAAATAGCAAGAGGAAATTTACAAACTGAATATTCAGCAACATTCGAAAGTGAATTTGGTGATATAAAAATAAATATAGGATTTGGAAGAGGTGAAGTTAAGTGGATGTAAATCATATTAATCCGGTACTTAAGGCTTTTTCTAATATTTTTCCTCAATTAGGGATGACAAATGTTAGTAAGAAGAATTTAAGTTTAAAAAGTAAATACATAGAGAGTCCAGGAGTAGTTATTATAATTGGACTATTTGGGGATATAAAAGGGAATATTATATATGGTCTTAGCATAGAGGATTCAAAGCAAATAGCATCTGCTATGATGATGGGAATGCCAGTTGATGAATTAAATGATATAGCACAAAGTGCTATATCAGAATTAGTAAATATGTTAACAGCAAATGTAGCTACTAATTTTTCTGAAATGGGTATAGCAGTAGATATATCTACTCCAACACTTATGCATGGAGAATTTACAGCAACAGCAAGCTCAGATAAAGTTATTTGCGTAGATATGGATGTAGATGGAAAAACAATAGAAGTTAATGTTTCTTTAGAAAAGAATAAATAATTTTGTATTTTAAAAGCTAATTTCTGTTAAAAGCAGAAGTTAGCTTTTAATTTTTATCCGTGAAAATAACCTGTTCTAGAATTGACAACAACATAAGGTACTGTTTTATTATCTGCTAATATATATACCTGATATAGGTCACCATTTAAAGGTTCTATTTTTACTATTTTTTCATTATACATAGATGAAAAATCTTTTTCGAATAGTTGTTTCCAGTTTTTTTGAATGGGTGCATTTGTAGTTATGTATTGTGCGAAATTTTCCATAGAATCTGATTTACCGCCATTTGATATATATTGTTCGTGTGAGTAAGAGCAAGTTAATAATTATTTTTTTCATTTGAAGTCACTCCTTAAAAATATGGTGATTTAATTATTGATTAATTATAATATTTGGATATATTATAAATATTATTACTATTTATAAAGGAGAATAATATGAGATATGTTATAGTGTCTGTAATAAAAGGAGAGGCAGGAGAATTTAATAATAATCTTAGAAAAGAAGTATTTGAAAATTTTAAGGCAAGGTCTTCAAAACTACCTGCTCATTTTACTATAAAAGCACCTTTTGAATATGATGGTAATATTGAAAAGCTAGAAAATATTTTAGAAAGGTTTACTAATAAAGAAAAAGCTACTTCTTTAAAGATAAATGGTTATGATCATTTTGATGATAGAGTAATATATATGAAAGTGGATATGTCAGAAGAAGGTAAAAAAGTGCATGATAAATTAATAAGTAAATTGGGTCAGTTATCTTTTATAAATTTTAATAAAAACGATGGATATGATAAAGTATTTCATGTAACTATAACTTCTAAAAAATTACCACCTAAATATCAGGAGGTTTGGAATTATGTTAAAACTAGGCCTTGTAAATTTAATTGTTCTTTTGATAATATAAGTGTTTTTAAGTGGGAAGATAATACTTGGAAGCTTTATAAAGAATATTTATTTAAAAAAGAAAAAGAAAATTAAAAAAAGGTATTGCAAAAATTAACAATAAATGATATTATTGTATAAGATAAAGTAAAAAGTCATTGATAAGAAAGAGTAGGTATAGGAATTTAGTCAAAGAGAGTCTAGGATGGTGTAATCTAGATACTGTAGCCTTTATTGAATGGATCTTTGAGACGATATTTGGAAAGAATTATTTTTTAGTACAGATATACGGGTAGTCTACCGTTAAAATGACAGAGTATAGTATTTTGTACTTGGTAAAGATATGTAACATAGGTGGCATAACGAGATTTATAGCATTTCGTCCTTTGGATGGAATGCTTCTTTTATACTCAAAACTAATAATAAAGTTTAAGTTATTTATGTTATATGAAATTGGGTGGCACCACGGTCATTTCGTCCCATTATATGGATGAAATGACCTTTTTTGTTGGAAAAATTAATGAAGAGGTACAGAGAGAAAGAGGAGGTAAATTGTAATGCAAACAGTAGAAAGTAGTTTTTTAGAAAAGAAGAAATTTAAAAAAACATTTTCATTTATATCTGAGTATAGAGGAGATGAAATAACACCAATAACTATATTTAATGGTTTAAGAGGAACAAGGAAATTTATCTTTGAAGGAGGAACTAATGCAAATCATTTTGGAAGATATTCTTTTTTGGGAGAAGATCCCTATAAAGAAATCCAAGGTGAAACTTTAGAAGAAATAGAGAAGATAAAAAAAGAAGTATCTATAAATTTTGAAGTTTCTGATAATCCTTTTACCTTTAAAGGTGGAGCTATTGGTTATATGGGATATGATTCAATTGCCTTATATGAAAAAAAACTTAAGTTTAAAAATGAAGATGATTTAAATGTACCAACTATTAGGTTTAATTTTTATAAGAGATATATAGCTTATGATCATGTAACAAATAAAGTTTATGTAGTGGAAAATATATTCCCATCAGATAAAAGAAGCTTTGAAGAGATAAAAAGAGAACAAGATGATTATTTTGATAATACAATTAAGAATCATAATGGAGTTCAAAGAATACGAGAAGGAAAACAAGATATAAACTTAAGGTTTTCTATTAGTAGAGATGATCATAAAAAAAATATAGAAAAAGTAAAAGAGTATATAAAAAGTGGAGATATTTTTCAAGTAGTTGTATCAAGAAGAATGTATTGTGATACTAACAAAACTCCCTTAGAGATATATAGAAGATTAAGAGAGGATAATCCTTCACCATATATGTTTTTAATAGATTATGAAGATTATCAAGTTATTGGTTCATCGCCAGAAAGTTTAATTGCTGTTAGAGAAGGTGTTGCAATAACTAATCCTATAGCAGGAACTAGGAAGAGAGGAGTAACCCATGAAGAAGATAAGCTCTTAGAAGAGGAATTATTAAAAGATGAAAAGGAAAGAGCAGAACATGTAATGTTGGTAGACCTTGGAAGAAATGATATAGGTAAAATAAGCAAAATAGGTACTGTAGCTGTTGATGATTTTATGAAGGTAGAAAAATTTTCTCATGTAATGCATATTACAAGTAAAGTTTATGGTGAGCTTGAAGAAGGAAAATCATGTTTTGACGCTTTAGCTTCTTGTCTTCCAGCAGGAACACTATCAGGAGCTCCTAAGATTAGGGCTATGGAAATTATAGAAGAACTTGAAAATAGGAAAAGAGGAATTTATGGAGGTGCAGTTGGCTATTTTTCTTATGGAGGAGACATGGATATGTGTATAGCTATAAGGACTTTAGTCTTAAAAGAAGGAGTTGCTTATTTGCAAGCAGGTGGTGGATTAGTTTATGATTCTGATCCGGAAAATGAATGTTTAGAAATAGAAAATAAACTTATGGCGTTAAAGGAGGCACTAAGATGATACTTTTAATAGATAATTATGATTCATTTACTTTTAATTTATATCAATATATAGGTGAGTTTGCAGATGTTAAGGTCGTTAGAAATGATGAAATTACAATAGACGAAATAAAAGAATTATCTCCAGAAGGAATAGTGATTTCACCAGGGCCTAAGACACCGAAGGAGGCAGGAATATCAGTTGATGTTATAAAAAAATTAGGTGGTTATATACCTATACTTGGAATATGTCTTGGTCATCAATCTATAGGGGAGGCCTTCGGAGGAAAAATCATTCGTGCTAAGGAGATATTCCATGGAAAGTCATCAAAGATTTTAACTAAAGAAAGTGATATCTTCAAAGGTTTAGAAAAAGAGATTGAGGTAATGAGATACCATTCTTTAATTGTAGAAAAAGAAACTCTGCCTGAAGAATTAGAAATAATAGCTGAAACTAAGAAAGATAAAGTGATTATGGCTTTACAGCATAAGAATAAAAAAATATATGGTATTCAATTTCATCCAGAGTCCATATTTACAGTAGATGGAAAGAAGATAATAAAAAATTTTGTAGAGGTGATTTGTAATGAAAATAGATGATGCTATCTTAAAGATTATTAATAAAGAGGATTTAACTGAGGATGAAGCAAGAGGAGTAGTAAATGAGATTATGAAAGGAGAAGCCAATAATACTCAAATAGGTGGATTTTTGATAGGTCTTAGAGTAAAGGGGGAAACTCCTACAGAGGTTTTGGGAGCTTGCAAAGCTTTAAGAGATAACATGATACATTGTAATGTAGAAAATACAAGCCATTTGATAGATACATGTGGAACTGGTGGAGATGGTGGAAAGACTTTTAACATTTCTACTGCTGTAGCAATAGTTGCAGCTAGTGGTGGGGCTAAGGTAGCTAAGCATGGTAATAGAGCAGTTTCTAGTAAAAGTGGAAGCGCAGATGTATTAACAGAGCTTGGAATAAAAATAGATAATGATACTGAAAAAAGTAAAAAAATTATAGAAGAAAGAGGAATGTCGTTTTTGTTTGCCCAGCAATATCATAAAGCTATGAAAAATGTAGGACCAGCAAGAAGAGATCTTGGAACAAGAACCTTGTTTAATTTATTAGGACCTCTTGCCAACCCAGCCCCTATAACAGGTCAGCTTTTAGGAATATATGATGAAAAATTAGTAGAAACAGTTGGAAAAGTTTTATTAGATTTAGGTTTGGATAGAGCAATGGTTGTACATGGTGATGATGGTTTAGATGAAATAACAACAACTACAACTACTACAGTTTGTGAAGTTAATAATGGAGTTATAAGAGAATACAAATTAGATCCTAGTAAATACGGTTTTGAATTAGTTGATATAAAGGAAATAGAAGGTGGAACACCAAAGGAAAATGCAGAAATTATTATAGATATATTAAGAGGTAAAAAAGGTCCAAAGAGAGATATAGTGGTTTTAAATACAGCAGCAGCTTTATTTGTTGCAAAAATTACAGAATCTTTAGAAGAAGGTATTGTTTTAGCTAATGAACTAATAGATTCAGGTAAAGCTTATGAAAAGTTTAAAGAAATATCAGAATTAAGTTTGGCTTAGGGGGAAAATATGATACTTGATAAAATTTGTGATAAAAAGAGAGTCAGGGTAGAGGAAAGAAAAAGTATTAAATCTTTAGAAGTACTTTATGAAGAAGCTATTAAAATGCCTTTAGTAGAAAATAATTTTAAAGATGTTTTAACTAAAGAGGGTTTATCTATAATAGGAGAATATAAAAAGGCATCACCTTCTAAAGGCGTTATAGTTGAAGACTTTAATATAGATAATTTAGTTAATTATTATAAAGATTTAAATGTAGATGCTTATTCTGTATTAACAGAAGAGGATTTCTTTAAGGGTTCAGATGAATATTTAAAGAAGATAAAATCTTTAACTAATAGGCCTATATTAAGAAAAGATTTTGTAATTGATTTTTATCAAATATATGAAGCTAGAATATTAGGTGCTTCAGGAATACTTTTAATTGCAGCTGTATTAAAGGAAGATTTAAAAGAGTTTTATAAAGAATGTAGAAAATTTAATTTAATGCCGTTAGTTGAGGTGCATAACAGAGAAGAATTAGAGCTGGCTTTAGAGTGCGATAGTGAAATTATAGGTATAAATAATAGGGATTTAAAAACTTTTATAACTACCTTAGAAACAACTGAAAATCTTATAAATTATATTCCAAAAGATAAGGTTATAGTGTCTGAAAGTGGAATAAGGACTATTGAAGATTTAAAAAGGGTGAGAGAATATGGAGCAAAGGCAGCATTAGTTGGGGAAATGTTTATGAGGAATATAGATAATAAGAAGTTTAAGGAGGAATTTAACCTCTTTAAATGTAGATGATTTTATAGATATTAATTGGGGGCAAAAAAGATGGATATAAAGATATGTGGAATAACAGATATTAATGAAATTAAATTTTTAAATGACTTAAAGCCAGATTATATAGGATTTGTTTTTGCAGAAAGCAAGAGAAAGTTAACTAAGGCTAAAGGAAAATTATTTTATTATTCTGTTAGTGAAGATATACAGATTGTTGGGGTTTTTAGAAATAATACAAAAGAGTTTATAGAAGATATATTAAAAGAAATTCCTTTGAATGCTATACAGCTTCATGGTAATGAGGATGAAGAATTTATTAAATTTTTTAAAGATAATTATAAGGTGGAGGTGTGGAAAGGTATTTCTATAGAATCTAAGGAAGATTTTAATAAAGCTATTAAGTTACCAGTAGATACTTTAATATTGGATGGAAAAAATCCGGGCTCAGGAAAGACTTTTGATTGGGGTAATATAGGGGATATTCCAAAAGAAATTAAAGTTTTTATAGCTGGTGGAATAAATGAAGATAATGTACTAGAAGCTATGAAGTATAAAAATATACAAGGTATAGATTTATCGTCAAGTGTTGAATCAATTATTGATGGTAAGAGTATAAAGGATAAAAAGAAAGTAGAAAGATTAATAAGAAAAGTGAGGGAAAATAATGAAAGGTAAGTTTAATGAATTTGGGGGACAATATGTTCCAGAAACTTTAATGAATGCTTTAAAGGAGTTAGAAGATGAATTTTATAAAGCATTAGATGACAAAGAATTTATGAATGAATATAAGTATTATCTTAAGGATTTTGTAGGAAGAGAAAGTCCTCTATATTTTGCAGATAATATGACTGAAGATTTAGGTGGAGCTAAGGTTTATTTAAAAAGAGAAGATTGTAATCACACAGGTGCTCATAAAATAAACAATACTATAGGGCAAATACTTTTAGCTAAGAGAATGGGAAAGAAAAAGATAATAGCAGAAACAGGAGCAGGTCAGCATGGTGTTGCTACAGCTACAGTTGCAGCTAAATTCAAAATGGAATGTAAGGTATTTATGGGGGTAGAGGATATACGACGTCAAGCTCTTAATGTTAAGAAAATGGAGCTTTTAGGTACAGAGGTAGTTCCTGTTGAAAGTGGAAATGGTACTTTAAAGGATGCAGTTAATGAAGCTATTAGATATTGGGTGGCAAATGTAGAGGATACTCATTATATTATGGGTACAGTTGCAGGGCCTCACCCATATCCAATAATGGTTAGAGAGTTTCAAAAAATTATAGGTGAAGAGGTTATGGATCAAATCAAAGAAAAGGAAGGTCGTCTTCCAGACTATTTAATTGCTCCAGTAGGTGGCGGAAGTAATGCTATGGGACTTTTTTATCCTTTTATAGATTATCAAGATGTTAAGTTAATTGGTGTTGAAGGAGCTGGTAAAGGGATAGAAACTGGAGAACATGCAGCAGCTTTTGCAGTTAAAGATACAGGAGTTTTACATGGTATGATGAGCTATGTTTTAAAAGATGATGATGGTCAAATAAAAGAAGCTTATTCTATATCAGCAGGGTTAGATTATCCATCAGTAGGACCTGAACATGCATATCTTTCTTCTATAAATAGAGCTGATTATGTAAGTGTAACAGATAAAGAAGCTGTAGATGCATTTCTTTACTTAACTAAAATGGAGGGAATAGTACCAGCTTTGGAATCATCTCATGCAGTAGCTTATGCACGAAAGTTAGTTAAGACTCTTCCAAAAGATAAAATAGTTATAGTTAATATCTCGGGAAGAGGGGATAAAGATATGGATACAATTATAAGATATATGGAGGATAATAAAAATGAATAGAATAGATTTAGCATTTGAAAATTTGAAAAAAATTAATAGAAAGGCATTAATACCTTTTATAGCATGTGGTGATCCCAACCTTAATGAAACTGTAGAAAATATATTAAAGCTTGAAGATTCGGGAGCAGATATAATAGAAATAGGAGTTCCTTTTAGTGATCCTCTAGCTGATGGGCCTGTAATACAAAGCTCTTATTGCAGAGCATTAAAAAATGGTACAAAGGTGAAAGATGTATTTACTTGTGGTAAAAAGGTAAGAGAAAAAAGTGAAGTGCCTTTAGTTATAATGGTTTACTTTAATTTAGTTCATTCAAGAGGGATGGACAAGTTTTTTGAGGAAGCTAAAGAATCCGGATTTGATGGCATTATAATTCCTGATATACCTTTAGAAGAGAGAAAGGAAATTAAAGAAAGGTGCGAAAAGAATGGGGTGTATTTAATACCGCTTGTAGCTCCTACATCAAAAGAGAGAACAAAGAAGATAATAGAAGGAAGTAATGGATTTGTATATTGCGTTTCTTCAAATGGAACAACAGGGGAAAGGAGTAATTTAAATAAAGGAGTAAATGATTATTTAGAAACAGTAAAAGAAAGTACTAATATACCTATATGTTTAGGATTTGGAATATCTTCAAGAGAAATTGTGCAAAAAGTAAAAGACAGTTGTGATGGTGTTATAGTAGGGAGTGCAGTTGTAAGAAGATTAAATGAAAATAGGGAAGATGCATTTGAATTTGTAAAAGGGTTAAAACAGGAACTTTAAAAATTAATAGCCAATATTATTGTATTTTGATTATATATAATTTATTAAAAGGGGCTGTATCAGAAGGAGTACTTAAACACTAAAGATGTTATGATATCAAAAAATATAAAATAATTAGCTGCGTATAGACTGGTTTGATTTCGGAAGTATTTTATATTTTGGGGTTATAACATCATTGTTTTAAGTATTTTGATACAGTCTCTTTTTAATTTAGAAAAGGCAAATAAAATGTTATTATAAGAAAAAAAGAATAACTTAAAGTTAAATTATATACTGTTTTTAAATAAAACTACGTAATATTTAATTGATTTAGTATACATATTTCGTCGTATAAAAAAGATAAAAGTTAAAAAATAATTTAAAAGTTCGGAAAATGGTTGAAAAAAGTTTTATGGTAATATATTATTTAAATGGGTAAAAAAACAAAAAAAGGGGAAATTTAAATGTATAATTTAAAAAAGAAAAGCTTAAGTTTACTAATGTCTATAGTAATGACATTAAGTATAATTCTTTCAGTTAATCTATCTCCGGTGCAAGTTGTACGAGCTAAGACAGTAAGCAGTGTAAAAGCTTATTCTGGTAGCTACTACAATTCTTTAGGTGGATTAAATACATTAATAAGTGGAAAATATTCAGGAAAACAAGTTTTTGAAGGAT
This sequence comes from Clostridium sp., assembly GCA_015058405.1. Lineage (GTDB taxonomy): Bacteria > Bacillota > Clostridia > Clostridiales > Clostridiaceae > Clostridium. Next base: position 78,112 of record SVCL01000056.1, read on the forward strand.
TAAGAGCGTTAATTGGATATGCTTCTTCAGGTGAATTTAGTTCATCTTCTTCAGATAAATATGTTTCAGCTTTTGGAAATACTATCAAAGGAACAGATAAAAAACATCCTAAGTATGGTGGAACATCAGCAGGTACTTTAGCAAATCTTTGGCAAACTTCTGATAGATTAGAAAATGATACTGAACCTGCAGGGTGCTGTAGATTATTTTATTCAAATGTATACACTAGTTCAATAAAAGACTTTAGTTCAGTGATAGCTAATAGAGAGCATGTATGGCCACAATCTTTATCAGGTGGATTATTTGGTACAACAGGTGCTGGAGCAGATGGACATCATGTACGTCCTGCTAATTCTAGTCTTAATAGTGCAAGAAGTAATAAGCCTTATGCGGATTTATCCAATAATGAAATAACAACAACTTATTATACAACTGGAACTGATGCATCAAGTTTTAATAAAGTAAGTAAATATGTTAATGCTCAAGATATTAAATCAAATTACAAGGGAGATTTAACTGGTTATGCAACATCATCAAAGTTTGAACCAACTGATCAATATAAAGGTGATATAGCACGTATATTTGCATATTTAATTACACACTACCCATCACTTGAAAGTTTACTAAATAATGTTTTAGTTGGTGGTACAAAAACTTTAGTTGAATGGAATAAGCTAGATCCAGTTGATTCCTATGAGATTCAACAAAATAATGAAACAGCTGATTTCCAAGGTAATAGAAATCCATATATAGACGAACCACAGTTAATTAATGTTGTATGGGGAAATGGAGAAACATCAACACCGGATCCAACACCAAATCCGACACCAGTTCCAGACCCAACACCAGTTCCAGATCCAACACCAAATCCTGTTGAAAATACTTATGCTCTTGTAACTTCATTAAATCAAATAAAGGACGGTTCAGAAATTATTTTAGTTGGTTCTTATGGAAGTAACAATTTTGCTTTAACAGAAAAGAATTCAGGAAGTAGTTCTTTATCTTCAGAAATAGTAGAGGTTAATAATGATGTTATCAATACTAAGAATGAAGCTATAGTATGGAAGGTTAATGCTTTAGGAAATGGTTTCTCATTACAATCAAAGTCAAATAGTAATGAATACATTAATTATACAAGTTCATCATCTACAAAAATAAGCATAGGTTCAAAACCTTCTATATTTACAGTAGGAACTTATTCAAATAAAAAAGGAATTTGCTTAATGAGTAGTTCTAATAGAGGATTATTATATAACAATTCTATAAAAGGATTTAAAAATTATAATCTTTCTAATATTGGAGCAAATGGATATGCTTCTAAAATGAGTATTTATATTAAGACAAAATAGTTGTTAGTTAGTTTTAGAAAGTAAATTTATCAAAAAATTCTAAGTACTAAAGATATTATGTTATAAAAGAGATAGAATAAATTAGCTATGTATAGATTATTTGACTGGAGAAGAAATACCAATCTTCATCAAGGTTCTATACTATGCTAATTATTTTATCTTTTTTTGATATAACAGTATAAGTTAAATAATTTGATACATAACTTTTTTATTTATAATTTTTTAAGGAGGTTTTAATGGATAATAAGATTTTAAATGAAGTGATTAATTTAACTACTAAAAAAGCTATATTTTTTAAGGCTGTAAAAAAGAAAACAAATATATTTAATAGTAAATTAGGAGGGACTCCATATATTCCAAAAGATTTTTGCTATCCTTTAGATAATGATGAAGAATTTAAAAAGCAACCTTTGAGGTTTTTAGCACAAATTAATTTTGAAGAATTACCTAAGCTTGAAGGCTTTCCTTGTAAGGGAATTTTACAATTTTATATTGCGTGTAATAGTAGTGAAACTCTAGGAAGTAATTTACAAAGCCCTAATAAAGGGGAGAGCTTTAGGGTAGTATATCATGAAAACATAGATTATTCTTTAAAGGAAGATAAAGATGTATTAAAACTTGAGTTTAAGGGAAGTTTTCCTTTTTATGATGAGTACAAATTAATAGGAAGAATAGATGAAAGTATTATAAATTTTAATGATTTTAAGTTCAATGAAATTTTTTTGAAAACATATAAGAAATTTAAAGATACTAATGCGGAAAGTTATTATGATATAGAGTCTATTAGCGTAGAGAAGATAGAGGAAACATTTAGAAATAATGATATATATTTAGGAGGAAATCCTAATTTACTTCAAGGCGATATACGATACAGGGAAGAGTTTAGTGATTATGATATGAATTTATTTACTGTAAGTAGTGATAATAAAGTAGGTATTAATATAGGAGATGAAGGGATAATTAATTTTTTAATAAGAAAAAAAGATCTTAATAAGCTGGATTTTTCTAATGTTCTATATTATTTAGAAAGTTATTAATTTATAAGTAGTATACTTCTTAGTATTTTTTTCGTATTTATAAAATAAAATAAGTTATAAATAGATATTATGGGAGATATGTGTATGGAGGAATTGAAAGAGTATATAAAAAGCACTGGTCAGCATATTTTAAAGAATATAATGAAGAATCCTAGAGAAGCTGCTTTTATTATAAGGTTTGGTATTTCGAGTAAAAAAGCAAAAAAGAGAAGAGAAAGTTTAAGAAAAGAAGGAAAAGTTGCTACAAGTTTTTTAATTGAGACTTTAAATAAGCAATGTAATTTATTTTGTGATGGATGTAAATGTGAAAAGAATATGTTTTTTAATTCAGAAGGTATATGTTGGAAAGATTTATTTGATGCAGCTAAAAAAAGGGGGGTATCTTCTATTATATTTGCAGGAGAAGAATCATTAGAAAGAAGAGATGTAATATATGAAGCTGCTAAGGTTAAAAATATAATATTTCCTTTGTTTACTAAGGGAAAAGCTATAGAGGAAGATGATATTAAGTTATTTGATGAGAATAGAAATTTAGTGCCTATATTAAATATGGGAATAGAGGATAATTACAATTCTTTAATGAATGTAGCAGATATATTGCATCAAAGAGGAATTTTTTATGGTCTTTGTATAAGAATAAATAGGAAGAACATAGATAAGGTAATAAATAATGAGTTTTTAGAGGTTATTAGTAAGAAAGGGTGTAATGGAGTACTTTTTATAGAAGATAAAAGTGAAAATAATATTTCTGAATTTAATGAAAAGGAAAGGGTTTTTTTTGAAGAAAAGCAGTATTATTTTAGAGATAAGTTTAAGAATATGATAGTAATATATCTCCATCAGAAAATAAATAGTACAGAAAGATGTCTTTTTGAAGATGAAGGGATATTTAAAATAAATGAAAATGGTGAAGTTGTGAGTTGTAAAAAAAATATATTATAGAAATATTTACAAAAAAGGGTGATTCTCTCTTTATTATTTATGAATTAGCTAATTTAAATAAATAATAAAGGGAGTGTTTTTTTATGGAAATAAAACAAAACTTAGTAAGCTCAAGTAAGTATAGTATAAAGTGTCCTTATTCAATGACACCAATTGGGATATGTATTCATAATACAGCAAATGATGCTAGTGCAGCAAATGAAATAGCATATATGATAAGCAATAATAACGAAGTTAGTTTTCATATAGCAGTAGATGATAAGGAGGCTATTCAAGGTATTCCGTTTAACAGAAATGCATGGCATGCAGGAGATGGTGGAAATGGAACTGGTAATAGAAAGTATATTGCTATTGAAATTTGTTATTCAAAGAGTGGTGGAACTAGATTTACTAATGCAGAAAAAAATGCTGCTAAATTAACTGCTCAATTATTAAAGAAGTATGGATGGAATATAAATAATGTTAAGAAACATCAAGATTTCAGTGGTAAGTATTGTCCTCATAGAACTCTAGATTTAGGATGGCAAAGATTCTTAAATATGATTTCTAAAGAATTAGGATCAACTAATACACCAACTGATGAATTATACAGAGTAAGAAAAACATGGGCAGATGCAGCAAGTCAAGTTGGTGCATATAAAGTATTAGAAAATGCAATAGCTGAATGTAAGAAACATAAGGGATATTCTGTATTTAATAGTAAAGGTGTAGTAGTGTTTAAAAACTAGTTTTTTATAGCTGAATTAAGGTAATACTAACTTAAAAAAGAGTCAGTATTACCTTTTCTATCTAGAGAATAAATATTTCTGAAAACATATATTTTTGTATGCTTGAAAATATATATGTAGAAGTTATAATATAAAAGTAAAAAATATATATAAGTTCATTACATTAGAAGATTAAGTAAGTTTATAAGATAAAATATTAAAGATAAATAAGAGGAATAAGTAAGATGGCAAAGGTAACAAGTAAAAGTAATGATTTTTTATTTAATGTAAAGAAAACAACTTCAGCAAAAATATATTCTGTATTATTAGAATTAGTAAATGAAGATAGGGAAGATTTAGCTAAATTAGTTAAAAAGGTAGATTATTTATTAGAATACACTAGTACTTGTATAAAACAAAAAGATTTTAGGGAAGCTAGAGCAACTATAAAAAATGTTGAAGATAGATTAAAACAATTAGAATTAGAAAATGTTGATACTGAATATCTTAGATATTTATATGATGGTATTAAGAAAAAAATAAAGTAGACACAAATTAATTTAATATGTATAAACTAAAAATCTCGTAACTTTAGATAATAGGGTTACGAGATTTTTAAGTATACCAAAGGGTTAAATGTATACGAAGTAATTAAGTTAGTGTCTTCTAGAATGTTTATGGTGTTTTCTGTCATTTATAGGTCGATTTACATTCATCATGGGATTGTTCATCATATTAGGATTCATACCAGGATTCATATTACCCATTAACATACTTAATAAAGGATTCATGCTATTCATATTTTGTCCATTAAACATATTCATAGGATTATTCATATTTCTGTTCATATTAGGATTTTCAGGAGAATTCCCATTCATCATATTATTATTGTTGTTGTTGTTGTTAGGATTCATATTACCATTCATATTTTGCATTAAATTATTTAAAGGATTCATATTACCATTATTCATGTTATTCATATTACCCATAAGCATATTCATTAATGGATTATTTCCCATACCATTATTATTTCCCATCATATTACCCATAAGCATATTCATTAGAGGATTGTTACCCATACCATTCATAGGGTTCATACCATTTCCCCCTAGCATGTTACCAAACAACATATTTAATAAAGGATTCATTTACTCACCTCAATTAGGATTACTACTTTATACTATAGTATTTTAAATGAAAGAAATTGGTTACATGAATACCAAAATAAAGTTTGAAATATTGACATAAATTCCTTTATTGGTTACACTTGTAAAATGAATATAGTATTTTATTTATTATATAAATCATATTCATAAATATAACACAAGAAAAAGCAAAAAGGGGGGTGAACTTTAGTAATAAAGAATATTACTAAAGAAATAATGAAGTTAACAGTTAAAGAAATGGTATTAATAGCTCTAGGGGCAGCAATTATGGCTGTATTTTCACAGATATCTTTTCCGTTACCATTTACTACAGTGCCTATAACATTACAAGTTTTTGGAGTGGTAGCTATATCGGTAATATTAGAAGAAAAAATATCAACAATATCACTTATTATATTTACCTTGTTGGGAGCTATTGGGATTCCTGTGTATTCTAATTTTTCAGCAGGTATAGGAGTGCTATTCGGACCTACTGGTGGTTATATAATAGGATTTATTTTTATGGCCTATATAGTAGGTTTTTCTGCAGGAAGATATAATAAGGCAATATTAGTTGTAGGAACTTATATAGGGGTACTTATAGAGTATATTTTTGGGGTGTTACAACTTAAATTGGTGCTTGGTTTGACATTAGAGCAAGCTTTAGTATCAGGATTATATCCGTTTATAATTAAAGATGTTATAGTAACAGCTTTAGGGATTATGGTAGCATTAATAGTTAAGAAAAGAATTAAAAGGGTGGTGAAGATAGGTGCTAAATCTTAGACCACATCATATAAATTGTATCTATTTCTATAGAGGACTTGGCTATAGTGATGAATTTGTAAAAAATATGGACAAGATAGTAAATGAATTAAAAAACAATAAAGATGTTAAAATTAAATTTGTAAAGCAGTGTGATGAAGTATGTGAAAGTTGTCCTAATAAGTTAGTAAATAATAAGTGTAATACATATGAGAAGGTAGAAGAAATGGATTTAAGAACTATAAGTAAGTATAACTTAGATATTAATAAAGAATATACTTTTTCATATATAAAAGATAATATCTACAATGATTTGTTAAAAGAAAATTTTGAATATATCTGTAGTGAATGTGAATGGAAGAAGCAAGGTGTGTGTAAAGTTTAAATAATAAAGTTTAAGGAAGTACGTAATTCTTTAATTAAGCTTGCATAAAGAACCGTATTTCCATAGAATAAAGAAAATTAGCATTTTATAGTTTTGAGTTAGCGTGTCATATAATGTATAATTGTAAGATAAAATTGCATAATGTGTTTAAATAATGAGGAGACATTGAAATGAATATTATTATAGTCGGTGCTGGCAAAGTTGGGTATACATTAGCTAAGTTTCTTTCTGTAGAGGAAGATAACGTAACAATTATTGATAAACGTGATATTGCTTTAGAGCGTATTACGAATAATTTAGATGTAATGTGTGTAAAAGGAAATTGTACTAATTTCAAGGTTTTGGATGAAGCAGGAATAAAAGAATCAGATTTATTAATATCGGTAACAGATAGTGATGAATTGAATATGTTGTGTTGTCTTGCAGCAAAAAACTTAGGAGTAAAATATACAGTTGCAAGGGTTAGAAATCCTAACTATGATGAAGATGTTACCCTACTTACAAAGGCTGTAGGAATTGATTTAGTTATTAATCCTGAAAAGGAAGCAGCAATAGAAATTGCTAAGTTAATAAAATATCCATCTGTTTGTAGTATAGATAATTTTTCACAAGGAAAAGTTAATTTAGTTGGATTTAAAGTATCAGAGAATACAGGTCTAGAAGGCAAAAAAGTTTGTGATATTGATTTTACTAAAGGTAATGTATTAATATGTGGAGTAGAAAGAGGAGATGAGGTTATAATTCCAAATGGAGATTTTGTATTCCATGTAGATGATAGATTATATGTTATAGGTGAACATAGAGATATTCAAGAGCTGTTTAAAAAGCTTGGAAAATATAAAAAAAGAATTAAGAATTCTATGATAATAGGTGGAGGAAAAATCAGTTACTATTTAGCTAAAATTATAAATGAGGTAGGAGTAAATTCTAAAATCATTGAAAGAAATAAAGAAAAGTGTGAAGAACTAACTGAACTTTTACCACATTCTATAATCATTAATGGTGATGGTATGGATCAAGACTTATTATTATCAGAAAACTTAACTGATGTTGATAGTTTTATTACATTAACTAGTAGAGATGAGGATAATCTAATAGATTCATTATTTGCTGCTAAAAATAATGTTAATAACATTATTACAAAAATAACTAGAGATAACTATAAAGAAATAGCAACAAGTGTTGGAATAGATTCAGTAATTAGTCCTAAATCAGTTACTTCTAATAGAATAATTAGATATGTAAGATCGTTAAAAAATAAGAAAAGATCATTTATAGAAAATGTATATAAGATTTGTAATGATAAGGCAGAGGCTGTTGAATTTATTATAGGTGAAGATACAAATAATATAAATACTAAACTTAAAAATATTAATTTTGAAAAAGATTGCTTAATAGCTACTATTGTTAGGGATAATAAAATAATCATCCCAACAGGTGATGATACATTAAAAGTAGAAGATAGAGTTATAGTCGTAACTAAGGATCATAATTTATTAGATATAAATGATATATTCCTTGGAGGTGGCAAGTAAGTATGAACTACAAGGTAGTATTAAAGGTTATAGGAAATGTATTAAAATATGAGGTTGCTCTTTTACTTATACCTTTATTAGTATCATTATATTATGGTGAAGGAGATGCTTTAGCTTTTTTAATAACTATTGTGTCTATGGTTCCAATAATATTTTTATTATGCAGAGTTAAAATTAAGAAAAAAGAGATGTACGCTAAAGAAGGTTTTATTACAGTAGGGATTGCTTGGCTTGTAATTTCAATTGTTGGAGCTATGCCTTTTGTAATAAATGGTGCTATACCATCTTTTATTGATGCATTTTTTGAAACAGTGTCAGGTTTTACTACTACAGGTGCTACAATTTTAACAGAAATAGAATCTTTACCAAAAGGAATACTGTTTTGGAGAAGTTTTACTCACTGGATAGGTGGAATGGGAGTATTAATATTTATGCTTGCGCTTATACCTTCTTTAGGTGCAAATACAATACATTTATTGAAGGCAGAAAGTCCGGGACCTAATCCTGGAAAGATTGTTCCTAAGATTAAACAAACTGCTAAGATATTATACATAATATATTTTATATTTACAGTAATAGAAGCAATATGTTTAAAGATTGCAGGACTTTCTGTTTATGATTCTGTAATTCATGCCCTTGGAACAGCGGGAACAGGTGGATTTTCAAATATGAATTCTAGTGTGGCATCCTTTAATAATCCAGCAGTAGAATGGATTATTGCTATATTCATGATGATATTTGGTGTTAACTTTACATTATATTATCAGGCTATAAAGGGAAATGTGAAAAATGCATTGAAAAATGAAGAATTAAAATATTATGCATTAATAATAGTTGTATCTGTTATTTTCATTACAATAAATATTTTTGATGTATATGGTGGTAATATTGGAGAAGCCGTTAGAGCGTCTACATTCCAAGTATCATCTATAGTAACATCAACTGGGTTTGCAACGACTGATTTTAATTTATGGCCTACTATGAGTAAAATGATAATAGTGTTCTTAATGATTGTAGGAGCTATGGCAGGTTCTACAGGTGGTGGTATAAAAACAATAAGATTTGTTATTATACTAAAGGCTATAAGACGTGAAATTAATAAGATATTACATCCTAAAAGAATACAAAGTGTGAAAATTGATGGTAAGGTAGTACAAGAAGAAACTATATCAGGTGTTTTCTTATTTATAGGAGCTTATGCAGTAATTTCGTTAATAGCTATGTTTATAATATCTTTTGATGGATTTGATATGCTGACAACAACTACTTCAGTTATTACAACTATGAGTAATATAGGGCCAGGTCTTGAGATGGTAGGACCAGTAGGAAACTTTTCAGAGTTTTCATGGCTTAGTAAGTTAGTATTATCATTTTGTATGTTAGCTGGAAGATTAGAAATATATCCAATGCTTATAATGTTTAGTCCATCGGTGTGGAAGAAAAGTTATTAGATTTATATTAATGAGGAAAGACTCACCTATTTGAGTCTTTCCTCATTTTTGTGTGCACAGCATGGGCAACAACTCGACGGTGAAAGTCCGTTGTGGGCTTGGTAGTGGGAACCACTAGTCAAGGGGGGCAAGGGTGTCCATCGTGAGGTGGAATCTGAAGGAAGCCTAAGGCAAATTCTTGGTCTGAGGGACACGAACTACATATGAGGCTTGCTAAGGGCGGACGAGTTTGCAAAACAAAACAAAGTCCAACACTACCCAAACCCTTAGGAGTAAATGTA
>SVCL01000057.1 GCA_015058405.1 Clostridium sp.
AATAATATTTATTCCGACATGAATAATAAGCTCTTTTAAACCACTTGATTCCAGTAGTAAATAAGCTATAAATTCTAACTTTTTTCTTATTAATACTCTTAACTGCACCTAATAATTTATTCTTTTTATCTTTGCTACAAGAAACACCAAGTGAAATAATGTAAGAATATGCTATACAAACACAAAAATACAGCATCTTGAGCTTTACATACAGCCATATTGCAAACATATTCTTGAGCTGTTAGCTTAACATTATAAAAATATTTTGTAGACCACTTTGCTGGAATTATGTCATCTAGTTTCTTTATTTTACTTTTACCATCAATAGATATTCCAAGATCTTTAGTACACCTGATACAATATTTCCAGTTAAGAGTTTCATCTATAAATTTAAATAAATCAACACTTTTAAATCCTCTATCTGCAAGTATAGTAACATCAAACTTATATGGTGTTACTATTTTATGTAAAAATGTAAGACCTTCTTTTACATGCATAAAATCCTTGTTGCCATCTTCTTTATACTTAAATAATTTAAACCAAAGAGGAATAGCTCTTTTTCCTACTTTTAATGAAAATTGAAATATTACAAATCTATCATCTATTGTTGTATGGTCAAATATTATAATAACCATTGCAATTAGGTTATTTAAACGAGGAGTAGATAAAATTATCATTTTTTCTAGCGTTTTTTTCAATTCTGTAGTAATATATTCTTGATCGTTGATCATAGAAACCACCTTTTGTGAGTTGTTTTTGCAGATTAATTTTACACTAGAAAAAGGTGGTTTTTTTATATTTTCAGAATAATTTTTTTATTTAAATAGATATTTTCAATTAAATGGATAATAACTGTCCGTAGGTCAGATCAGAAAGTATAATTTAACTCAGAGTAGAATAAAAACTGCAAGCTTTCCATATAAAAAGTATTTAGAAGATATTGAAATAGATGCTTTACCTGAAGATGCCAAGAATAAATTAAAACATCTAAGTAGTTTGAAGTTTATTGAAGAAGCTCAGAATGTCATTCTTGCCGGAAACCCTGGAACAGGGAAAACGCATATAGCAATAGCATTAGGAATGAAAGCTTGTATAGAAGGATATAAAGTCCTATTTACAACAGTTCCATTATTTATTACACAGCTAAAAGAATTGAAATCGGCAAAGACTCTAAGATCTTTTCAAAATAAATTAGCAAAATATGATTTAGTTATTCTCGATGAATTTGGATATATATCCTCTGATAAAGAGGGGGCGGAACTACTCTTTACGAATATATCCCTTAGAACTGGAAGAAAATCAACAATTATTACTACTAACTTAGCTTTTGATAGATGGAATGAAATATTAGGAGACCCGGTTATGACCGCAGCTTTAACCGATAGGTTAACGCATAAATCTTACGTCATCAACATGAATGAAAATTCATATAGACTTAAGGAAACTAAGGCTTGGCTAAAAACATTAAACTAAAATTATAAAAAATATACACAATTTAAATTATACATCTTTCAGTGGAAGAATTTTTAATTGTGTTTCGGAAGAAATCATAAGTATAAAATACAAAGGTAAGAGAAATATTACTCTCCAAATAAATATATATTTTCCATATAGACCTTTTTTGCGGTATATCCAACAACTTTTTTTATTTGTACATAAATACTGTTAAATTCCATCAAATGCTTTGCATAATTATATAACACAACATAACCCCTACTTAATTTTGCATTTTTCACGATAGTTCTACCATGAAATTTCACATCAGCTTTATCCTTATTAACAATTAAACTCACCCTATTAATATCTTCTAATTCCAATAAATATACAGAATCCTCTAAATGTTGTTTTAATAAATTATCAGCTAAAACTATATCACCACTCTCTACCAGTTGGCGCAACTTTCTTGTAATACTAATATCATTTGATGTTGGCTGAAATAGTCTATTACATATAATAACTGCTATACTTATTGCCACTTTTTCATCTACATTTTCTACTATATTTTTTTTATCATTTCTATGAACTTCTAACACATTATATAAAGAATTATTATTTTGAGATATCTCTATATAATCTTCTGGATATGAACTATTATCTTCCCAATAAATCATAATTCTATTTTCAATTTTTGCAATATTATATTTATTATTCTCTAATAAGGTTCTTAAAACTTTAATCAATTTTAATTTCACCACTCTCTACTAAATCAGTAATATCTTCAAGTATTCCTTCATCTTCTAATTCTTTTATTGTATATTTTCCACCATTGGACTTATATTTTACAAATTGTTCTGCCCCTCTATCACTTCCAAACCAAGGCGCTGCTTTTCCTTTAGTCATTTCATAGTTTTCTGTTAATCTATAATAATGCAGTGCTACACCGTCACTATGTGGTGCTAATGCTCTGCTCTGAAAAGAATCCATGGTATTTCCTAAAAACTCACCACTATTTTCACCATATCTCTTAAAAATTGTACCTTCTTTAATAATAGCTTTCATTTTACTACCCATTTTAAATCCATCATCAATAGGCCAATGAATTTCACCGGTCTTTTGATTATAGTATAATGGATTATCATACACATCTTTATATTTTAAATACAAAGAATCACTAGGAGTATATCTCCAACTATCTATTTTTTTCTATCGCTTTCACTAATTATTTTAACTTTACTTGCTCCATCATCAATACTACTAGCCCAATTCTTATACCCACTAGCCTCCTTCAACAAGTCCTCCTCCTGCTCCTGAGGCTGCTCCTATAAATACTTCTTCTGCAAGTCCAGCAAATACTGATCCTTCTCCTAACATTGCTCCTGTTGAGCCTGCGGCAGCTGCTGTTCCTACTCCTAAAAATGTTCCAAGTCCTACTCCTATTCCTCCTGCAACTGCTCCTCCTAAAGAACCTGCTAAAAATCCATTTGTTCCTCCAGTAGCTGCTCCAAAAGCACCTCCTAATGTTGCTCCTAATGCTACTGGTACTAATACAGGAAAGAAACATGCTGCTATTATTGTACCACCTATTACTAATATTCCTCCTAATATCTTTAGGTCATTCATTATTTCATCATGTAATAATCCCGTATTTTTCCTATATTGGTATCCTTCTTTTCCTATTGTTTTTCCGCAGCTTCTATCCCTATCTCTTGCATAGTCTAAAAACTTATATAATTTATTATATTACAGTACCTTCGTCGATTATATAAATGAGAATTAAAATTTTTTATTTTATTCTTCCCACTTTTCCTTTAGAATTTAATTATTATGAAATTGAATTATTAATCTTTTCATTAAGTCTATTTCGTGCTGGTGTAGTAATTACAAATTAATTAAATTTCTCGCTAATCCATATTTTTATCACCATTGCTTGTTCTACAGTTATTATTCAATAATATTTACAAGATAATTTTTAATTTCTTTTTGTTCTATCTTTGTTTTTTCCTCTTTTAAATACTTAAATTTTAATATTGGTTTTTTAATTTCAATTAATGCATCTATTTCATTTAATGGTATATTTTTATCATAAATAAACTGCTCTTTTTTTATAAATCCATACTGATCAGCAATATCAGAATCATTAGTATATATAGTTATATAGTTTATATCTAAAATTTCCTTAGTAACTTTTAAACATTTGTATTCATTTCCTTTATATAAAACTCTATAATCTATCTCATATATGATATCTATATTATTCATATCAACTTCTTTTATAAAGATATCTTTATGAATATTACCAGCTAAATCAACCAATTCATTGAATCCTGGTTCAGCAATTCTCGATTTCAATCTAACTTTTAACTCTCTAACATTGGCTAAATATACCTTATTTTTATAAACAGCATACATCATTTTAATTTCCTCCTATCATAACCCACTTCGCATCTGTATCCATATCATAAATAAACTGCTGTACTACTTTACCTGTATTACTATCTACAATCTTAATAATATCTCCATCCACAAATTTTCTAGTATCTTGGAAATATTCAGGTAAAATAACATCTGTACTGCCTGTAAATCCTTTTCCTGTATAAGGATAATTATTTGGCTTTGCTTTACAATTTGCAATGGATATTTTACTAACATCATTTACTTTATACTCTATTGTTCCATAAAATTTATCTGGTAAACCTACTGATTGTGCAATACCGTCAACTCCGCTTGTAGTTTTAAATGCGGTATTATTGTAAAAGAAATATATACTAAAACTCCTCTGCAATTCTTATATATTATTTTAATTTAGAATATCTCTTCATTTTTTTCAAAAAAGCCTCACAAGCTTCTTCTTCATTTAAATAAACTTTTTCTCCCGTCCTTCTTCCTCTTTCACTATAATAAATTTTCCATGCATCTTCATGTACTAAACATAATTTTTCATTTGGCATACTACCAGAAAGAATACAGTATAAATCCTTCGAAATTACTAATCTTTCCAATTCAATTTTTAATTCATTCACATTCATCTCTAATTTATTCTCCTTAAAAATCCCGAATCAATTAATTCGTCTATTATATCTGGCATTATATATTGAATTCCACCTCCAGGTTGATTAAACCATGGTGCTATGCCACCAGCTTTTACCTCTATAGGTTTCAAAACTTCAAAAACACTATATGGCTTTAATTCAGTTCCTGGCGCTAAAGCCCTTTGTTCATATGATATTCCTAACGGAGATGTAAATGTACCAAAATCACTTCCATATCTGTCAATTTTAACTCCTGGTAATAACTTTAAATCTTTTGGATATTCAGAAAAACCATTATCCTTTGGCCAATTAATTTCCCCTGTTGCTTGATTAAAATATAAATCATTCTGATACACATCTTTATATTTTATATACAGTTCATCAATAGGTGCATTATCTCCCCAAGTTTGTATTCTTAATCTATCTGCACTACTTAATGAATCTCTTGAAGTCCACTCAACATTTTCAGAGCCAAAAATTTCTTTCAATGCTTGATAATGTTCTTCACCAGACAAACTATATTTAAGAGTTCTATCTTGTATATCAATATTGATTTCTTCTATACTATTACCCTTAACTTCAGGAACCTTAACTCCCTTTCCACCACCAATAAGTCTAGTTAGTCCTCCAAAAAATAATGAACCGGCAGCACCTCCTATAAGGCCAGACCAAGCTCCTTTTACTGCTCCATCTTCTCCTCCTAGGAT
>SVCL01000058.1 GCA_015058405.1 Clostridium sp.
TAGGGAAATTAGATAATTTAATAATATTAAATACAGGTAAAGTGAATCCTTGCAGCAGATATTTAAAAGCTGTTAGAGGACTTTAACTATACATACGGAAAAATATTTTTTTTATTTTCCGAAAGTAACTTGACACTATCGGAATGGGAAAAATAATTGACAGAGGTATTTTTTTGATTTATCATGAAAATGATAAAAGCAGTGAAGAGAAGAGTAGTAAAGTAGCAGGTTTAAAGAGAGTTAACATATGGTGAAAGTTAATAGCTGAAAGCTTTATGAAGATGGTCTTGGAGTAAAATTATTGAGCATAAATGTTAGATAATTTCGGGAGCAACCGTTATATTGCAAGGTGATGATAGTCACCTAGAGAGTTTCTTATTGTGAAGTAAGAAAAAAGTAGAGTGGTAACGCGTAAAATTAGTTTAATACGTCTCTATATAGGTAAATATAACCTATATAGAGACTTTTTTATTTTTTGAGAGAAAGGAAGTATTAGGATATGTGTAAAAAACCATATTATATAACTACACCAATTTATTATCCATCAACAAAGTTACATATAGGTAACACTTATACAACTGTTGCAGCTGATGCAGTAGCTAGATTTAAAAGATTAACAGGTCATGACGTAATGTTTTTAACAGGAACAGATGAACATGGTCAAAAAATTCAAAGAATAGCAAAAGAAAAAGGTATAACACCAAAGGAACATGTTGATGAAGTAGTTGCAGGAATCAAAGACTTATGGAAGATGATGAACATAAGCTATGATAAATTTATAAGAACAACTGATGACTATCATGTAAAAGCAGTTCAAGATATAGTAAAGAAACTTTACGATCAAGGAGATATCTATAAGAGTTCATATGAAGGATGGTACTGTACACCATGTGAATCTTTCTGGACTGAGACTCAATTAGTAGACGGAAACTGTCCAGACTGTGGAAGACCAGTTGAAAAGTCAAAAGAAGAAGCATACTTCTTTAAGATGAGCAAATATGCAGATAAATTAATTGAATACATTGAATCACATCCAGGATTTATAGAACCAGAATCAAGAAAGAACGAAATGATAAATAACTTCTTGAAACCAGGACTACAAGATTTATGTATTTCAAGAACAAGCTTTGATTGGGGTATACCTGTAACTTTTGATCCAGATCACGTAGTTTATGTATGGATAGATGCATTATCAAACTATATTACAGCTTTAGGATATGGAAGTGGAAATACAGAATTATATGATAAGTTCTGGCCAGCAGATGTACATTTAATAGGAAAAGATATATTAAGATTCCATACAATATATTGGCCAATTATGTTAATGGCTTTAGGTTTACCATTACCTAAGAAAGTATTTGGTCATGGATGGTTACTAGTTGACGGTGGTAAGATGTCAAAATCAAAAGGTAACGTAGTAGATCCAGTAACTCTAGTTAACATATTTGGAGTAGATCCTGTTAGATACTACTTATTAAGAGAAATTCCATTTGGATCAGATGGTTTATTTAATAATGAAATATTCATAAAGAAAATAAACTCAGACCTATGTAATGACTTAGGAAATCTTTTATCAAGAACAGTAGCAATGGTAGAAAAGTACTTTGGAGGAGTTATACCAGCACCTACAGCTAAGGAAGCTTTAGATGATGAACTTATAAATCAAGCTTTAGAAGCAGTTAAGACAGTAGAAACTGATATAGATAACTTAAGAATTCCAGATGCTTTAGAATGTATATTTAACCTTATAGGAAGAGCAAATAAGTATATAGATGAAACAACTCCTTGGATACTTGCTAAGGATGAAGAAAAGAAAGAAAGATTAGGAACAGTTTTATATAACTTATCTGAAACTTTAAGATTTACATCTGTATTAATATCATCATTCTTACCTGATACAGCTAAGAAGATAAATGAACAAATAGCAGCTACAAATATTTCATGGGAATCTTTAAGTAGCTTTGATGGAACAGTAGTTGGAACTAAAGTTGTTAAAGGTGAAAGTCTTTTCCCAAGAATAGATGTTGATGCTAAGCTTGCAGAATTAGAGGCGTTAAAAGAAGCTAATAAGCCAGCTAAGAGAGAAATAACTCCTATAAAAGAAGAAATAACTATAGAAGATTTTGAAAAGTTAGATCTTAGAGTAGTTAAAGTATTAGCTTGTGAACCAGTAAAGGGAGCTAAGAAGTTACTTAAATTAAAGGTAGATTTAGGTGGAGAAGAAAGACAGGTTGTTTCAGGAATATCTAAATTCTACAAACCAGAAGAATTAGTAGGAAAGAACGTAGTTTTAGTAGCTAACTTAAAGCCAGTAAAATTAAGAGGTGAATTATCTCAAGGTATGATATTAGCTGCTTCAACAGATGATGATAGTGTATTATCAGTAGTTAATCCAGGAGAATTACCAACAGGTAGTGTTGTAAGATAATTAGAAATACACAGCCACAATAAGTGTGCTGTGTATTTTTTATGTTACGAAAACTTATATAATTTTATTGAGTATTTAACTTAATAAAGCAAATAATAGAGCGTCTACAATAGGGGATGAGGCGCTCTATTTTTAACCACCTTTTGGTGATTAAGGGGTAAATAATAATGTTTTAACTACTTTACAAGTAATAATATAATATATGAATGTGGCAATTGTATGACAATTTGAAGTATATATATTTATTTTTTGAAGAAAATAAATATAAGAGGTGAAATTTATGGAACATGAGCAAGTTTATATACAAGAAATGAATAAGTTTTTAAAAGGAGTTCATATGGGTGGAACTACTTTTAAAGATTATCTAGAAAAAGCTCAATCATATGAGTTGAAAGAGGCTTTATTAGAGATTATAGAATCTTTTAAAAGACATGAAGAAGCAATAACTAAAAGAATAAATCAAATGGGTGGTGATGCAGCAGATTCAGTAGGAATTATGGGTATGATGGGTGAATTTTTTGAAAAGGTAAAGCTTATCCCAGTTGATTCTGATAAAGAAGTTATTGAACACGCCGTAAAAGCTATGGAAATGGGAATTAAAAATGGTAATAAATTTATTGATGAAAATCAAAATTTAGAGGAAAGTTTAATGAAAGAAGTTAAAGGGGTAGTAGATGATTATTATAATCATTTTAGAAAGTTACAATCTATAAAAATAGAATAGTTAATTTTTATCAGATATAAGTTTGAATTTATATCTGATATTTTTTTACAATTAATATAAATATATTCAATTAATTGTAAGGGGACTAATATTGATGGTGAAGATTAAAGAAAAAGATATTAAAGAAGTAATGAAGATTTATGAAATAAATAATCAAGTTGGAAAATCTAAATTTAGTAGTAACTGTTCAAGAATATTTGGGGAATGCCATTGAAGTAATAAATAAAAAGTTAGTAAAAGAAATTGCAAAGTTAATGGCTAATATGCATAAAGTATCGGAAGATAAGAATTGTCATATACATAATGATACCATATGGAGTCTTTGGAAATATGATTCTGATATTATGAGAGGATATGTAGATACATATAGAAGTATTAGAAAATTAAATATATTTGAAATTCGAGCTATGAATGATATTTATGCGGTTGTAGTTCCCTTTTGGTGGAGTAGAATTATTTTTGAAGAAGAAGGCTCTTTAATATATATTGTTAAAAAGAAAGATAGAAGAAATTTAAGAGAGTTTTTAAATGAAACTTATAGGATGCTTGGTCTAAAATATTTTAATTAGGAATTAAAAAATATATATTCTTTTGATGTATATATTCTCATATAAGATACGCAGATATTAAAAAATGCTTCCAAGTGAAATTTTTTTAGGAAGCATCTTGAGATTTCTGCGTGTTTTATTTATATGAAGAGTTGTATTATATAACATAACTTTTTTGTAATTTGTTTAGAGCAAGTTTTCTATTTTTATATACTGCTTGTCTTGATATATTTAGAGAATCTGCTATTTCTGAATCTGATAAACAGTATTTATATCTCATAGTTATTATTTTTTTCTGATGATCAGATAAATTAGATATTAAATCATCAAATATAATTGATGAATTATCTATTGGATTATAAGATGTAGATTTATCTATTTCAATATCAGTTAGTTCTGAATTAAATGTCACTTTTTCTTTTGAAGTTTTACGGTAAATATTCATGCAGCAATTCTTTAGTGAAGTATTAATATATGCATATAGTGCTTTATCTGAATTAAAGTTATCAAGTTGAATTTTCTTTAATAATTGCCAAAGAAATAGAGTAAGATCATTTTTATAGGATTCAATATGAAAGCTTATAACCAAAAAGTTTATTCTTTTACTAAATAGGTCGTAAATAGTATCAAAGTTGTTATTATTATTGTTGTTAAAATATACTAATTGTTCTGTTAATGACATTAAAAAATCTCCCCTCAATTTGTAATACATAAATATAAACCGAACACATGTTCTTATTGTAAACCTAAAATTATATTTTTTTCAAATTTTTTTATGTGGTGTGAACTAAAAAAGGTTTGTTTAAAATCACAACACAAAAAATTAAAGTTATAATACTGGGTTTTAAGGTGAAAATTATTTGGAATCACAATACAAAAAAATATTAGGGAAGTATTGAAATTTAAATGAAAATTTTTATGGTTATAATGCAGTAAATGAATTCAAATTGAAATTATGGTGTACATATAATGAAACTTTATTGATATAAGGTTTTTATTATGTAGATACTATACGATAGTTAAATGTGTAGGAGTTTTGGTATAATAATGATGAATTATTATTAGGGATGTGAAGTTGAAATGAATAATAAATATGCTATTTTTGATAGCCACGCTCATTATGATGATGAAGCCTTTGATGTTGATAGAGAAGAGTTACTTAAGGATTTACATGACAATGGTATTATTGGAGTTTTAGACTGTGCTTCAAGTTATGAAAGTTTAAGTAAAGTTGTAGATATTATTAATAAGTGGGATTTTGTTTATGGAGCTCTTGGGCTGCATCCTGAGAATGCTAATGAACTTACTCCTGAAGTTATGGAAGAAATAAAAACATTAATAAAGAATAATAAAAAGGTTATAGCTGTAGGTGAAATAGGATTAGATTATTATTGGGATGAAAATCCTCCAAGAGAAATTCAAAAGGAAGTCTTTAGAAAACATATGGAACTTGCAAGAGAACTAAATCTTCCTGTTGTTATTCATGATAGAGATGCTCATCAAGATACTTTAGAAATAATGAAAGAGTTTCCTGAAGTAATAGGAACAGTTCATTGTTTTTCTGGTAGTGTTGAATTTGCTAGAGAATGTTTAAAGCTTGGATATTACATAGGAGTAACTGGCGTTGTTACTTTTAAAAATGCTAAGAAACTTGTAGAAGTGGTTAAAGAAGTGCCTTTAGATAGATTGCTAGTTGAAACTGATTGTCCTTACATGGCTCCAGAACCAAATAGAGGTAAGAGAAATAAATCAGATTATATAGAGTATATAATAGAAAAGATTGCAATGATTAAGGAAATAGATTCAAAACAATTAAATATGCAAATTAACGAGAATTTTTATAGGTTGATGAATATGGAAAAATATGGTAAAATCTAACGGTACAGCGAAAAGATAATAATCAGAACCAAGGTGGTAATTGCCAATAGGTCTTCACCAAAAGAAACTGGTTAAATAAGGAGAAGTATATTACAAACACTACAAATTTAACTCAAAAATCGACTTAAATAACCTAGTTAAAAGGGCTAAAATTTGACAAGGTATCTGTTTCTAAGATATAATTCAAGCAAGGCTCTTGCCAAAGGAGGGGAAAATATGGTAGAAAAATTCAGGGAATACTTGAAAAAAAGTTTTTCTAACAGTCCGAAGGCAAAGATAACATTGGGACTAATAATTTGTGCATGTTGTTTGGCAACTGTATTAGTTACTATGAGAAAAACAATAATAATAGATGTAGATGGAAATAAAGAAACATTTGTCACGTACAAAGGGACTGTGGAAGATGCGTTGAAAGATAAGAATATCGAAATAGTAGAAAAGGACAAGGTTCAACCATCATTAGAATCTAAGATAGCTAAAAATGATACAATATCGATAAAAAAGGCTGTACAAGTAAAGGTTATTATAGCGGGTGAAGAGCGAGAGGTACTAACAGCTGAAGATACAATAGGAGACATGCTACTTGCAGAGGCAGATAACTTTAAAGGAGAAGGGTTAAGCTATAAAGATGATGATATAATATCTCCTGCTAAAGAAACTGCAATTACAAAGGATATGAATGTAGAAGTAGTTAATGTTCAAGAAGAAGAAGTTAAAGATATGGAAGACATACCATTCGAAACAGAACAAACAGTAGATTACAATAAGGTTAATACATTTAGAGAAGTAACGAAAACTGGAGTAGTTGGTAAGAAAGAAATAACTTATAAAGTGGTCAAGCATAATGATGAAGTAATAGATAAGATTAGACTTGCAGAAACTCCAGTTGTTGAACCTCAAACAGAATGTGTAACTGTTGGAGGAGCTGTTGAGAAGACAAGCAGAAGTGGAGAAAAGTACTTATCTAAGAAAACCTTATATATGGAAGCAACTGCTTATAGTGGTGGTGGTCTAACAGCTACTGGAAAATCGGTATCGTATAATCCAGGAGGAATAAGTACCATTGCTGTAGATCCAAGAGTAATACCTTTAGGATCTTTAGTTGAAGTAAGCGGTTATGGATTAGCTGTTGCTTCAGATACTGGTGGACTTATAAAAGGAAATATAATAGATGTTTATTTTAATTCTGCTAGTGAGTGTTCATCATGGGGAAGGAAATATAATGTTGAGGTAAACATTAGATCATATCCAGGTGAATGGTAAAAGGCTATAGTTAGCCCTGAAAAGGGTTAACTTTTTTTTTCGTGTAATTTGACATTAAACATTAATATATGTAAATTAAGTATAGGTGAATAAGAAAGGAAGAATTATTATGATTAAAGAGGTAATAGTTGTTGAAGGTAGAGACGATATAACTGCTGTAAAGAAAGCTGTTGATGCTGAAATAATAGCTACAAGTGGATTTGGTATAAATGCAAAAATTATAGATAGAATAAAAGAAGCACAAAAAAGAAAAGGTGTAATTGTATTAACAGACCCAGATTTTGCTGGAGAAAAGATAAGAAGCATAATTTCTAAGAGAGTAAAAGGTGTAAAACATGCATACATAGCTCAAGAAGATGGATTAAAAGATGGCGATATAGGTGTAGAAAATGCATCTCCAGAAGTTATTTTAAAAGCTCTAGAAGGTGCTAAGATAACAATGGAAGAAAAAAGAGAATTCTTTACTATGGATGATATGTTCCATTTCAAATTAACAGGTGAAAGTGATTCAAAGAAAAGAAGAATAATACTTGGTAAAGAGTTAGGGATTGGATATGGTAATGCTAATCAAATGTTATCAAGACTTAATAATTATGGTATTACTGAAGAGGAATTTGTTAAGGCTATAAATAAAATACAAACTGAATTAGGAGAATAATAAATGGATATAAAAGACTATAAGACACAGGACCTAGTAAAGAAATATAATTTTAAGTTTTCAAAAAGTTTAGGACAAAACTTCTTAATAGATGATTCTGTATTAACAGATATAGTAGAAGGTGCTGAAGTAGATGAAAATGATTTAGTTATTGAAATAGGTCCAGGGGTTGGATCATTAACTGCACAACTTATTGGAAAGGCTAAGAAAGTAGTTTCTATAGAATTAGATAATGATCTTATTCCTATATTAGAAACAGAGCTTGGAGAATATGAAAATTTCTCACTAATACATAATGATGCTTTAAAGGTTGATTTTAATGAAATAATAGAAGAAGAAAAGAGTGTAAAGTTAGTTGCTAATTTACCTTATTACGTTACTACGCCTATAATAGTTAGACTATTAAAAGAAAATTACAACTTTAAATCTTTAACAATAATGATTCAAAAGGAAGTTGCAGAGAGAATAGATGCTGAGCCAAACTGTAAAGAGTATGGAGCTTTATCTTTATTAGTTCAATATTACTGTAACACTAAAAAGGTTAGGATAGTTCCACCAAGTTGCTTTATACCTAGACCAAAAGTTGATTCTATAGTAATTAGATTAGATAGATTAGAGAAACCAAGGGTAGAAGTAAAAGATGAAAAGTTAATGTTTGATATAATAAGAAATGCTTTTAATATGAGAAGAAAAACTCTTTGGAATGGAACAAAGTTCTTAGGAATTGAAAAAGAAAAGCTAGAAAAAGCTTATGAAGAAGCAGGAATAGATCCAAAGAGAAGAGGAGAAACTCTAACTTTAGAAGAATTTGCAAAGCTTTCAGATAGAATTACAGAGATAAGATAGAATAATTAAAAAACCTCTGCATATACTTTATTGTAACAATCTATGTGGAGGGAATAGGAGCTTGGCACATAATAAATTGTATAGAAATTTTATAATTTTACAGGAGGATGAAAAGAAGTCTGCTTTATCTGACGAAAAATCCCTATCAGGTTATGCCAAAATAGAAGCAAAAAACGAAAAGTGCAAAATATCATTTTATGCTCAAAATCTTAAAAAAGATGATAGATATAACATAGTACTTATTTGCTATAAGAAAGACATAAAACAGATAGTAGATTTGGGCTCCTTAAAAGTAAGTGAATCAGGAAAAGGTGAAGCATCTAAGGAGTACTATATAAATAACATAGCAGGTTTAGAATTTTCTTATGAAAAGATTTCAGGAGCTGCAATTTGTAAAAATATAAGCGGTCAATTGTCATTTTTAATGTATGGTTTTATGAACAGCGAATCAGTTAAAGAAGACTGGAAAAAATGCAAGATAGTAAAATGCGGAGATAAAAGTGATAATAAGCTAGAAAGTCATATTAAAGAGGATAAAAAGAAAGATAAAGAAATCTGTAAGGAAGAATATAAAGAATGCAAGAAAGAGTGTAAAGACAAAAACGAAGATAAAGATTGCAAAGAGTGTAAGAAAGATTGTAAGGACGAATATAAAAAATGTAAAGAAGATGCTTGTGAAGATAAGCATTATGATAAAGATGATCATAAGCATGATCATGAACATGAAGAGCATAATCATAAACATGACCATGAACACGAGGAACATGATCATAAACATGATGAAAAAGAAACAAAGTGTCATGAAGACAAAGATGATGGTGTTTTATGCAAAAAGCCAGAAAAAGAGAAGATTATTAATCCAGGTTGTAATGCTTGTAATAATATTTCAAAATTTGATGATTATGAAATGATTATAGAAAAGAGTAGAACAGAAGAAGAGATTGATCCTTATGATTTCCAACTTAGAGGAGCAATTGGAGACTTCTTTAATCAAATAGTTAAGGACTTTGAAGAGGTAAAAGGAAAGTTCAAAGACATTAAATATTGTAAGTGGTTTAAAGTTAAGATAAAGAACTTGGATGATATGTGTAATTCATCAAATTATAATAAGTATACCGTAGCTTATTACCCAATGATTAATTATTATCCATATATAAAGAAGTACGGATATTTTATGATTGGATATAAATGCGATTCTAAGGGAGAATTAAAATATATTGTTTATGGAATTCCAGGTAAAAAGAATCAAGATGAACAACCTTATTCAGGAAAGACAGGGTTTGTTACTTGGATGAATGACAATAAAGATAATGGTGTTGGATGCTGGTTAATGTTCTACGATTATAAAAATTCAACTATAGTTGCACCTATGAAATAAGGTTATTAGTTATGAATAAAAAGAAATTAACAGTAACTCTTACTTTAGTTGTTCTTATGCTTTTATTGGTCTTTATTCAAGGATTTTTTGATGATAGATTTAAAGATATAGCTATAATGAATAAGAATATGGGACATTTTAAAGAATATTATTTAGATAATGGAAAGTATATATTTTCTTTGCCTAATAAATGGAAAATTAAAAAATCAGATAATGATAAATCTGGTATTAGTAAAGCAGAATTTAAGGATAAAGAGAATAATATTATAGGCTATATAGAAGTTGGTAATACCAACAAAAAGATGAATGAATTAGCTCAATTGGATATTGATAATATGGTTTTAGAACATAGTAATGAAGTTATAGAAAATTATAAATCTAATAATAGAAAAGGAATTAGAACTAATTACAAGACTAAAGTAAAAAAAGGATACACCTTTGTTAATGAAAATTATTATATCCCTTTAGATAATGCATACGGAAAAATTACTTTTATAATAAAAGAAGAAAATTATAGTGATGATATCAATATAATTTTGAAATCTGTAGTTAATAGTTTGAAAAGTTAAAGATTTGCTATTACTATTGTAAAGTATTATAATTTATATATATTAGGAGAAGCTAACAAGAGGAGAAGCTAATAAGCTTCTCCTAATTATGTATTTAAAATTAATTAAAAAGTAAGGAGAGACAAACAGTTGAAAAAAGTTAGAATCCTATTTTTATGTTTTATTATAGCTATGTCAACATTTTTGTCAGGATGTACTCTAGTAGATAGTACTTTAGTGAAACTAAATTTTAAAAATGATGATTTTAGATATCTAAAAGAAAGTAGAGTTGAAAAGATAGTAATTCAAAGTACAAGAGATTCCGGTTTTAGATTTGTAATAACAGATACTAATGCTGTAAATGATATATACAATATTTTAAGTGACGGAAAAGTAAAAAAAGAAAAAACTTCATTGAATCCTGATTACTATTTCGAAGTTTATATTGGGGATGAAGTAAAGAAATACAACTATACAGTAAGCGTTGATGAAAGAGGCGTTGGGAACTTTTATGATGATGAACATTGTTATTTAGTTTCAAAAAATCTAGATGATACTATACTACAAAATCTTTCTACTATTAGAAAACCAAGGAATTTTGAAGATATATATTATGACACTATTTTAAAGGTATTAGAAAAGAAGAAGTCTGAGTTAGATGATTCTAATAATAAGGTAGGAATTAACATAAGTGGAGATGTAGATTGTTTAAAATATATGTTTTCCGTTGATCTTAAAGGCTTTGAAACTAAAATGAATAAGATTATACCGGGAACTAAACTTATAGACAATGACAGTTCAAATTTTGATACTGTTATAACAGTAAAAAATAGAGGGTATAGTACTAAGGTCTTTAAGACAGTTATAACAGTTGATAATAAGAAAGATAAAAGTTATGAAACTTACTATGTTGAAGGAGTTTATGAATATAAAAGTTGGAATATAACAGTAAGTGAACCAAATGAAAAGCCAAAGAATTGGTAAAGGTTAAGGAGGATGAAAAAATGGGTAGTTGTGAAAATTGTGCAAGTAAAGATAAATGTGCTTCTAAAGGAATTACTTCTTGTGAAACAACATTTAAAGTTTTACCTAAGTATGGTGAAATAAAGAATGTAATTGGCGTAATCAGTGGTAAAGGTGGAGTTGGAAAGTCTACTGTTACAGGAATTATGGCATCACTTTTAAGAAAAAAAGGATATAAGGTAGGGGTTCTGGATGCTGATATTACAGGTCCATCTATGCCTAGATTTTTTGGAATAAATAAAGAAAGAGCTACAATAACTCCTATTGATGAAAATACAGTTAAGTTTACTCCGGTTGAAACAAAGAGTGGAATTAAAGTAATGTCTTTAAATTTAGTTACTCAAGTAGAAGATCAACCAGTTATTTGGAGAGGTCCAGTAATTACAGGTGTATTAAATCAATTATATGTTGATACTGAATGGGGAGACTTAGATTATTTATTAATAGATATGCCACCAGGTACAGGAGATATAGCTTTAACAGTAATGAATGATTTTCCAGTAAAAGAATTAGTAATAGTTTCTACACCTCAAGACATGGTATCAATGATTGTTAAGAAAGTTGTTACTATGGCAGAAAAGGTAGGAATAAAGGTAAGAGGAGTAGTTGAAAACATGTCATACATTATATGTCCAGGATGTGAAAGCAAGCTACGTATATTTAGTAAAAAATCTGCAGAAGAACATGCTCAATATTTAGGGATTCCACTAATAGGAGAACTTCCTGTAGATGTAGAATTTACAGAAGCATTAGAAGAAGGAAGAGCAGAAGAATATGCTTTAGATAATCCTTTATATTCATTAATATTTGAAGGATTATATTAATAAGATTTTTAGATTAGGCAATAATAGTTATGTAAAGTTTTTTAAAAGAAAGGGGACATAACTATGAAGGCAAAGGTAGATCAAGATACTTGCATTGGATGTGGATTATGTGAATCAATATGTGATGAAGTATTTCAATTACAAGATGATGGAAAGGCTCATGCTATAGTTGATGAGGTGCCAAGTGGATTAGAAGATGCATCAAAAGACGCAGAATCTAGTTGTCCAGTTGATGCTATAGAATGTGAGGAATAAGATTAAAAAGTCTTGTATATCAAATTAAATATATAAGTGTTATTAAAAAGAATGTATTAAATAATAAAAATTTAGAAGTTTTCCTAAATTAATATTTTTTAATACATTCTTTAATTTATATATTTGAATAATTTTTATTTGTTACAAGTTTCTTTAATGGTATTATAGCTAATATTACTAAGCAAATAACTGCATCAGAGGCTACCATAGGTGCATTTACGACAAATGAGTATATCCAAGGATTCATACCATAGTCTGCAGCATAAGATCCAAAGAATACAAGCCCAGATATAAAGTGACATATAAATTTAACAAAGAATGCAATTGCAGTTCCTATCAATGGCTTGTCTTTAAAATAACCTGCAAGTCCTATAGCTAGAGATGGAAGTGGGTAATCAAATAAAATTTGAACTGGGTGTACAAAATATGGATCTAGAAATAAGTTTAATAATCCATATAAAAATCCAGCGAGCATACCTATCTCAGGTCCATATGTAAAAGCTATAAGTAATAATGGAATCATTCCTCCAAGAGTAACGCTACCTCCCATAGGAAAGTGATATATTCTAAATACTTGAAGTATACAAGCCAATGCAAGTGCTAAACCTATACGGGCAATTATTTTGGTATTTAATGTAACTTTCTTAAATAATAATAATGATATAATAATAATTCCTAATCCAAGTAATCCTATTAAGGATATACTATTACTTGAGATTGTTTGAAATTTTTCTGAAAAACCACTAAAGTATGAAGCGAATCTTTCAGACCAATCAGTAAAAATTTGCATGAAAAGTCCCCCCTTAAATAAGTTTATAATGATATCATGTAATTTTATGACATTTACTAAAAAAAGTCAACTAAATTACTTGGTATTCTATTTCTGCTACAAATTACATTATCAATAGATAAATGAGCAGATTCACCAACATTGCTATTAGAGATTAATTTTAAAGGGATGGAAGCAATAGTACCATCTTCTAGAGCTACAAAAGCATCTAAAGTATTTTTTTCAAGGATAATTACTCTCATGTTTATGACCTAAGTTACTTATGAATTAAGTATCTTCCTTTCTTTAAATATAAGTTCTTCTTATAAATATAGGATGGTCATAAAAAAATAAGATATACAATGAAATTAAAGTATATCTTTGTAAATATCAGTATATATAATTTTGAAAACCTCTAATGCCTCTTCAATTTTTGATTGTAAAAGAAATTTTTTCTTATTATAATCTTCTAAACCAGCATCGGTTAAGGTATATATTTTTTTGAATTTCTTTTTTGGGTCATCCCATTTTCCTATTATATGTCCTTGTTTTTCTAATTTCTTAAGTAATGGATATATTCCCCCTGTACTAGGCATCCAGAGTCCATTAGTTCTTTCACTTATTTTATGAGAGATATCATTACCATTAGAAGGACCAATACTTAAAATATAAAGAACATAGATTGGTAGTAGACCTTTAGTAAATACTTGGCCTACAGCTTCTTTTTCTTTTTCTACTTTTTTTAATTCTGAAAGTTTTCTTTTATATTCTTCATATAAACGTTTTTCTTCAGCTTTTATATCTCTAACAGGCATAAATTTATTCAACCTCTTCTATAACAAACCCAATTAAACCAGGTCCTGTATGTACTCCTAAAGAAGATCCTATAATACCTCTATGAATTTCATTGATGTTATTAAAATCTTTGACTGCATCATAAAGAACATCACCTTCTTCGTGAGCACCACCATCCATAACCCAAATGTTGCACTTTCCTTTAGCTAAAAAATCTTTAGCTATTTCTTTTAGTTTACTTACGGCTTGCTTCTTTCCTCGTATTTTAGCGTAAGTATGATAAATACCATCATCTCCTACAGTAATTAGCGGTTTAAGGTTAAGAAGTTCACCTATAGTACCAGCTACTTTTCCTATTCTACCACCTTTTTTTAAATATTCCAATGTGTCTACAATGAAAAATGTATGAGCTTTAGTACGTAATTTAGGTAATACATTAACTATTTCTCCAAAACTTTTACCTTCTTCAATTAGTTTGGCAGCAGAAAGAACTAAGGAGCCTTCAGCCATTGTAAGAGTTTTTGAATCATAAACATATGATGTTAGTTTTGGATGGTTTTCAAGTGCAAGTCTAATAGAATTACATGTTCCTGAAAGTTCACATGAAATAGATATGCATATTATATGAGTATATCCTTCTTCTTCTATTTTTTGTAATATGTCTTCTATTTTTTGACCACTTGGTAAAGAAGTAGTGGGAATTTCTTTTTTTAATCTATTGTACATTTCAGCAGGTTTAATATCGATACCGTCCTCATATTCTCTATCTGAATAGATTATTCTAAATGGGGCAAGCTGTATATTATATTTTTGTATTAAATCTTCTGATAAATCAGAAGCACTATCTGTTAATAAAGCTATTTTTTGCATTTAGATACCTCCTAAAAATTAAACTGTATCATTAATGATATAGTTTATTCAATCACTATTGATAATGATAACTATATCACTATTGATATATATAAGCAATAAATTTTAGCAAAATTTAATATTGGAGCTTAATGCAAATAGGTATATAATTTAAGTAGACTCAAATTTTACAAAAGGAGTAGATATGAAAGAGGATATTTTTTTAAATGTGAGTTTTTCTATTCTAATAATTATTATATTAGTTTGTATGATAAGAGTGTTAATTTTAAAGCAGAAAATAAAGAAAATTAATGGACTGCAAAAACAAATCAACATATTAGGAGAGGACATATCTTTATTAAAAAATGATAAGCAAACCTATGATTATGCTTTAAATGAGACTATTAGGTTACTTAATAAAGGTGATAGAGGTAGTATTCTCGTAAGAAATTCTGATGGAACATTTAAGTGCATAGCAGATATAAAGTCAGAAAAATATAAAAATAAAAAAATATTTGATGTTAATGATATACAAGAGTATAAAAATGTTTCTATTTTAAATAAAAATTATTTTAATGTTGGAACAGTATTAGTTTCACCTTTAAAATATCGTGGAGATATAATAGCATTAATAAAAATAGAATCTTTAAGTTTTTTTAAGAAGTTTAATAAAGAAGATATAATTATTATGAATGGTATTAGACATGAATTTGAAATTGCTATAGCAAATTATTCAGAACAAGAGAAGTTTAAGTATATAGCTACTCATGATGAGCTTACAGATTTATATAATAGAAGATATTTTAATGAAATTTTTGAAGAAGAATTAAAATGTATTAAAGATGAAAATGCTAGGGGATATCTTGCTGTTATAGATCTAGATAACTTTAAAATGATTAATGATTCCTATGGTCATTCAGAAGGGGATAAAGCAATAATGACCATGGCTGATGCTATGAGAAGTACACTAGATGAAAGTGATACTTATGCAAGGATGTCTGGAGATGAGTTTATAATTATATTTAGAAATAATACTTATGAAGAAGCTGAGGAAAAATTAATAAATATAAGAAAAAAGGTTCAAGAGTCTAATGGTTCAGAAGCTATAGATTTTACTTATGGAATAGCTGCAATTAATTATTCTAAGACCTTAGATAAGGATGAACTTTTTGCTAATGCAGATAAAGCTATGTACAACAATAAAAAAATAAAAAAAGTGGGAAGATAAGTTTGGGTGAAAAAAATTTGCTTGAAGTATTATAAGTTGTGCTTCAAGCAAATTTTTTTAATTCATATCTATTTTAGTTTTAGTATCAACTATATGCCAAATTGTTTTTCCTGGAGATAATGGTACAGGATTGTTAGAACTATCATATATTGTTGTTCTTGAATTGTTAGAGGGCTTTTGCCAGTGTATGTCTATACATTTACCTTTAGATAAAAGAAAACCGTCTCCTTCTCCGGATAAGCGTATATTAAGATGTAAATTATCAGAGTCTAATTTTATATCAGTTTTTTGAATGACTATATTAGTGAAAGAAAGTTGGTTGTTGTTAGATTTATCTATAGCCTTTTTAGAATCCATAAATTTATTGTAATATCCATTGTCATAGTTATAGCTTGTGGAGTAACTACTATTAACAATAATATTTATATTTTTAATGGACTTAAAATTGTTATTATTATAGAAATTTTCGTTAAATGTACCGAAAGGAGAATTAGTTATTTTTATGTTTTTATCTTTAAAATATTTTTGTATGTTTTCGAAGGAAGTATATAAATTATGAGGAGCTTTTCTGGTGGTATCTCTCCAAAAGTAAGATCCATTTGAAATTTCATTAATGCTTACTAAATTCTTATCTTTTTCAATAACTTTTAAAGCATCTTCTGATCCTCCACAATGAGCAAATGGTAGATTAAATTCTTTAGCAATATCTATAAAATAAGGACGCACACTTCTTATTGGTCCAATTATAGAAGGTTTATTAGTATGAAAAAGAGCTATAAATCTAGGAATACCGCCTTCAGCTGAAGTTTCATAAATTATATCTGCAAATGATAAGCCACTTTGAGGTCTAGATGAAACAGAGTTTTCAATCATAGCCATAAAGGAAGTGGAGTTGTTATCAGAATTTGAACACTCTTCACCTGTATAAAAGTTAAAGAAACTTTCTTTATTCATAGTAGGTTCAGATTCCTCTTTTTGTTCTTTGGATTCTTTGTTTGTATTATCTGATTTTTTATATTCACATCCTATACAGAGCATTAAAAAAGTAAAAATAAAAAATAAAAATAAAAATTTTTTTCTCATAAAGTAATCCTCCTAAATAATTGAGATAGCTTAATTATAGTATTTTTTGTAAAAAAATTCCAGAAGAAATAAGGCTTTATATATAAAATACTATAAAAAATAGAGATAAAAGAAGTATATAGTAATAATAAAAGGAATAGATTAAGAATTAAATTTTCGTTTGATTTGATATATTGTAGTGAATGAAGTATAATAATTTTTGGAATTAAACATATACTATATATAGTGTTCGATAGAGAATGAAACACTATATATGGTATATGTTTAATTGGTGTATAGACACTACATATAGTAGAGGGAGGGTGGATGAATAGTGCTACATGTTATAAAGAGGGATGGAAGGATATCCGAGTTTAATGTAGAGAAGATTACTAATGCTATCGAAAAGGCAGCTAAGGATATAAAAACAAAATTAGAAGGAGAAGAGCTTTCTGAAACAGTTGAAAAAGTTATAGACTATATAAAAAATAGTGGAAAAGAAAAAATTACAGTTGAAGAAATTCAAAATTTTGTTGAAGATGCATTAAGAAATAACTCTCATTTACAAGTAGCTAAAGCTTATTCAAGCTATAGAAATGAAAGAACAAGAATAAGAGAAATTAAATCAGATTTAATGAAAGCGATACAAAAGATAGGTGTAGAAACAGATAGAGATAATGCTAATGTAGGTAATAATTTTAGTTCAAAGCTTTTAAGAATTGCTTCTGAATCTAATAAGTGGCATAACCTTTCAGCGATGCCTAAACGTTTAGCTAAGGCTCATGAAACTGGTGATTTATATTATCATGATTTAGATAGTTATAATCTAACAACAAATTGTTTACATATACCTACTAGTGAAATGTTAAGAAATGGTTTTAATACAGGTTATGGAACAATAAAAAAACCTAGAAGAATAGAAACAGCAGCAGAGCTTTCATGCATATTATTACAATCAACTCAAAATGACATGTTTGGAGGACAATCTCACCCTGATTTTGATAATGACTTAGCAGAATTTATAGAACCAACAAGGCAAGAGATAATCGATGAATTTAAGGAATTAGGTATTCCAGAAGAAAAGCTACAAGATATTGTAGAGAAAAAGTTACGTTTAAGAGTACACCAAGCTATGCAGGGTGTTGTATATAATCTTAATACAATGCATTCAAGAGCTGGTTCACAAGTTCCATTTAGCTCAGTAAATATAGGAATTCCACGTTCTAAGGATGCTGCATTGGTTTGTGAGGTATTCTTAGAGGAATATAATAAGGGATTAGGTAAAGGTGAACAGCCTATATTCCCCAATATAATATTTAGAGTTAAAGAGGGCGTTAATAGAGAGAAAGACGATCCATATTTTTATCTTTATGAATTAGCATGTAAAGTTGCAGCTAAGAGAATGAACCCAACATTTATGAATATAGATGCTGATTTTAACAAGGAATATTATGATAAAGGATATTTGCCTGCTACTATGGGATGTAGAACATATTTAATGTCTAATGTTAATGGTGAGCCAGGCTGTAAAGGAAGAGGTAACATAGCACCAGTTACTATTAATCTTCCTAGGATAGGTATAGAAGCAAAACATGATATAGATAAGTTCTTTGAATTATTCCAAGAGAAAATAGATTTAGCCAAAGAATCATTAGAACATAGATATAATGTATTAAAAAATCTAAGAGTTAAAGATTTACCTTTTGTTGCAGGTCAAGGATTAATGAGAGGGTCAGAGAATTTAGGACCAGATGATTCTATAGAACCAATTTTAAAACAAGGAACATGGGGAATTGGATTTATAGGACTTGCTGAAACTTTAGTAGCATTAATAGGTAAACATCATGGTGAAGATGAAGAAGCTAGGGAATTAGGATATAGAATAATTTCATTCTTAAGAGAAAATACAAATAAATTTACTAAAGAGACTCATCTTAATTGGAGTACTTATGCTACTCCAGCAGAAGGATTATCTGGCAAGTTTATAAAACAAGACAAGGCTTTATTTGGAGAAATTAAAGGTGTAACAGATAAAGATTATTATACTAATAGTTATCATGTTCCAGTTAAGTTCCCAATATCTATAAAAGATAAAATAGATATTGAGGCACCATATCATAAATTGTGTAATGCAGGACACATTAGTTACATTGAAGTTGATGATACTCCAGATCAAGAAACTATAATGGATATAATTAATTATGCTTATAAAAATACTAATATAAGTTATGTTGGAGTTAATTTTCATATAAAATATTGTAGAGATTGTGGAACTACTCTTCATAATCATGAAAATAAATGTCCAAAATGTAATAGTGATAATATTCAAGGTATTTCAAGAGTAACAGGATATTTAAGCTTAGATGAAAGATTTGGTCCAGGAAAATGCCAAGAAAGAGCAGATAGAGTTACTCATACAGAAAATCATGAAAATGTATATAATTTATAAGAAATAGAATAATACTTAAAGACTATTGTAATAATATTGCAATGGTCTTTTTTGTAGAAGAATAAAGCAGAAAATTGAATTTTTATTAAAAAATCTTGCAATAATAGGTATGTTACTCTACAAAAACATGAAAAAATTTATATATATTGAAGGTGATATTTATTCATCTTGCAAAATAATATAATATATATAGTGTTTTTTATTGTTATTTAATATACTATGTGTTAGAATTATATGGTAAAAAGGCGGTAAGAAGAAAAATTTCAAGATACTATTGGGGAATTTTATTTTGAAATATTACTTATCATAAATAAATATTGGGGGCGATTTATATGACAGTAAAAAGGTTAAGCGATGGAAAAAGAATTTATATTGTAGACACAACCCTTAGAGATGGTGAACAAACCGCAGGGGTTGTTTTTGCTAATGAGGAAAAAGTTGCAATTGCGACAATGTTAAGTGAAATAGGAATAGATCAACTTGAAGTAGGAATTCCTACTATGGGTGGGGATGAAAAAGAAGCTATAAAAGCTATAGTTAAGAAGAATTTAAAAAGCAGTATAATGGCTTGGAATAGACCAGTTATCTCAGATATAGAACAATCTATTGATTGTGGGGTAGATTCTGTTGCTATTTCAATATCAGTTTCAGATATCCATATTAAAAATAAACTTAAAAAGTCAAGAGAATGGGTATTAGAAAAGATGGTTGAAGGCGTTGAGTTTGCAAAGAAAAACGGTCTTTATGTTTCTGTAAATGGAGAAGATGCTTCTAGAGCTGATCAAGAATTTCTTATTGAATTTATGAAAATAGCAAAACAAGCTGGGGCAGATAGATTTAGGTATTGTGATACTGTTGGTGTCATGGGGCCTTTTAAGATAGAGGAACAAATTAAATATTTATATGATCAAACAGGTTTTGATATAGAGATGCATACTCATAACGACTTTGGTATGGCTACAGCTAATGCAATTGCAGGTGTAAGAGCAGGGGCAAGTCATGTTGGGTTAACAGTAAATGGACTAGGTGAAAGAGCAGGAAATGCAGCTTTAGAAGAAGTATTAATGGCATTTAAATATGTTTATGGAATGGATGTAGATGTTGATACAACTAGATTTAGAGAATTATCTGAATATGTATCTAGAGCATCAGGAAGAGAACTTCCAAAGTGGAAAGCTATTGTTGGAACAAATATGTTTGCACATGAGTCTGGAATCCATGCAGATGGAGCAATAAAGAATCCTAAGAATTACGAAGCTTTTGAACCAAATGTAGTTGGACTTGAAAGACAAATAGTAATAGGAAAACACTCTGGTAAAGCAGCTATAATTAATAAGTTTAAAGAATATAATATAGATTTAACTGATGAAGAAGCTCAAGCGGTTTTAGAGCATGTAAGAACATTATCTGTAAGGCTTAAAAGAAGTCTTTTTGATAAAGAAGTAGTTAAATTATATAAAGATTATAAAGCACAAAATTAGTGTTTATGTATAGCGATTAATAGCGATTTTAAATTAGGGGGAAAACCATGGGAGATAATTTAGTATATAAGATTCTTAAGAAACATATTGTTGAAGGTGAACTAAAGGTAGGGGAACCAATAGCTTTAAAAATAGATAGAACATTAACTCAAGATTCAACAGGAACAATGGCATATCTTCAATTAGAAGCTATGGGTATAGATAGAGTTAAGACAAAAAGATCTGTAGCATTTGTAGATCATAATATGTTACAACAGGGCTTTGAGAATGCAGATGATCATAAGTTTATACAAACAGTAGCTTCTAAATACGGAGTTTATTTTTCTAAACCAGGGAATGGGATATGTCATCAATTATTTTTAGAAAGATTTTCGGTACCAGGAGATACTTTAATAGGTTCAGATAGCCATACACCAACTTCTGGTGGAGTTGGAATGTTAGCTATGGGAGCTGGAGGATTAGATGTTGCACTTGCTATGGGTGGTGGAGCATATAACATAAATACTCCTAAGGTAGTTAAAATAGAGTTATTAGGTAAGCTTAATAAAATGGTAGCTGCTAAAGATATTATTTTAGAAGTTTTAAGAAGATTAACTGTAAAAGGTGGAGTTGGAATAGTATTTGAATATGCTGGAGAAGGTGTAAAGACACTTTCTGTTCCAGAAAGAGGTACTATAACTAATATGGGTGCAGAACTTGGAGCAACTACTTCCATATTCCCAAGTGATGAAAGAACTTTAGAATTCTTCAAAGCACAAGGAAGAGAAGAAGACTGGGTAGAATTAAAGCCAGATGAAGATGCAAAATATGATGAAGTAGTAACTATTAATTTAAGTGAATTAGAGCCATTAACTGCAAAGCCACATATGCCAGATAATGTTGTAACTGTTAAAGAAGCAGGCAAAATAAAAGTAGATCAAGTATTTATAGGAAGCTGTACTAACTCTTCTTATGAAGATTTAATGAAGGTAGCTAAAATATTAAAGGGTAATAAGGTTAATCCAAATGTGAGTTTAGTAATTGGACCAGGCTCAAGACAAGTTATGGAGATGATTGCAAGAAACGGAGCTTTAGCAGATATTATTAGTTCAGGTGCGAGAATTTTAGAAAATTCTTGTGGTCCATGCATTGGTATGGGTCAAGCGCCAGGAACAAATGGAATTTCTCTTAGAACAGTAAATAGAAATTTCTATGGTAGAAGTGGAACATTATCAGGCCAAATATATATAGTAAGTCCAGAAACAGCAGCAGTTTCTGCTATAAAAGGAGTATTAACTGATCCAAGAGAAATGGATGTTGATATAGAAGTAGAAATGCCAAAGAAATTTATAATAGATGATTCTATGATTTTACTTCCAGCAGAAACTAACGCAGAAGTAGAAGTCGTAAGAGGACCAAATATAAAACCATTCCCAGTAAATAAAGCACTTGGAAAAGAAGTAGAAGGAAAGGTATTAATAAAGGTTGAGGATAATATCACAACAGATCATATTATGCCTTCAAATTCAAAACTTTTACCATTTAGATCTAACGTACCTTACCTTTCAGAGTTCTGCTTTAATACAATAGATGCAGAGTTCCCTAAGAGAGCTAAGGAGAATAATGGCGGATTTATAATAGCAGGAGAAAACTATGGTCAAGGTTCATCTAGAGAACATGCTGCATTAGCACCTTTATATTTAGGAGTTAAGGCAGTTGTAGCTAAGTCATTTGCAAGAATTCATAAAGCAAATTTAATTAATAATGGAATTATTCCAATGGAATTTGAGAAGGGAACAGATTATGACGGACTTGAGTTGTTAGATGAATTAAAGATAGAAGGAATTCAAAGTTCATTAACTGTAGGTGAAGCAGTTATTAAAAATTTAACTAAAGGTACAGAATATAAAGTTAAGCTTGATTTAACTGAAAAGGAAATAGAAGTTATTAAAGCAGGTGGAAGACTTAATTTTGTTAAGAATAACAATTAGATAGTTTAAAGGTTATATTCCTTCAAAGTTACTTATGTTATTAATAAGTAACCTTGGAGGAATTTTTTTTCTTATAGTGTTATAATTAACATAAATATTTTTAAATTGGGGGCTATGAAAATGAAAACTGAAGAAGCGATAAAATTAAATTTGGATTCTCTTTGTGTGTATAAGGGGATATTTGAGGATAAACTTGGGGATAAGTTTAAAAACTTTGTGGATAAAATATGTGTTAGTGATTTTTTAGGGGAAAGTATAAAGGCTTATAATGAGTTTACATATTTATTATTCACTAAAAACAGTGATCTTAATTTTAAGGAGGTTATTGTTGATAGTATTTTATTAAGCAATAATCCATTTAATATTACTTTAGAAGAAGATAGAGAAGTTCCTGAATTTCTTGAAGAGGGAATTAAGAATGAATTAAAGTTATTAGGTAACTTAGTATGTGTAAACAGTAATGTTATTAAGGAGATTTTAGTTAGTAGATTTGGGACAAGTGAAGAAAATTTAACTAGAGTAACTTCGTTATTAGATTGGGGAATTAGTAATAAATTTTACAAACCTAAGAATAATACAGACTTTGAATTCATTAAGGCAAAGTTGTTAAATGAAAATGATTGGGCAAGTTGCGCAAATGATTTGATAGACTTTCATAAAAAAAATGGGACAGGAAGAGCTACAGCTTATAGTGCCTTTGTTTGGGAAAGATTCGATGGAGATGAAGAAGGTCGTTTAAGAGAAGTTAAAGAACCAGACCCTATTAAACTATCAGAATTAGTGGGATATGAAATGGAACAAAAACAAATAATAGATAATACAGAACATTTTTTAAATGGAATACCTGCTAATAATTTATTATTATATGGTTCAAGAGGGACAGGAAAATCTTCAACTGTTAAAGCTATTTTAAATGAGTATTATGAGAGAGGGCTAAGGCTTATTGAAGTGGATAAGGAACAGTTAAGTGACTTTACTAGAATAATAAGATTATTAAAACATAAGAAGCAAAAGTTTATAATTTTTGTAGATGATTTAGTATTTGCAGAAAATGAGGCTAGTTATTCTGCTTTAAAAACTATATTAGAGGGTAGAGTAGAAAATAGACCTGATAATATTTTAATATATGCAACAACTAACAGAAGACATTTAGTTCAAGAGAAGTTTTCTGATGGAGATGAGATTCATTCAAAGGATACTAGGGAAGAAAAATTATCTTTAGCAGATAGATTTGGAATAACTATTAGCTTTTTTGCTCCAGATCAAAAGAAGTATTTAACTATTGTTGATTCATTAGCTAAGTCAAGAGGATTAAATGTTGATGAAGAATACTTACATAGTGAAGCATTAAAGTGGGAAAAGTGGCATAATGGACGTTCACCAAGATCTGCACGCCAATTCATTGATTGGCTTCAAGGTGAGGTTAGTGGGAAAGAACTTTAGTGTTATGGTGAATAAATTAGTCTAATCTATGTTATTGTAATTAAGAAATATAAGAACATATAAATATATATTTTTTAAAATATAAAAAATTTGATTAGCTCTTTAAACTAAATGTTTTAGGATTTTGTGAGGTGATTTGAGTTATGGGTAAGATGATAAGACTTGCAGGGATTGCTTATGAGAGTTTGGTTAATGGCCCTGGTGTTAGAAGGGTGTTTTTTTCTCAGGGATGTAAACATAATTGTGAAGGTTGTTTTAATCCTGATACTCATGATTTTTCTGGCGGAGAAGAAAGGGATATGGATGAACTTATTAATGATGTTTTGGAGAATCCTTTTATAAAAGGTGTAACTTTTAGTGGTGGTGATCCTTTTGAAAGAGCTGAAGATTTTGCTTATATGGCTAAGGCCTTTCAGAATAATGGAAAGAATGTTTGGAGCTATACTGGTTATACATTTGAATACATATTAGAAAATCTTGATAAAAGAAAAGGATGGAGAGATCTTATTAACAATCTTGATGTTTTGGTTGATGGAAAATTTGAGATTAATAATAAACAAGATGGACTAAGATTTAGAGGATCAAGCAATCAAAGAATTATTGATGTAAAGAAAAGTTTAAATATTAAAGAAGTAGTTGTTTTAGAGTATTAAGGGCTGTATCTGAATGATTTTTAAATCATTCAGTATGCGGCTCCTTTTTCAATGCCGCATGAAAAGATTCTATACAAGCATTATCTGATGGACCTTAGGAGAGCCATATCTGCCTTTATTTTCATGGTATATACTTTTAACTCCTCATTTTCTTTTGCTCTTGGCAGCTCGGATTTATTTAAGGCTTTGTAGAAACTACTTCTAGCAATTCCCAGTACCTCACACATTTTACTGACACCATGTTCATCTTTATATCTTTCTATTATTGGAACAATTAATTGCTGATTTTGCAATTTCATATTCATAAACGATACTCTGCTAAGCTCATTCCTGATTTGTAGAGATCAACCTTAAAACGTAGATAGAATATTAGCAATGAAAAAAAACAACAAAATACATAAAAAAATATTTTTATAAATAATTCAAGAAAATACTTGAAAAAAATAAGCTAAGATTTATAATATGTATGTAAATAAATAACAAAAAAACTATAAATAACTAAAAGGTATGGAGGTAAATTATGAAAAAAGTAAAATGCGTATCATGTAAAGCAGAATTCGAAGTTGAAGATGATGTAATGGAAGGAGAAATAGTAGAATGTTCTTCATGTGGTCAAGAACATGAAGTTGAAGTTAGTAGTGAAGGAGAAATTAGTGTAGCTTTAGCTCCAGAAATCGAAGAGACTTGGGGAGAATAAAAAATGCAAAAAAATGATGTAACACTTTGTGTAACAATTCTAAGAGAAGAAGAAAAAAGAATAGTAAAGTATTTACAAGAATTTGGATTTAAGGTCAATATAGTTACAGATTCAAAAAAACTAGAAGTAGTAAATAGTGATTTTGATGAAAAGCAAGTTGCATTTATAAGATGTTTATCACAAAGTAGTGCTCTGAAAAGAGCTACTCTTTGTGAAATGTCAGGATTAGATGTAATTAATTCAAAGAAAGCTATTGAAATATGTACAAGTAAAATATGCCAATCAATATTGTTTAAAAGATTTAATGTTCCTCAACCAAGGTATGAAGTTGTTTTTAGTTCCAATGATTTTTATGAATTATTTGAAAAGTTTAATGGATGTTTTGTAATAAAACCATCTAGTGCATCCTGGGGAAGGGGAATTGCAAGAATTACAAGTAAAGAATGTTTAGATATATGGTTAGCAGGCAGAGAAGCCTTAGATCCAGGAGAAAAGAATTTCCCTGTATTAGTTCAAGAATTTGTTGATAAGGGGAATTTTGATATTAGAGTGGTTGTTGTGGGAGATAAACCAATAGTTGCATTTAAAAGAGTATCAGAAGAAAATTGGAAAACTAATACTCACTTAGGTGCTGAAGTTGAACCAATAGAAATCAATAAAGACATAAATGAAATATGTAAAAAAGTAATAGATGTATTAGGAGAGGGAATCTATGGAATAGATTTATTTTATGATAATACTAGAAAATGTTATTTAGTATGCGAAGTAAATCAAAATCCAGAGTTTGCTCACTCGTGGAAAATTCATAAAGTAGATGTGGCATATTACATAGCAAAATATATAGGTGGAAGAGTTTTAAAGCTTAGAGAATATGATTATTAAAATTGGGAGGATTTATAATGGCAAACAGTAGAATAGAAGAAAAGAATTACTTTCCAAATTCCTTCGTATTATCTAGAATTCTTAATTCTGGAATAATAATGAGTATTGAAAAAAATGAAAAGGAATTAAAAGGATTAGAAAAAAGTATAAAAAAAATAACAAAAAGTAAATATGTTGTCTTATGTAATAGCTTTACAGGAGCTATTCATTGTGCACTATGGGGACAAAATAAAGTATATGGTTCTTCTATAAATTTAAATGAAGCAACTGAACAAGAAAAGAAATTTATAAATTGGTTAGGAATTAACTTAAATATAAATGAAGGTGAAGATATAGTATATGAAAAAGTCTCTATAAATTCACAAAATATAGATAAAATTGATGAGATGGTAAGTAGTAAAAAAGATAAAGCTAAAGTAATGGTACTAGATTTTACTGATGTTGGATTCGGTCCATGTGCAGTAATTGCTACTGATGATGAACTTATTTGGAAGAAAGCAGAGAGACTTATAATATTTGGAGCATTTGATTTAAGAACAATGTGGACACAAGAAGATGATGAAAAAGACCTTCAACCAGCAGCTCAGTTTAATTATAGATTAAGTCCATTAGTTGCAGGATGTGTGAAATTATCTCTTTTAAGGAGGAAAAATAAATAATGAAGACAGATTTTGTGAATAAAATATTAGATTTACCATCAGAAAATTGGGTGGATGAAAAGTTAGCTTATGAAGGTGGTAAAGCTGTTATACCAACAGATTTAAGAAAGACTAAATTCCCTATTATAACTAAGGAAGATATAATACAAATGATGATTTCAATTCAACAAAATCAAGAAGAAGTCATAGAAGAATTTACAGAAAAATATAAAGAATATGTTGGAGCTAATTATGCAATAGCAACATCTAGTGGAACATCTAGTTTACATCTTGCTTTGATTGGTGCAGGAGTTAAACCAGGCGATGAAGTTATATTACCAGCATTTACTTTTATAGCTACTGCTCAAGCTGTTGTTGCAGCTAAAGCAATACCTATATTTGTAGATATAGATCCTAAAACTTATTGTTTAGACCCTAATAAGGTTGAAGCAGCTATAACTAGTAAAACTAAAGCTATTATGCCAGTACATGTTCATGGGTTACCAGCCGACTTAGAAAAGCTACAAAATATATGTGATAAATATTCATTAAAGTTAGTCGAAGATGCATCACATGCACATTCTGCATCTATTAATTCAAGAAGATGTGGATCAATAGGGGATGCAGCAGGCCAAAGTTTAATGGCAGATAAGAATTTCCCAGTTGGGGGAGAAGGTGGAATATCCTTTTTTAAAGATAAAGAAAGTTACGAAAGAGCAAAGAAGTTCTTAGAGGATTCTGGAATTGATTACAATATGTCATGGGTAGCAGCTGCTTTTGGTATAAGTCAATTAGAAAGATTACCTTACTATGATGCAATAAGACAAAGAAATGCTAAGTATTTATCTGAGGCTTTAAGTGAAACTAAGTTATTTACAGCTCCTTATGTACCAGAAGGAAATGTGCATAGTTATAATATGTTTAGAATAAAGATATCTCCTGAAAAGTTAGGACTAGATGATATAGAAGATTATAAAATAAAAGAAGCAATTCATATCTTGTTAGCCGAGGAAGGAATATATGCAAGAGAATGGCAAAACATGCCTATACCAGGTCACTTACCATTTAAAA
The DNA here is from genome assembly GCA_015058405.1 of Clostridium sp. GTDB lineage: Bacteria > Bacillota > Clostridia > Clostridiales > Clostridiaceae > Clostridium. Next base: position 28,361 of record SVCL01000058.1, read on the forward strand.
ATCGTATAGGTTTTGGAAAAGGATATCCTTTCTCATTATCAGACCGTAAGGATTTTGGATATGATATAAATAATTTTCCAGAAGCACTAAAAATGATAAGAACTACCTTAGTTATTTGTAGAGAATTAAGATCTCCAATAGAATATGAAAGAATTCAAGCATATGCATTAGCATTTAAAAAGATTGATAAAAACCCAGAAGTTATTCGTAAGATAGCTGAAGGACTAGATTCAAAGCTTCCATATGAAGGAGATGCTAGATTAGGATGATGGAAAAAGAAAATATAAAAAAGGTAGCTATTTTAGGTGGAAATGGATTCGCTGGAGGAGAGGTATATAGAATATTAGCAAAACATCCAAACTTTCAGGTGGAATTTATGTCATCAGAATCTATGGCAGGTAAGCCAGTTGATAAGTATAGTTTAGCTTATAGACATGAAAAAAATAAAAAACCATTAAAGTTTAAGAAAATATCAGAGTTAACAGATCATTATGATGTTATATTTTCTTGTTTACCAACTGGAGTTTTACCAAAATGTATAGAAGATATATATGATAAAGCTGATGTAATATTTAATTTGAGTGGAGATTATAGACTTGAAGATAGTAAAGAATTAGAAAAATATTATCCTGAAACTTTAAATCAAAAATTTAAAGTTGATAGTGAATATTACATTCCAGAGTTTACAGAAATGAAGAAGGCAAAAGTTATAAATCTTCCTGGGTGTATGGCGGTAGCTTCTATATATTCTATTTATCCTTTATTAAGTAATGATTTAATTGAAGGAGCTATTATTACTGAGGCTAAGACTGGTTCAAGTGGAGCTGGTAAGTCAACTAAAGAAGTACATGCAGAACGTTCAAATAATTTTAGACCATATAAAATTTTTGGACATAGGCATAAACCAGAAATTGAATTTTGTTTTAAAAAATATTTGGGGAAAGAAATTGATTATCAATTTTCTACTTTTAGTTTGGATTTACCAAGAGGAATAATGTCTGTATCATATACAAAATTAAAGGATGGAGTTAAGGAAGTAGATGTAAAAAAGGCATTTTATAGTGCATATTCTAATAAACCATTTATCCAATACTTTAATTCTAAAGGGGGAAAATTCCCATATCCAATGATAAAGACTGTTGTTGGAACTAATTATGCAGAAGTTGGCGTATATGTAGAAGGAAATAATTGTGTAACAGTAGTTAGTATAGATAATTTAATTAAAGGAGCAGCTGGACAAGCAGTTCAAGCAGCTAATATTTATTTTGGATATGATGAGACATTAGGGCTAAAACTTGAGTCAGAGGGGATGTGGCCATAATATGGAGAAGTTATATGTTATAAAGTTAGGAAGTAGTACAGTATTAAATCATCCTGAAATATTTGAAGAAATAGCAGATTTATCAAAGAAAAATGTTAAGATATTATTAGTGGCAGGTGGGGCAGAGGCTATAGCAAGAAAATATGAAAGTATAGGAAGAGAAATGCCTTTTTTAACTCTAAAAAGCGGAGATAAAGTTAGATATTGTTCCCCAAGTGAAATGCCAATAATACGTGAAGCTTATCATGAAATTATACTTAGCGAAATAGAAAAACAGTTAAAGAAGCAAGGACTAAGCGTATTTTTACAATGTGGAGGAGAAAATAATATTGTTATAGGCAAGAAGGGTGGAGCATTAAAGTGTTTAAAAAATAATAGAACTGTAATTGTAAGGGATTCGCTTTTTGGTAATTTTTATGATTGCAACAGTAAATTTTTTGAAAATATGATGCAAATATACAATGTGGTGTGTGTAACTCCACCTATTATTGATGGTGATAATTATATAAATATCGATGCAGATATGTTAGCGGCTAACTTAGCAGTAAAACTTGAAGCACAACATTTAAGATTTGTAACTGGAACATCAGGAATTTTAAGAGATATAGAAGATAGTAGTTCTGTAGTTAAAGATGTTTATTTAGGTGATGAATTAAGTTTTGTAAAAGGTAGAATGAAGCAAAAGGTAAGGGCTGCAAATTTAGCGATAACTAATGGTGTCGCTGATGTATGTATAGCAGGACCTAATAAATTAGAGGCAAAGACTTGGTTTTGGAATTTTGAAAAAAATGATAATTACGACATATTAAATAAAGCAATAAGTATACCATCAGTATCTAATGATGAAGAGGTTTATGCTGAGTATTTATTAAAAAATGTGAAATATCCAGGGGTAACTTCAAAGATTGATGAGGCCGGAAATATAGTTTTTCAAAAAGGAACAGGAGAAGGTAAAAAACTTATGCTTCTAGGACACATTGATACAGTTTCATATGCATGGAAGCCTAATTTTAAGGAAGAAGAAATAAGTGCTAGAGGAGTAGTTGATGCAAAAGGTTCTTTCTGTAATTTTGTGGATATGTTAGGTAAAGTTGATGTGCCTGAGGACGGAAGTCTAATAGTTATAGGAGCAGTAGAAGAAGAAGTTTCTTCTTCAAAGGGTGCTTTTTATGTAAGGGATAATTATAAGGCAGATGCTGTAATTATAGGTGAACCAAGTGGAGTTGATAATTTGACTTTAGGATACTACGGATTATGTAAATTACAAATTACTATTACAAAAATGGCAGAGCATACAGCTGCAAAAAATGGAATAAGTGGATTTGATAAATTATATAAAGTTGTGTCAGAATTAAGGAGCAGAGTTGCTGAAATTGATGAAAAAAGCATATCATCTTTAATAGATATTAAATCATGGGATGATAGAGGAAAACAAGTTGTTGTAGGAACATTAAATTTTAGAATTTCACCTTATGCTGAAAAAGACTATATATCAAAAGTTGATTTAAATTTTGATGAAGAAGTTAAAGTGGAAGTATTAAGAAGTACACCTGGTAAACAATGCAAAAGGAATTCATCTATAGTGAGAGCATTTACAAGAAGTTTCAATAAAGAGGGACTAAAAGTTAATTGTATAGTGAAAAAAGGTACCAGTGATATGAATACACTTTCAACTAAATGGGATATACCAATGGTTGCCTATGGTCCAGGAGATTCAAGTTTGGATCATACTATATTTGAATGTCTATCTTATAAAGAAGTGGAAGAGTCAAGAAGAATTCTTAAGAATGCTATAGAGGAATGGTTTTCTTTTAAAGGAGATAAATAAGTATGTATGAAAATGAAGAAATTAAGGAAAAGATTAAAGAAGCTAGGAAATTAATAATAGATATGGCAGCAACTCCTACGGGATGTCATATTGGTGGAAGTTTATCTGTAATAGATATTCTTATGGTTACTTATTTTAAATATTTAGAAGATAAATCAACAAAGATAGTTTTGAGTAAAGGACATGCAGCGGCTGCTTTGTATGCTACTTTATATTTAAATAAATTAATAAATGTAAATCCTGCAGAAGTTTATGGGAGAAAAGATTCGATTTTTACTGGCCATCCTAACCATAAAATAGATAATATATCCTTTTCTACAGGAAGCTTAGGACATGGTATTTCTTATGCGGTAGGATGTGCATTAGCAGAAAAGATAAAAGGAAGTAATGGATTAGGAATAGCTATATGTGGTGATGGAGAATTACAAGAAGGACTATGTTGGGAAACATTTCAAATAGTACAAGCAAAAAATATAAATAACTTTATTTGTATAGTAGATGTTAATGGATGTCAGAATGATGGTTTTGTTAAATATATATCGCCTATGAAAAATTTAAAATCAAGATTTGAGGCTTTAGATTTTGATGTTAAAGAAATAGATGGACATAATATTGAAGAAATATTATTAGCAATTAAGTCTGATAGAAAAAGACCAATAGCAGTGTTGGCAAAAACTATAAAGGGAAAAGGTATAAAGGTAATGGAAGGAAATCCAGAGTGCCACTATGCCAAAATTTCTAGTAGATTGGCTGAAAAATGGAAGGTGATGCTTTAATGGGAATTTCAAGTAGAGATGCATATAGAGATGAACTAAGTAAAATAGCTGATGAAAATAATAGAATAATATGTATGGAAGCTGATTTGGGAGGAAAAAAACATCCTTTTCAAGAGAAACATCCAGATAGATTTTTTAATATGGGGATTGCAGAACTGGCAAGTATTGATATTGCTGCAGGTTTGGCTGAGTCTGGATTTATACCATTTTTTTCAACATTTGCACCTTTTGCAGCATTAAGAGCAGCAGAGAGTATGAAATTAGCTATGGGTTATATGAAGAAAAATATAAAGGTAGTTGCTCCTTATGGTGGTGTATCAGGTGGATGGTTTGGTACAACTCATCATTGCCTAGAAGATATAGCTGTAGTTCAATCTTTTCAAGATATAAGAATAGCGTGTCCTTATGGCGAGGAAGAGACTAGAAGAGTAATACGTGAAGCTGCTGAATCTAATGAACCATACTATATAAGAATGGGTAGAAATAATAGTTATGATAGTTTATATAGAGAGGAAGGTACATCTTGTAAGAAACTGATTTTTGAAGAACCTATAGTAAATAATTCTGATATATGTCTAATTTCTATAGGAGAAGAAGGTACGGATATATGTAGAAAAATACATGAAATAGATTCTTCAATTATGCATATACATCTATGTTATGTAGATATAAAAAGTTTAAAAACATATATTGATCAATTAAGAAAAGTTTCAACTAAGTTTATTGTTGTAGAAGAACATAGATTGACTGGAAGTATAGCATCGACTTTAGCGTTATTATTACCTGAATGTAAAATTTATTCCCATAGTTGTGACGAAAAATGGCCAATGTATGGAGGTAGTAGCGAAGATGTTATGAATTATCTTGAATTTGGAGTAGAATATTTAAAAGAAGTGATAGATAAAATAAGGGGGTAAAAGGTGCTTTTTAAATTATTTAAAAATAAAAATTTTAGGAATTATTTCTTATCAGATATAATAGCTGATTTTGGGGTAGGAATGTTAACAACAAGTTTAAATTGGTTTGTTATAGATAAAACTGGTTCTAGCAAAATGCTTGGATATTTACTCTCTATTAATGTAATAGCCGGTTTGATTATTTCTCTTTTTGTAGGTTTATTGGTAGATAAATTTAATCGTAAGTTTATAGTTATAGTTAATTATTTAGTTAGGATTGTTAGTATGATTGCAGTAGTAGTATTGCTTTCCTTAACTGAATTTAATCTTGCATATGCCTTTTTGCTAACTGTAATAAATGGGATATGCTGGAATGTGACTATGGCAGTATCTAAGAGTTTTATTCAGGAGATTATACCTAAGAAAGACTTTATATCAGGTAATTCTTTACTTGAAATAAGTATGCAAGTTGGTATGTTTTTAGCTGGAGCGCTTTCTGGGGTAATATATAAGTTTTTTGGGTTTGTGAATATTTTAGTTATAAACACTATAATTTTTATAATAAGTACAATATTTATTTTTAATATAAAATATAGATCAGAAGTTACTTCGAAAAATAATGAAAGTCTTTATGAAAATGTAAAAGAAGGAATTAGTTATTTGAATAACAATAAAAGTATATTTGTTTTTGGAGCAATATCATTTGTGCCTACTATAGTCACTGCAATATATAATGTTGTATTGCCAACATATGTAGTATCTTCAATTAATGGAGATTCTGTTATTTTTGGTATAGCAGATATGGCTTATGGTATAGGTGGTTTTATAGCAGGGTTTTTAGCAGTGTTTATAGCTAAGAAATTAACAAATAAAAAATCTATAATATTATTTTATTTAGTAGCAATAGGAATTTTAATAGGAATTTGTTTTAATAAATATTCTGTAATATTGTATATGATAAGCTGTACATTAGGAATAACCAATTCATCTATAAGAATATTGGTAAATACAATGCTTATGGATGTAGTACCTAAAGAAGTTATGGGGAGATCTATGTCTGTATGGGTTTCTATTTCTTTGATAGTACAAGCTGTATCATCGTTAATAGTAGGAGAATTGATAGATGCATATTCACCAAGAGTTGGATTCGTTTTTATGGGATTATTAATGCTTTTAGGATTAATTTTTAATATATTTCTATTTAAAAAGTTTAAAGTAAGAGAGGTGGAAAATTAAATGGAAAAAAAGATAGTAGCTTTTGTAGAGCCAAGTTTTTATGGAGTAAGTTTTGCTAAAGCAGCATTTGAATTAGGACATAAAGTAATTTCAATAGTTTCTTCACTAGATAATCCAAAGAAGTACGGGTATGAAGGAATAAGTGAGGATTTAATAGTTGCGGATATTAAGGATGTGGATTCTGTTTATAATGCAATAAAGAATTCAAAGTACTATGGAAAGTTAGATGCACTTGTTCCAGCAACAGATTATGCTTCACATATTACAGCAAAAGTTGCAGAAATGTTAGGATTAAGAGGTGTATCTTATGAGGCTGCACTTAAAGCTAGAAATAAAGATTTAGCTAGGGAAGCTTATAAGGAACATGGAGTGCCAAGTGCAAAATTTAAAAAAGTAAAAGGTCTAGAAGATGCTATAAAGGCAGTAAAAGAGATTGGATATCCAGTAGTAATTAAGCCTACTAATTGTGCAAGTAGTCAAAATGTTTTCTTTGTTGACAGTGATGAAGTATTGAAAAAAGCAGCAGATAGAATGAATAGCTTTAAAGAAACTTACATGGGATTTAAAGTAAGAGAAGAATATTTAGTTGAAGAATATATAGAAGGTCAAGAATTTAGCGTTGAAATTTTTCAAAAAGAAGAAGAACTTCTTTTTGCAACAGTTACTGAAAAAATAACATCACCACTTCCTTTCTTTGTTGAATATCAACATATATTGCCTACATCTGTTTATGTTGAAGAAAAAGATGAAATAATAAAGGTGGCAGTAAGTGCAGCTAGAGCATTAGGAATAAAAAGTGGTCCTAGTCATGTTGAGGTTAAAATGTCCAAAACAGGGCCAAGAATAATTGAGGTAAACGGAAGACCAGGTGGAGATAATATATCTTCAGATTTACTGCCTAATGCATTGGGAATAGATGTTTTTAAAGCAACTGTACAATATTATTTAGATACAGATATAAATATTACACCTGTTAAGCAAGAAGCAGCATCAGTAATATATTTAGTTGCTGAAAAGAATGGAATAGTATCAAGAATAGATGGATTAGATATATTAGACAACAATGAAAATATTATTCGTTATGATATTTCTGTTAAGCCAGGAGATGTTGTTAAGATACCAGAGAGCTCAGATGATAGATTAGGATATATAATAGTAAAAGGAAAAACTCCAAATGAAGCTAAGAAAAATGCTAAAGATATAATGAATAAGTTAAAAATTATATATTAGTCATTTTATTTTCAAAATTATAGATAGTATGAAAAAAGGATACTTAAGCAAAAAAAGTATCCTTTTATATTGGCTTATTTTAACATATCTATTTCACTTGCGTCATTGCTAGGTTTAAAACCAACACTTTTATATAAGTGAATAGCTCCCTCATTTTGCTCGTCAGCAGCAAGATAAGCTTCGTCAGAATTGAAGAATTTTCCGTAGGAAAAACAGTTCATAAGAAGTTTTCTTCCTATTCCTTGATTTTGATATTTAGGATTAACAGCAAGTTCTCTAACCCATAATACATTTTTATCTGTAGAGGTATGAGGATAAGTAGCAGTACATAGTAATCCTAATATTTCATTATTCTCATTTCTTTCAACTAATATTGTGTTATTACTAGTATCAGTTGAGTTACCGACTTTGTTAGTAAGCCAATTTTCAATCCATTCTGGAGTTTGTCCTGTAAATCCCCTGCTTTGATTTCTGCACATTAGTGTTAGTTCAGAAGCTTTAGAACATTCATCAATTTTTAAGAAATCAAAATCTGAAGAAGGAACTATATCTTCAAAATCTTTCTTGAAATAATCATGCCAAGCATTACGTATTACAAAACCAGCCTTTTCAAGTTCAGGAATCCATTCATGAGGCGCAAAAGTTAATAGAAATTCTTTTTTATTACCTAAGTATTTTAAAAGACAATCTACTGTATTAGCAGCCCAATGATACTCGTTTGTTTTTGCCTCAGTATTAAATCCGTATATTAAAATAATTTCATCATTTGCTATTTCTACTTCGTAATCACTAATATCTTCGTATTCGGTATAAGCCATAGAAGAAAATTTATAGTTACTAAGTTTCTTTTGTATATTGCTAAATAAATCGTTTTTCATTTTTAGTCCTCCAATTAATTAGAATTGTTCTATTAAAAATGAAAAAAGTAAACCACTAGTAAATTATAACATACAATTTTATACAAGTTGATCTAACTTTTGATATAGACTTTCTTTTAATAAAAAAATAGCCTTATCATACATGGTTAATAAAACTATCATGATAAGACTATTATTAAATTTAAAATCCTAGAAATCAGATTGTCCTGTAGTTCTTGGGAATGGTATTACGTCTCTAATGTTACCCATACCAGTGATGTACATTATTAATCTTTCGAATCCTAGACCAAATCCAGCATGTTTAGTTTCTCCATACTTTCTAAGTTCTAAGTACCACCAGTAATCTTCTTCTTTAAGACCTAATTCAGCCATTCTATTCTTTAACACATCAATTCTTTCTTCTCTTTGGCTACCACCAATGATTTCTCCGATACCTGGAACTAAACAGTCACATGCTGCAACAGTTTTTCCATCATCGTTTAATCTCATGTAGAATGCTTTGATGTCTTTTGGATAATCAGTAACGAATACTGGTTTCTTGAAGTGTTCTTCAGTTAAATATCTTTCATGTTCTGTTTGAAGATCTATACCCCATTCAACATCGTATTCAAATTTCTTTCCACAGTTCTTTAATATTTCAACTGCGTCTGTGTAAGAAACCTTACCAAAGTCAGAGTTTACTACGTGGTTTAATCTATCTATTAATCCTTTATCAATAAATTGATTGAAGAATGCCATTTCTTCTGGACATTCATCCATAACATACTTAATAACATATTTAAGCATATCTTCAGCTAGTTCCATATCATCTGCTAAATCAGCAAAAGCTATTTCTGGTTCAATCATCCAGAATTCAGCAGCATGTCTTGTTGTATTTGAGTTTTCAGCTCTAAATGTAGGACCAAATGTATAAATGTTTCTGAAAGCTAATGCAAAAGTTTCAGCATTTAATTGTCCTGATACTGTAAGGTTAGTTTCCTTACCAAAGAAATCTTGCTTGTAATCTACAGCTCCTTCTTCAGTCTTTGGAACGTTATTTAAGTCTAAAGTAGTTACTCTAAACATTTCTCCAGCACCTTCACAGTCAGATCCAGTTAAGATTGGAGTATGAGTGTATACAAATCCTTGATCTTGGAAGAACTTATGTATAGCATAAGCAGCTACTGATCTTACTCTAAATACAGCTGAGAAAGCATTACTTCTTGGTCTTAAGTGAGCTATTGTTCTTAAGTATTCAAAAGTATGTCTTTTCTTTTGTAGAGGGTAATCAGAATCTGATAAACCTTCTATTATTACTTCTGTAGCTTGTATTTCAAATGGTTGTTTAGCTTCTGGAGTTTCAACTAATTTACCTATTACAGTAATTGATGAACTTATTGGAAGCTTAGATATTTCTTTGAAGTTTTCTAGCTTGTTATCGAAAACTACTTGGATATTCTTAAAGAAAGATCCATCATTAACTTCGATAAAACCAAAAGCATTAGATGCTCTTAAAGTTCTAATCCATCCAGAAATTTTAACTTCTTTTGAAACATATTCATTAGTGTTTCTATAAATTGATTTAACTAATATAGAATTGTTCATGTTTTTTCCTCCTAATTTTCTCTATATATATTACAAAATAAAAAAATCTTGCATCCTAAAATAATAGGACGAAGATTTGAATTCGCGGTACCACCTAAATTGCTAAAAAGTTAGCCTCTTAAATAGACAAAAAAATATTGTCTTTCAACTGTAACGTGTTGATTACGTCTAAGCCTACAAGTAAAAACCTTCGGTTAGAAACTCCGAGATGTTCTTCAATTTAAGCTTCGTATAAGGCTCACACCATCCCTTATTCGCTACAACTACTTCTTAAATTTACTCTTCTCATCATAGTAATAACATTATGTATAATACTGATTTTACAATACTTTACTAACAAATGCAACTAATATAACATACATTATAAGTAGCACTAAAATTTGGAGGAAATTATGCCTAAGGAAAGGATACTTAGCAAGAAATTTGAACAGCTTGATAAGCTAAAGTTAGCTTTAATTTCAAGAAGCGATATGAGTAAGGAGGAAATAGTAGATAAAATTAAAGATACAGTAGATGAGTTAGAGATAATATTAGAGGATTTTAATTATATAAATAATACAGAAGAAGATAGATTTTTAAATATGAGAGGTAGAGATAGAATTTATGATACTGATGAAAAAGCTGATGGAAAAGAGTTTACTTTAGATGAATTAGCAAAGTATGACGGAAAGGAAGGTCGTCCAGCGTACCTTGCAATAGATGGGATAGTTTATAATATGGAAAAGGTACCTGCTTGGAACTTAGGAGAACATAATGGGATGGAAGCTGGCAAAGATATGACAAGATCTTTTTATCAGGTTCATCATAAAAATGTAAATGTTCTTGATAAAGCAGATATAGTAGGAATTATAGTAGAAAGTTAAAAGATAAGGAAGCTATATCAAAAGAATGAAAGTAGTGATGTTATAGTAAAAAGATAGAAGTCTCTAACAAATAAAATAGTTTATACGTATTTGTTATTTTATACTTTTTGATATCATAACATCTTTAGTATTTAAGTATTCTTTTGGTATAGCCCTTTTTACTAAATTTCTTTTCCTTCTTGGAAACTATATATTAAATTACTAGGAAAGTCTAATAATTGCATTTCTTTAACTAGTCCATTAAGTGAATAAGATACATGTCTTATAGATGCATTAACCTTACCGTTTTTATCTATATCTAAAATACAATAAGTAGCATCTGGAGTTCCTATCTTTGGTTTGCCTACGCTGCCATCATTTATAAATAATTTATCTCCAAATTCTTTAATAGATGGAATGTGAGTATGTGCACAAACTAATATATCTTCTTCTAAGTTTTCCATAACTTTTGCAGTATTTTCACCATCTTCTAAAAGATATTCATTAATAGCATTAGTACTACCGTGAAGAAGTTTGATTTTTTTACCATTAAAGTCTAAAGTCATAGATGTTGGAAGGTTGTCCAAATAGTACTTGTTTAAAGCTCTAGTTTCACTTACAGCCCATGGCAAAGCAAAAGAATTAATTGTATTATCTCTTATAAAGGTAAATCCACCATCTACTACAGAGGCATCATAATTTCCTTTTAAACAAGGTATATTTCTTCTTTTTATCATTGCTATTACTTCATTTGGATGCGGTCCATATCCAACTAAATCACCTAAACAAACAGTTAAGTCAACTTTCTGATCATCTATATCTTCTAAAACACTTCTTAGAGCATATAAATTTCCGTGGATATCTGATATGATTGCTAATTTCATTTGAAATCCTCCTATACCTTTATGATAATTTAATTATATCACAAAGAGGATGGATAATAAGTTCAAGATAAGTTAATATAAGTATAAGGTGATAAGGAAGTGGAGGTTTTTTTATGAAAATCGAAAGAATGCGTAAAGTTTTAAAAGAAATGGAGAAACAAAATCTAAAACAAATGATAGTATCTTCTCCGGCATCTATTTTTTATTTAACAGGTAAATGGATGCATCCAGGCGAAAGAATGATTGCATTACTTATAAAAAGCAATGGTGATCATAAGTTTATAGTTAATAAGCTATTCACTATAAATGAAGATCTAGGTGTTGATATAGTTTGGTATGAAGATACTAACAATCCAGTTGATGTTTTAAGTAAATATATTGATAAAAATGAATGTCTAGGAATAGATAAAGACTGGCCAGCTAGATTCTTAATTGGTTTAATGGAGTTAAAAGCTGCTAAAAACTTTGTAAATTCTTCTATGATTATAGATAGATTAAGAATGATAAAGGATGAAGAAGAACTTAATCTTATGAGAATTTCATCTCAAAAAAATGATAGAGTTATGATGGCATTTTGGGATGAGCTTAAGGAAGGTAAAACTGAAAAGTACTATGTAAATGTATTAAAAGAACTATATGAAAAAGAAGGTATGTCAGGATTTTCATTTGATCCAATAGTTGCTTTTAGCCCAAATGGAGCAGATCCACATCATGGGACTGATGATACTGTATTAAGAAAGGGACAAAGTGTAGTTATTGATATTGGTGGAGTTTATGAATCATACTGTTCAGATATGACAAGAACTATTTTCTTTGGTGAAGAACCAAATGAAGAAGACAGAAAAGTTTACGAAATAGTAAAAGAAGCCAATCTTAGAGGAATTAAAGCTGTACATGAAGGGGCTAAGTTCGCTGAAATTGATAATGCAGCTAGAAGTTACATAGAAGAAGCAGGATATGGTGAATTCTTTACTCATAGAACTGGACATAGCATAGGTATTGAAACACATGATTTTGGTGATGTAAGTGCTGTAAATTCTGATGAAGTAAAAGAAGGAATGATATTCTCTATAGAGCCAGGAATATATTTACCAGGTCAAATAGGCGTTAGAATAGAAGACTTAGTTGTTGTAAAGAAAGATGGAGCAGAAATATTAAACTCTGTAACTAAAGATATAGTTGTAGTTAAATAATAAAAAATGGGGTAGTATCAAAAGTCTTAAATTAAATATGTTCTAACTAAACATCTTTAATTTAAGAATTCTTTTTGATACAGCCCTATTTTTAAATATTAGCTAACTTGTTCTTGAAGTTTTTTATTTCTCATTACTGTACCTTCAAGCCACTTTCTTTGCTTATAAACTATAAAACCATAAATACATATTATTAAGTTGCTGAAGCTCATAGAAAACCAAATACCATCAGAACCTACTGTGGTAAAATATTTAAATATTAGAATCATAGGCAATCTAACAAACCATAATCTTCCTACTTCCATATTCATAGAATAATTAGTGTGTCCAGAACCTTGGAATATTCCTTGGTACACGCTAAACATACCCATTAAAGGAGTTGAGAATACAATATATTTTAAATAAGTAATACCTTCTTTTATAACTTCAGGATTATCTTTAGACTGCATAAAGAAGTTTATAATTTCCTCATTAAAAACCATCATAATAACAAATCCTACTAAGCATATGCTAAGAGTTAGAAAGGTAGCCTTTTTAAATCCTTCTATGACTCTATCTTTTTTGTTTGCCCCTAAATTTTGACCAGTGACTGTAACTAATGTAGAACCTATTCCCATTGCAGGTTGTTGGATTAAAGATGTAATTCTATTAACCATACCAAAAGCAGCCATAGTTGATGTTCCGTAAGAAGCAATGAAGCCATTTAAACATATGAAACCTAATGCTGATCCAGATTGTCCTATAGAAGATGGTAAACCTACTCTAATGACTTCTTTCATTATTTCTTTATTAACTTTAAAGTTTTTAAAGTTTGGCTTCATTTGAGAATTCATTCTATATATTATAACTATTCCTGAAATAACTAAAATAACTTTTGAAGTTAATGTAGCTAAGGCAGCTCCAGATATTCCGAGATTAAAAATAAATATAAATATAGGGTCTAGGATACCATTAATAATTGCACTTATTCCACTTAAAATTGTAGGTAGCATAGTGTTACCTTGAGCAACTAACATAGAATTAAAAGCAAAATAAAAGAATGTAAATGGCATAGATATAAATGTTATTTTTAAATATATGTTGCTATAATAAGCTAAATCAGAGTTTGCTCCCATTAATGAAACTATTATAGGAGTTAGAAAAAATCCTACTGTTGAAAAAATTAATGCGGAAAATATTGATAGTACTATTATTTGTGAAGAATATATACCGGTTTCTTTATCTTTACCAGCACCTATAAGTTGAGATAGCAGCGACGTACTGGCAATAGAAATTCCTGCTCCAATGGAAATGAATAAAAATTCTACTGGCCAAACAAATGATACTGCAGCAAAGGGTACTGAACCTAATTTACTAACCCATATTCCATCGACTAAATTGTACAATGTTTGAATTAAATTATTAATCATTATAGGAATAGCTAAAGTAATTAATACCTTATACATATTTCCGTGTAAAATAAGTTGTTTTCTTGATTTGGTATTCATTATTATTGTGCCCCCTTTTTTGTCATATGTATTAATTAACCAAATAACAATATAATATCATAAATACGAATATAAACCAAAAATGTTTGGGGCAAGAATTTAAACTTTTTATGATAAAAATAAAAAACAGATATTTTCAAAAGAAAATATCTGTTTTTAAAATTATATTAGAATAATAACCCTGCAATTGTAGCAGTTAAGCAAGTAGCTAATGCTCCTCCAAGAAGGGCTTTAAATCCTAATTTAGCTATAATTGATTTTTTATCAGGTGCCATACCACCAATTCCACCAATTTGAATAGCTATAGAACTTATATTAGCAAATCCACATAAAGCATAAGTTAAAATCATTACAGTTTTTTCGTGTAATGCTCCACTAGTTATATATCCTGAAAGACTTGAATAAGCAACAAATTCGTTTAATATGATTTTTTCACCTATTAAACTACCAGCAGTACCTAAGTCAGATACAGGAACACCCATAACAAATACAAGTGGTGTGAATATTTTACCTAGTATCCATTGGAAGCTAAGTTCAGGGAATCCAAATAAACCACCGATTCCACCTAAGATTGCATTTAAAAATGCCATTAATGCAACGAAAGCTAAAAGCATAGCAGCAACATTTAATGCAAGAGATAAACCATCACTAGCTCCATTTGCAGCAGCTTCAACAACATTAGATGCTGTTCTTTCAGTTTCTATATCTGTTATGTTTTTAGTTTCTGGTTCTTCAGTTTCTGGAACTAAAATTTTAGCAAAAGTAAGACCTGCAGGAGCAGCCATTATACTAGCAGCTAAAAGGTGACCAGCATTTACTCCCATAGCGATGTATCCAGCCATAACTCCACCAGAAACAGTTGCCATACCACCAATCATAACAGTAGTTATTTCAGATCTAGTCATTTTATTTATGTATGGTTTAACAAGTAATGGAGCTTCTGTTTGACCTAAGAATATGTTACCAACAGCACTTAAAGTTTCAGCACCAGAAGTTCCTAGTAATTTACAAATTCCTTTAGCTATAAATTTTACTACAGCTTGCATTATACCTAAGTAATAAAGAATACCCATTAATGCTGAGAAAAATATTATAGTTGGTAATGCAGAAAGTACGAATATGTTACCATGTATTTCTTGATTAGTAAGACTTCCGAATAAGAAATTTGTACCTTCATTAGCAAAGTTTAGAAGAGAAGTTATACCTCCACTAATCCACTCGAAAAATGCTTTTCCAGCAGGAACTTTTAAAATTAGTAAAGCGAAAGCAACTTGTAATCCAAGAGCAGTAGCAACTAATTTCCAGTTAATTTTTTTCTTGTTTTCAGATAATAGATAAGCTATTCCTAATAGAACTATTATTCCAAGAATTCCAATAAATCTGTTCACTTTTTTTCTCCTTTGTTCTCTCAAATTTAAAGATTTATATCTTTAGTTGTTCTTTTATCTAAAGAGCAGTTATAAGTGCGCTCATAAGATTCATAAATTTATTTTTTACCATAGTTGAAGTTTTTATAACTTCCTCATGATTTAGTGGTTGATCTAGTATCCCAGCAGCCATATTAGTTAAGCACGAAATTCCTATAACTTTTATTTTAGAATGATTTGCAACTATAACTTCAGGAACTGTAGACATACCAACAGCATCTCCACCCAAAATATTAATCATTCTAATTTCAGCAGGTGTTTCATATGTTGGTCCTGACATGAAGGCATAAACACCTTCTTTAATATTGATATTTTGATCAGCTGCCACTTTTTTAGCTAAAGCTATTAAATCCTTATCATAAGCAGTAGACATATCAGGGAATCTAACACCAAATGTATCTAAATTCTTACCTATAAGGGGATTAGTACCAGATAAATTTATATGATCATTTATTATCATTAAATCTCCTGGTTTAAAGTCCTTATTTACTGCACCAGAAGCATTAGTTACGATTAAAGTTTCTATACCTAATAGCTTCATTACTCTAATTGGAAATGTTACTTCTTGCATAGTATAGCCTTCATAATAATGGAATCTTCCTTGCATTGTTACAACTATTTTGCCATGTAAATTACCTATTACAAGTCTTCCTTCGTGACCTTCTACAGTAGATACTGGAAAGTTAGGAATGTCTTCGTAAGAGTAGAATTCAGGATCTTCAATAAGGTCTGCTAATGATCCTAATCCTGAACCAAGAATAAGTCCTATAGTTGGTTTATATTTACTAGCTTTCTTTATATAGTCTGAGGATGTTTCAATGTTTTTTAATAAATTCATGTAAATCACTCCTATGCATATTATTGTAAGTTTAATCATTTCCATTATAAGCTATTTTATAACTAAAAATACATATTATATGTACATTTTAAACTAATGATAGAATATATTAATTTTAGCTACATTTCAATGAAAAAATTTTACATTTTTATTATAAGTGATATACAATTTGTTCTAAAGTGATACTCTATATATAAATAAATTAAAAGAAATCTAACAAGTTTTTTTATTTATATATTTTTATAAACATATATTAAAAACATATTTGTTTATATATTTTTATGCAAATAAAAAAGCTTTTTAGAATTTATTAATCCTAAAAAGCTTAATCTGAGATAAAAATACTTTATTTAGTTATTTAAGAATTTATCTCCAACTATTACTACGTCACCTGCACCAACAGTAAGAACTAAATCTCCTTCTTTAACATTATTTTTTAAATAATTAGCAGCTTCGTCGTGAGAATGAACATTTGTACAATTTAATCCAGTCTTTCTTATTGCATCTCCTAATTCATCAGAAGAAACTAAACCAGTATCTTTTTCTCTTGCAGCATATATGTCCATTAATATAAGTTCATCACAACCTTCAAAAGCATGTGTAAACTCATCAAATAATGTTTTTGTTCTTGTGTATGTGTGTGGTTGGAATACACAGTAAGTTTTATTGTGATTAATTTTCTTTGCTGTGTTTAATGTTGCTTTTATTTCAGTTGGATGATGAGCATAGTCATCTATAACTGTAACTCCATTTTTTTCACCCTTATACTCAAATCTTTTATGAGCACCCTTACATTTAACAAGTCCATTAATCATATCTTCGTGAGAAATGTTAAATATTAATCCTACAGCTATTGTAGATAGTGCATTTAATATATTGTGTTTTCCAGGATTACTTAAAGTTACTTCAAATAATTCTGTGCCATTTTCTACTACTGTAAAATGTGCACAACCTTTATTATTAAATGAAATATTTTTTGCAACTAAGTTTTCGTCATCAAAACCATAAGTTATTGTATTACAATCAGCTTTTGCTAGTATATTCTTAACTCTTTCATCTCCACCGTATCCAATAAGGTATCCATCTTTAGGAACTAAGTGAGAGAATTTTTCAAAAGTTTCATTTATATGATCTATGTCTCTATAGTAATCAAGGTGGTCAGCATCTATATTTAATATTATTCCAATATAAGGGAAGAAGTTTAAAAATGATGCTTTATATTCGCAAGCTTCTGTAATAAAATATTCACTTGCACCTATTTTATAATTACCATCAATTATATCTAAATCTCCACCAACTAATATTGTAGGATCTAGATCTGCTTCTAGAGTAATGTGGGAGATCATAGAAGTACATGTTGTTTTTCCGTGTGTACCAGCAACAGCAACATTATACTTATGTCCCTTCATTATTAAACCTAAAAATTCTGCTCTGTTCATTAGTTGAATATTTTGCTTTTTAGCTTCTGCAAGTTCAGGGTTTGAATCTGGAATTGCTGCTGTATATACTACTAGATCTACATCAACTAGGTTATCTTTACTATGACCTATGTATATTTCAGCACCTTTTTTTCTAAGTTTATCTAATACTTCAGATTCTTTGAAGTCTGATCCAGATACTCTATATCCTTTATTAAGAAGAACAGCTGCAAGACCGCTCATACTAACTCCACCAATTCCGATGAAATGAATTTTCATGTGTTTATCATTAATAAAATCAAATGACAAGATATCAACCCCTTTTTAGTTATTTACATTTATAATTATATACAAAAAAATAGAAATGAACACATGTTAAAGGTTAAAATAATAATATAATAGGAAAAAATATTGATATTAGTTATGATTTAGAATAAAATATGAATATTGGTCAGATAATTAGAATGTAAGGTTCGTGTAAAATTTTATGATACAGGTGAGGTATGGATGGAAAAGTTAACCAGAAATAGCAGGGTAGTAGCTATTACAAAGATATTAATGGAAAATTCAAATAAAATTATAGGACTTAATAAATTTTCGGAATTATTAAATGCTGCTAAGTCAACTATAAGTGAAGATATAGTTATAGTAAGAGAAGTTCTTAAGAAATTAGAGATGGGAACTGTTGAAACAATATCAGGAGCAGCTGGAGGTATACGTTTTGTTCCTGGCATAGGGAAAGAAAAAGCTAATGAATTTTCAAGAGAATTATGTAATTTGTTAAATGAAGATAGCAGAGTAATTGCTGGAAACTTTATATATATGACTGACCTTATGTACAATCCAGAAATTATAAGTAAAGCCGGAGTTATATTATCTTCATGTTTTGATACTTTAGATGTAGATTATGTAATAACAGTGCAAACAAAAGGAATTCCTTTAGCTTATGAAGTTGCAAGAAATCTTGGAGTTCAACTTGTTATAGCTAGAAGAGATACACAAGTAACTGAAGGACCAACAGTTACTATTAATTATGTATCAGGAACTAGCGGAAGATTACAACAAATGTCTTTATCGAAAAAGTCTATGAAGTCTGGCAGTAGAAGTATTTTTATAGATGACTTTTTAAAAGGCGGAGGAACTGCACAAGGAATAAAAGACCTTCTTAAGGAATTTGATAGTGAATTAGTTGGTATAGGTGTATTAGTAGATAATAAAGAGGTTGAGAAGAAGTTAGTAGATAACTATGTATCTATAGTAGAGGTTGGACACGTAAATAAGGAATCAGCTATAGAAGTAGAACCTTCAAAAATGTTTAGATAGAAAGAATGTCTGTGATTAATTTTATAAAAAAAGTAATTTTCGTAAAATTTTCTAAATAAAAAGAGGATTTTGGTTATATATGGAGAATTATATACAGTATCAAGCAACTGGAGGTGTAGTGAAATGCAAATCACAGACGTTAGAATTAGAAAAATAGCTACTGACGGAAAAATGAAAGCTATAGTTTCTGTTACTTTTGATAATGAATTCGTTGTACACGATATTAAAATTATTGAAGGACAAAATGGATTATTTATAGCAATGCCTAGCAGAAAGACACCAGATGGAGAGTTTAAGGATATCGCTCATCCTATAAACACAGACACTAGGGAAAAGATACAATCTTCAATCTTAGAAGCTTTTGAAGAAGCAAAGAATGAAGAAGCTGCTAAAGAAACTATTGAAGAATAGTATATTTCGTTAGAAAATAAAAGGAAGGTAACTTCCTTTTATTTTTTTTGTAATAATAAACAAGAAAAGCTTTCCAAAGCTTGAAATAAAAATTTCTTTAAAATATAATATAGTTGGTTAGTAATTTTACGAAAGATAATTAGAAATTAAAAAAAAAATTTCGCACAATGAGGTGATATTATGTATAAATGTGCGCTAGTTTTAGCAGCAGGACAGGGAACAAGAATTAAATCAGATATTCCTAAGGTACTACATAAGGTATGTGGTAAAGAAATGGTTAATCATGTTATAGATAATATGAGAGAAGCCAACATTCAAGATGTAAATGTCATTATAGGAAAAGGGGCCGAACTTGTTAAAGCTGGGACAGAAAGTAGAAATGTATCTTACTCATTGCAAGAAGAGCAATTAGGAACTGGGCATGCTGTAAAGTGTGCAAAAGAGTTTTTAGAGGGTAAGGATGGAGTAGTAGTTATTTTTGCTGGAGATGCTCCGCTTACAAAAGTAGAAACTATAAATAATTTATTATCAGAACATATAGATAAGAAGAATTCAGCCACTTTATTATCTGCATTTGTAGATGATCCAACAGGATATGGAAGAATAATAAGAAGTGGTGATGAAGTAATTAAGATAGTAGAGCATAAAGATTGCACAGAAGAAGAGTTAAAAGTAAACGAAATGAATGCTGCAATGTATTGCTTTGACATAAAAGACTTATTATCATCTTTAGATAAATTATCAAATAATAATAGTCAAGGAGAGTATTACTTAACTGATGTTATTGCAATTCTAAAGAATGAAGGAAAAAGAGTAGGCGCTGTAGTTACTGATTATGAAGATACTATAGGAGTAAATTCTAGAATACAGCTAGCAGAAGCTGAAGAAATCTTAAGAACAAGAATAAATAATAAGCATTTAACAAATGGAGTAACATTAATAGATCCTAAGACAACATATATTGGGGTTGATGTTAAGATTGGTAGAGATACAATAATATATCCAAACAATATACTAGAAGGTAAAACTGAAATAAAAGAAGGATGTATTTTATTACAAAACAATAGAATAAAAGATAGTGTAATAGAAAAAAACGTAGAAGTTCAATCTTCTGTTATATTAGAAAGTAAAATAGGACAAAACACAACTGTTGGACCATTTGCTTATATTAGACCTGAATCATCAATTGGGGAAAGTGTAAGAATAGGAGATTTTGTAGAAATTAAAAAATCTACTATAGGAAATGGTACTAAGGTATCTCATTTAACTTATATAGGAGATGCTTCTGTAGGTAGCAACTGTAACTTTGGTTGTGGAACTGTAGTTGTTAATTATGATGGAAAGAAGAAAAATCAAACAATTATAGGAAACAATAGCTTTATAGGTTGCAATACTAATTTAGTGTCACCAGTAGAAGTAGAAGATAATACTTATATTGCTGCTGGTTCAACAATAACTTCTAAAGTTGAAGAAGGTGACCTTGCGATAGCAAGAGCTAAGCAAAAAAATATAAGCGGTTGGGTTAAGAAAAAGGGTTTAATGAAATAATTAATATAAATTACACCAAATAATAAAATACCTATGGTTAAATTTAAGGAGGTCCTCACAAATATGTTAACTCATGGAAATAACATCAAGATATTTACTGGAAATTCACATCCGGAATTAGCTAAAGAAATTGCTGAGATACTTGGCGTACCAGTAGGAAAGGCAAGTGTATCTACATTTAGTGATGGGGAAATATCAGTAGATATTTCTGAAACTGTTAGAGGAGCAGATGTATTTATAGTACAATCTACTTGTTCACCAGTTAATAATAACCTAATGGAACTACTAATAATGATTGATGCCTTTAAGAGAGCATCTGCAGGTAGAATAACTGCAGTTATACCATATTATGGATATGCAAGACAAGACAGAAAGGCTAAATCAAGAGATCCAATTACAGCAAAATTAGTTGCAGATCTTTTAACAGCAGCTGGTGCTCATAGAGTATTAACTATGGATTTACATGCAGCTCAAATCCAAGGATACTTTAACATACCAGTTGATCATCTTTTAGGAGCACCTATCCTTTCTAGACATTTTGTAGAAAAAGGATTAGCTGATCAAGATGACGTAGTAGTTGTATCGCCAGATTTAGGAAGCGTAACTAGAGCTAGAAAGTTTGCTGATAGATTACATGCACCTATAGCTATAATAGATAAGAGAAGACCAAAGGCAAATGTATCAGAAATAATGAATATAATAGGAGATGTTGAAGGTAAGAGATGTATCCTTATAGATGATATGATTGATACAGCCGGAACAATTACAAATGCCGCAAATGCTTTAAAAGACTTAGGAGCTACTGCAGTTTATGCATGTTGTACTCATGGTGTTCTTTCAGGACCAGCATTTGAAAGAATAAATAATTCAGCTATAGAGGAATTGGTAATGTTAAATACAATTACTTTACCAGAAGAAGCAGA
Organism: Clostridium sp.; assembly: GCA_015058405.1. Taxonomy (GTDB): domain Bacteria; phylum Bacillota; class Clostridia; order Clostridiales; family Clostridiaceae; genus Clostridium. The sequence continues at coordinate 50,404 of SVCL01000058.1, forward strand.
CACTGATAAGTTCACTTCTCTTTCAGTTGCTCCAATATTTGCTGAAGCAATTCAAAGAATTTATGATGATGAACCAATAAGTAAGTTATTTGAATCTTAAGATTACATATAAGATTTATAGAGCACACAAGTAGGTGTGCTCTTTTTTGATATATTATATTTATAACATTACATATTTCTATTAGGTTAAATACATGATAAGCTAAGTGTATTATAAAAAGGGAGTGTATAGGATGAAGGGAAGTTTAAATAAAGTATTAATAGTTGATAATGATGAAAATATTTGTGAACTTATAAGAATGTACATAGAGGGTAATGGGGATAAAATTAAAGTGATACACGATGGTAGAAAAGTGGAAAATGCAATGGTGGAATATGATCCTGACATTATAATATTAGATATTATGCTGCCTGGAATTAATGGGATTGATATTTTAAAAAGAATAAGGAAGCAAAGTCAAGTGCCAGTAATAATTTTAACTGCCAAAGGAGATACTTTTGATAAGGTATTAGCTTTAGAACTTGGAGCGGATGATTATATATTAAAACCTTTTGAACCTAAAGAGTTATTGGCAAGAATGAAAGCAGTAATGAGAAGATATTCTAGAGAAGAGGTACATAAAGGTGTAATTGAATGTGGGAATATAAAAATAGATATTGATTCATATAAGTTAATTTATAAAAATAAAGAGTTGAAGATTCCACCAAAAGAATTTGAACTTTTGTATTATTTGGCAAGTAATAAAAATAAAGTATTTACTAGAGAACATCTTTTATGCGAGGTATGGGGATATGATTATCCTGGCGACTCAAGGACTGTAGATGTTCATATAAAAAGATTAAGAGAAAAAGTTAGGGGAGATAGCTGGAGTTTGGAGACTGTTTGGGGTGTTGGCTATAAATTTGAAGTGAAATAGTTTTAGTGGAGTTTTCCGGGTGAAAAGTTTTATTTATATGTTTTTTAAAATTTTTAGTGATATAAAAGATAAAAAAGTGGGGATAATATTATATAGAATTTGCTTGGAACTTAAATAAAACTACTATTAATATTCGATTTATCTAAAATATACTTTTATTATATAGAATTTATTTAGTATAATATATAGTAATAATTATTGTTAAAAGGAGATAAAAAGATGTTTCTAATAGTTGGATTGGGTAATCCAGGGAAAGAATATGAAAATACAAGACATAATATAGGATTTGATGCTATAGATGTTATTGCGGATAAATATAACATAGAAGTTTCTAAGTCTAAATTTAAAGGAGTATATGGAGATGGTTTTATAGGTGGTGAAAAGGTTATACTATTAAAACCAACTACATATATGAACTTAAGCGGAGAAAGTATACGTGAGGTGCTTGATTTTTATAAACTTACAGAAGAAGATATTTTAGTTATATATGATGATATAAGTTTAGAAGTAGGAAGACTAAGAATAAGAGAAAAAGGTAGTGCTGGAGGGCATAATGGTATAAAAAGTATTATAGCTCATCTTGGTACTGATGTATTTTCACGTATAAAGATAGGCGTAGGACAACCTAAAGGTGATTTAGTAAATCATGTACTTGGGAAATTCCCGAATGAAGATAGAGTTTGCTTAAATGAAGTATTAAAGGTAGTGGCATTAGCTAGTGAAGTAGTAATAAAAGAAGATACAAAGGAAGCTATGAATAAATTTAATAGTTTTAATGCAAACAAAACAGTTTAAGGATGGTGTATAAAATGAGGTTACAAGGGTTAATAGAGCCCTTAATTAATAGCGATAAATTTATTTATTTAAAAAAGTATATAGAAGAAGATAAAAAACCTATAGAGCTAGAAGGATTGACAGAGTCATCTAAGGCATATTTAATAGATAGTGTATATGAAAGTTTAGATAGACCAGTTGTAGTAATTACTCATAGTGATATGGAAGCCAAAAATTTATATGAAGATCTTAATTTATATACTACAAATGTGCATTATTTTCCGGTAAAAGAAATGGTGTTTTATAATGTAGATGCAATTTCAGGAGATTTAAGGTGGGCTAGATTAAAAGTAATGAATGAGATATTACAAAAAAAGAAAAATATAATAGTTACATCTATAGAAGCTTTTGCATCAAGATATACTCCTAGAAAATTATTTGAAGACCATAAGATTGTACTTAAGGTTGGAAAAGAAGCAGATTTTAAAGAACTTTCTAAGCTATTAACTGAAGGTGGTTATGAGAGAGTAGATATGGTGGAAGGTAAAGGTGAGTTCTCCCTTAGAGGAGGACTTTTAGACGTGTTTCCAGCAGATTCAACTTATCCATACAGAATAGAGTTATTTGGAGATACAATAGATTCAATAAGATCATTCAATACAGAATCTCAAAGAAGCATAGAAAAAGTTAAAAGTATAAAAATATTTCCAGCAAAAGAAGTAATAGTGGATGATGATATTGTAAAGGAAGCATTAAGTAATATAGAAACAGAGTTAAAGGAAACTCTAGTACTTAATAAAAGTAATGAAAGAGAAGAAAAATTAAGAAATGTAATTAATAATAATCTAGAAATGTTTAAGGAAACGTATTATTTTGAGACTATTGATAGTTATTTACCATTAGTATATAAGAATAGTGAAACGTTTTTTGATTATTTAAATAATTATGTAGTTATTTTAGATGATAAAGTCAGATCTTTAGGTAAGTTAGATAGTACTTACATTGAATTCAATGAAAATTATGAAATATTTCTTGAAAGAGGAGATATCTTACCTTCTCAAGGAAAGCTTTTAATAGAAAAAGAAAGCCTGTTAAGTCTATTAGAAGATAAGGTTGATATAACTCTAGAAAGCATAGCTAAGAATAGTGATTTTTTAAGGCCTTTTCATAAATTTGAAATTGCAGGTGCTACGTTGTCTAATTATCAAGGACAATTAGATTTATTAATAGATGATATTTTAGAAAAAAAGAATCAAGGATATAGAACTATAATTTTATCAGGAACTAGAGCGAGAGGACAAAGACTAGTAGAAACTTTAAGAGAAAGAGGCATAGAAAGCAGCTATAAAGAAAATATAGATAGTATTGCTTTGGGAGAAGTAGTTATTACTTTTGGTAACTTATTAAAAGGTTTTGAATGTGAAGAATTTAAAATATGCGTTATATCTGATAAAGAAGTATTTGGTGAAGCGAAACGTAAATTAAAGAAAACAAAAAAGAAGACTAAAGGTGTTTCTAAGATTAAAAGCTTTACAGACCTTAAGCCTGGTGATTACGTAGTTCATGCAAATCATGGTATAGGCGTATATAAGGGAATAAAACAAATTGAAGTTGGTGGAAGTAAAAGAGACTATTTAGATATTATATATGATAAAGGTGACAAGTTATATGTACCTGTTGATCAATTAGATCTTGTTCAAAAGTATATAGGTAGTGAAGGTAAGAGTCCTAAGGTAAACAAATTAGGTGGTGCTGAATGGCAAAAAGCTAAAGCTAAAGTAAAAAAATCAATTAATGAAATAGCACAAGATTTAGTTAAGCTATATGCAACAAGAGCAACTATGAAGGGATATAAATTCTCAAAGGATACTGAGTGGCAAAGACAATTCGAAGATGAGTTTCCATTCGAAGAAACACCAGATCAATTAACTTCTATAGAAGAAATTAAAGCAGATATGGAATCAAGCAAGTCTATGGATAGATTATTATGTGGTGATGTTGGATATGGAAAGACAGAGGTAGCATTAAGAGCAGCTTTTAAATGTGTAATGGATGGAAAACAGGTTGCATTATTGGTACCAACCACAATATTGGCAGAACAACACTATAAGAACCTTAAAAAGAGATTTTCGGATTTCCCTGTTTCTATAGAAATGATAAGTAGATTTAGAACCGCTAAGGAACAAAAAGCTACTTTACAAGCAGTTAAAGAAGGAAATGTTGATATATTAGTAGGAACTCATAGATTAGTATCAAAAGATATTCAGTTTAAAGATTTAGGATTATTAATTGTAGATGAAGAGCAAAGATTTGGAGTTGCTCAAAAGGAAAAGATAAAGAATTTAAAAAAGAATGTTGATGTATTAACTTTAAGTGCTACTCCTATACCTAGAACACTTCATATGTCATTAACTGGTGTTAGAGATATTTCTGTTATAGAGACTCCTCCGGAAGATAGATATTCTATTCAAACTTATGTAGTTGAGCAAAATGACCAGTTAATAAGAGATGCGATTATGAGAGAGATTAGCAGGGGGGGGCAAGTATACTTTGTATATAATAGAGTAGAAAATATTCAAGAAATAGCAAGTTATATTCAAAACCTAGTGCCTGAAGCTAAAGTTGGAGTTGCTCATGGTCAAATGACAGAAAAGCAACTAGAAAAAGAAGTTCTGGATTTTATGAATAATGAATTTAATGTTCTTGTTTGTACTACTATTATAGAAACTGGAATAGATATTCAAAATGTAAATACTATTATTATTTATAATGCAGATAAAATGGGATTATCTCAACTTTATCAATTAAGAGGAAGAGTAGGACGTTCTAATAGAATAGCCTATGCATATCTTTTGTATACAAAAGATAAGGTTCTAACAGAGGTAGCAGAAAAAAGATTAAAAGCGTTGAAAGATTTTACTGAATTAGGATCTGGTTTTAAGATTGCTATGCGCGATTTAGAAATCAGAGGAGCAGGTAATATGATGGGATCATCACAACATGGCCATATGGCTACTATTGGATATGATTTATATTGTAGAATGCTTGAAGATACGGTGAAACTTATTAAGGGTGATATAGATAAGGAACCTATAGATACTACTGTGGATTTAAAAGTAGATGCTTATATACCTTCATCATATATTCAAGATGAAATGCAGAAAATAGAGGTTTATAAGAAGATAGCAGCTATAGAAAGTGTAGAAGAGTATAATGATATAAAAGAAGAACTTGAAGATAGATATTCCGAAATTCCGGAACCTGTATATAATTTAATGGATATTGCTTATATTAAAAGCAGAGCAAAACTTATATTTATAGAAGAAATAAAAGAAATGAATAATTATATAACATTCAAGTTTGTTAAAGATGATGATTCTTATAAAGAGATATTTAAGAAAATGCTAACAAATTATAAAAATAATATTTTACTAAAATTTGGAGATGAACCATCCTTTATTTTTAAGCCTACAGAACAAAAGAAAGAAGAAATATTGAAGTTCTTTAAGGAAATGCTGGATGATTTGTCGAAAAAGTGATGATTTAAATTGAATATAAAAATTATTATTGCTATACTGGTGATATAAAACAAAAGAGGATATAAATTAATAAACATAAGATTAAGAAGAAGAGAGAGGGAATTACGTTGAAGAGAATTAAGAAGTACGTAACAATGGCCTTAGCAGGAATCATGGTATTTACACTTGCAGGATGTAGTATGATTGAAAGAACAGAAGAGTCTAAAGGAAAGACAGTTTTAGCAAAGGTAGGAGATACTAAGATTACAAGAAGTGATGTTGACGAGAGATTAAAGGTGTATTTGGAGCAATATAAGCAACAATATGGTGATGATTTTGAATCAAACTCATCATTAAAAGATGCATTAAAAAATTTAAGAAGTCAACAATTAGATGCTATGATTGATGAAGAAGTTTTAAATCAAAGTAGAGAAGACTTTGGGGTTAATCCTACGGATGAAGAGATTCAAGCAAAAGTAGATGAGAGAGTAAATTATTTTAAAGAAATGGCTGGCTCTGATGAGCAATATGTTAGCTTTTTACAATCTTATGGATACACTGAAGAGTCTTTTGTAGAAAACTTGAAGAAGCAAGCACTATTAGGTATGGTAGTAGATGCTATGGTAGCTGATGTGGAAGTTACAGATGAAGAAATAGAACAATATTATAATGATAATATTGATAAGTATACAAAAAAACCTGGTGCACATGTAACACATCTTTTATTCCAACCTGAAAAAGATGCAAACGGAAATGTTGTTGAAGGTGGAGATGAAGTTGCACTTGCTTTAGCTGAAAAAGCTAGACAAGAAGCATTAGCTGGAAAATCATTAAAAGATATATCTGAAAGTAGTGAATTCTCTGCAAAGAGTAAATATGAAGATTTAGATTATGTGACTTTTGAAAATAGTGGAATGGTACAAGAATTTGAAGATGCATTTAAAGTTCTACCAGCAAATCAAGTATCAGAAATAGTAAAGACAAGTTATGGATATCATATAATAGTAAATACAGAGGTTAAAAGTGAAGAACAAGTTCAACCTTTGGATGAAAGTTTAAAAGAAACAATAAAAAGTACTTTATTAACACAAAATCAAGAAAAAGCTTACGAAACTAAATTAGAAGAAGCTAAAGAAAAGATTAAAGTAAAAAAATATGAAAATAGATTATAATAAAAAAGACGTTGCAAAATCAGATGCAACGTCTTTTTTATGTGCACAAGATTTTAAATTTAAATATATGAGTAATGACATAATGTTTTTTCGCGTAAGAAATATATAATTTAAGAAAAAACGACAAAATTATATGGAAAAAAGATATAAAATAGTAATTAAAAGTTTGAAATGTGTAAATGTTCTTGATATACTAATTATATATGGTTAATTGTGTCGTTAATATCTATCAAAAATATTAAAAAGTGAGGGAGTAAATTTGGGAAAGAGAGTTAGGAAGTATGTAACAATAGCTTTAGCTAGTGTTATGGCATTATCAGTAGTAGGGTGCGATTTAGTTGAAAGAACAGAAGAATCAAAAGGAAAAACTGTTTTAGCTAAAATCGGTAAGAAAAAAATAACTAAAGATGATCTTGATAAGGAATTAAAAACATATTTGGATCAATATAAAGAACAATATGGTGATGATTTTGAAACAAATGATAGCCTAAAAGACAATTTAAAACAAATGAGAAAGCAAAAGCTAGATCAACTAGTTACAAATGAAGTATTAATGCAAAGCAAAGAGAGTTTGGACGTTAACCCAAGCGAGGATGAGGTTAATACTGAATTAGATGAAAGAATTTCTCATTATAAGGAATCATGTGGTTCTGACGATGAATATGTAAAGTTCATAGAATCATATGGATATGATGAAGATAGTTTTGAAAAAATGATGAAAGAAGGAATTGTTCTAGAAAAAGTTTATGAAGCTTTATTTAAGGATATAGAAGTTTCAGATGATGAAGTAGAAAAATATTATAACGATAATAAAGATCAATATGTAGCAAAGCCTGGAGCAGATGTAACACATCTTTTATTCCAACCTGAAAAGGATTCAAGTGGTAATGTAGTAGCAGGTGGAGATGAAGCTGCAAAAGCGTTAGCTGACAAAGCAAGAGAACAAGCAGCAGCTGGTAAGTCGCTACAAGATTTGGCTATGGCGGATGAATTTAAAGATAAATGTAAATTTGAAGACTTAGGTCGTGTGAATTTTGAAAATAGTGGAATGGTAAAAGAATTTGAAGATGCCTTTAAAGTATTACCTGCAAAACAAGTATCAGAAGTTGTAAAGACAAGCTTTGGATATCATATAATAATAAATAATAATGTTTATACAACTGAAGAAATAAAACCATTAAATGATGATTTAAAAGAAGAAATTAAAAGTAATGTACTAAATCAAAAACAACAAGATGAATATGAACCAAGAATCCAAAAGTTAAAGGACGATATAGGGGTAGAAGTTTACGAAGATAAACTATAGTCTAAAAGTTAATTTATAGGTATTATAGTAATTTAATATGAAATAGTATATAGAAGGTTTTAGTTATAAACTTAGTGTTTATATATTAATAATATATAGTTTTAAAAATTATTTATAATTTATAAAAATACAAGAAAAGTGAGGGAGTAAAATTGAGAAAAAGAATAATGAAATACATAACAATGGGATTAGCGAGTGTTATGGTATTATCAGCTGTAGGATGCAATATGGTTGAAAGAACTGAAGAGTCTAAAGGAAAAACTGTATTAGCTAAAATTGGGGATAAAAAAATAACAAGAGACGATGTTGATGAAGGGTTAAAGAGTTACTTAGAACAATACAAACAACAATATGGTGACGATTTTGAATCAAATGCTAGTTTGAAAGATACATTAAAAAATATGAGAAAACAACAACTTCAAATGTTAGTTGAAAATGAAGTTTTAATGCAAAGTAAAGATGATTTAGGAGTTAATCCTTCTGAAGAAGAAATACAAAAGGAAGCAGATGATAAATTAGAAGAATGTAAAAAGAATTTTAAATCTGATGACGAATACCAAAAAGCATTAGAACAAGCTGGATATACTGAAGATAGCTTTAAAGATATGCTAAAGGAAAGAACGGTAATAAGTAAGATTATAGAAGCATTATTTAGTGACTTAGAAGTTGCAGATGATGAGATAGAAACTTATTACAATGATAATAAAGATAAATATATATCAAAACCTGGAGCAGATGTAACACATCTTTTATTCCAACCAGAAAAAGATGCACAAGGTAATGCAGCAGCAGGTGCAGATGAAGCTGCAAAAGCTTTAGCAGATAAAGCAAGGGAACAAGCTGTAGCAGGTAAGTCTTTAGAAGATTTATCTAAGAGTGATGAATTTAAAGACAAAAGTAAATTTGAAGATTTAGGACGTATACCTTTTGAAAATAGCGGAATGGTAAAAGAATTTGAAGATGCCTTCAAAGCATTACCAGCAAATCAAGTATCACAAGTAGTAAAGACAAGCTTTGGATATCACATTATATTAAATAAGGCTGTATATCAAAATCAAGAACAACAACCTTTAGATGATAAGTTAAAAGATGAAATTAAAAAGACATTATTAAATCAAAAACAACAAGAAGAATATGATAAGAGAATCGAAGATTTAAAAGAAAAAGTAAAAGCAAAAGTTTATGAAGATAGACTATAATTAATTTAAAAAAACTGCTATGAAATTTATATTTCATAGCAGTTTTTTTGTGTGTGAAAATTTAATTAAAAGAAAAAAATTGATAAATAGCTATAAATAATGGATATAAGTGTATAAAATTTCTATTAAGTCAAATAATAATATTGCTACAAATTAAATAGTTACTCGAGGAGGGAAAAAATTAACTATGAAAGCAACAGGAATTGTGAGACGTATTGACGATTTAGGAAGAGTTGTTATACCAAAAGAAATTAGAAGAACATTAAGAATAAGAGAAGGAGATCCATTAGAAATCTTTACAGATAGAGAAGGTGGTGTAATTTTAAAAAAATATTCTCCTATAGGTGAATTAACTGATTTCTCTAGAGAATATGCGGAAAGTTTACAACAAGCTATAGGACATATAGTTTTAATTGCTGATAAAGATGCATTTATATCTGTTAGTGGAGCACCAAAAAAAGGCTATGTAGAAAGAAAAATAAGTTCAGAATTAGAAGATGTTATGGATTCTAGAAAAACTGTTATATTAGGTGAAAATAATAAAGTTATTCCATTACATAATGACGAAGATGATGTTGAAGAAAAGTATTCTTCTCAAGTAATATCTCCTATAATAGCAGAAGGTGATTCTATAGGTGCAGTTATTATAATGTCAAAAGAATCAGGACAAAAACTTGGAGAGCTTGAATTAAAATTAGCAGAAACAGCTTCAGGATTTTTAGGAAGACAAATGGAACAATAAAATATTAGAGATGAATTCAATAAAAAAGGTAATAATACCTCTAAACTTACAATAAGAATAAATAGTAAAGTAATAGTTTGGAGGTATTTTATGAAAAAGCAATCCTTAATAAAAGGTAGTTTAATATTAGGAATAGCGGGAATATTAACTAGGTTTTTGGGGCTATTCTTTAGGTGGCCTCTGATAATGTTAATAGGAGATGAGGGTGTAGGATATTATCAAATGTCATATCCTTTATATATGTTTTTTGTTGCGATGGCATCAGGAATACCAGTAGCTATGTCTAAGATGATATCTGAAAGTAATGCTGTAGGAGATGTAGAAGGAAGCTTTCAAGTAGTTAAAGAATCTACTATTCTCATGGCTATTGTTGGGACAGGCACATCGTGTATATTATTTTTCTTTTCACAATCAATAATTAAATTTTTGCAATGGGATTCAAGAGCATATTATTCTCTTATTGGTATTTCTTTTGCACCGTTTATCATAGCCTTGATGACTGTGTATCGAGGTTTTTTTCAAGGTTTTCAAAATATGACGCCATCAGCAATATCACAAATATTAGAACAAATAGGAAGAGTTGTAGTTGGAGTAGGGCTTGCTATATTATTCTTGAATAAAGGAATAGAGTATTCAGCAGGAGGAGCTGCTTTTGGTGCAGCAGCAGGAGGAGTAATAGGATGTAGTTATTTAGCTAATAGATACCATAAAATAAAGAAAAGTTATGGAATAAAGAAAGTTAAAACTAATCCTGATATATTAAGTAAGCTTCTTATTATAGCTATCCCAATATCTTTAGGGGCTACAGTAAGTACTATAATGAGTTTAATAGATTCAGCATTAGTTCCTCAAAAATTATTAAAGGCAGGATTTAGTAATCAACAGGCAACTATACTATATGCACAGCTTACAGGAAAGGCTTCTGTAATTGTAAATATTCCACTTACTTTATCAGTAGCTTTATGTACTTCATTAATTCCAATAATTGCAGAAAATTTTATTCTTAAAAAGAATAAAGAGGTAGAAAATAAAATTGACTTAGCTCTTAAGTTATCTGCATTAATAGGAATGCCATGTTTGTTTGGTTTGTTTTTTATGGCAGGACCTATAATGAAGTTTATATTTCCGGGAAGATCTGAAGGTATAGAAATATTAAAATATTTATCTTTATCAGTTCCGTTTATAATAGTTACTCAAACAAGTACATCGATTTTACAAGGAGTTGGTAGCTATATAGTACCAGTAATAAATTTATTTATAGGTTGTGTAGTTAAGGTTATACTGACTATAATTTTAGTTCCTATGAGAGATTTTAATATATATGGAGCTGTAGCGGCAAGCGTAGGAGCTTATATAGTTGCCACTCTTTTAAATGTAATTGCTATGAAGATTAAATTAAAAGTTAAGTTGAATTTATATAGAAATTTCATAAAACCTGCTTGTGCCTCAAGCATAATGATGGTTGTGGTTTTAATTATTTATAATGTTATATATGGGTTAACAGCTAGTAATAGTATATCCTGCTTATTATCAATAGGAATAGGTGCTATAATATATGCAATAGGAATAATTTTACTTAAGGTATTTAGTGTACAGGATATAAAAGAAAAGTTTAGTGGAAATGATATATAACAAGGAGGATTAACTTTGATAAAAATAATAGGTCTTGGACCAGGAAATGTAGAGGCTTTAACTTTAGGAGCTATAAATCAACTTAAGAAAAGTAGTAACTTAATATTGAGAACCAAACGACATCCAGTTGCAGAGTACTTAAAGAATGAAAAAATTAAATTTGAAAGTTATGATTATATTTATGAAAATAAATCAAATTTTTCTGATATATATAATGAAATATCAAAGGATTTAATCAATAAATATTTAGAATTTAATGAAATAACATATGCAGTTCCAGGTAATCCGTTAGAAGATGAAAAAACTGTGAACCATTTAATTTCAATATGCAAAAGTAAAAATATACCATATGAAATAATACCAGCAGTAAGTTTTCTTGATGAGGTAATTAGATGTTTAGAAATAGATGTAACTAATGGGATACAAATAATAGATGCTTTTGATATAAATAGTAAGGTATTTAATAATAGAGTTGAGGTCTTGATTGCTCAATTAAACAATACTTTAATAGCATCTGAAGTTAAGTGTAGACTTTTAGAATATTATAATAAAGAAACTGAAGTTTTTTATTGTAAAGGTATAGGAATGAAAGTTGAAAATATAAGGAAAATATCTTTACATGAGCTAGATATGCAAGATGATTTAGGCAATTTTACATTTCTATATATACCTAAGAATAGCAGTGCTAAAAAAGATATATATGATTTAATGGATATAATTGATTTGCTTAGAAGTGAGAATGGATGCCCTTGGGATAGGGAACAAGATCACTTTTCTATAAGGAAAGCTGTTATAGAAGAAAGCTATGAAGTTTGTGATGCTATAGAAACTGATAATTTGGATGCTTTAGTAGAAGAACTTGGAGATGTTCTTTTGCAGGTGGTATTTCATGCTTCATTAGGAAAAGATAATGATACATTTAGTATGAGTGATGTAATAGAGGGTATATGCAATAAGATGATATATAGACATCCACATGTTTTTAAAGATGAAAAAGTTAATGGAACAAATGAAGTTTTATCTAATTGGGATGAACTTAAAAAGAAAGAAAAACATTTTGAAACAGTTACAGATGAATTAAAAGGAGTGGCCAAAGCACTACCAGCGCTAATAAGAGCTAATAAGGTTCAAAGCAAGGCAAAAAAGGTTGGTTTTGATTGGGATGATGTTGAAGGTCCTATAAAAAAGGTAAAAGAAGAATTAAATGAAGTTATAGATGTATATAAAACAGAAAATAAGGCAAGGATAACAGAAGAGATAGGTGATTTGATATTTTCATGTGTTAATGTCAGCAGATTTCTAAAAGTTGATGCAGAAGAAGCTCTAAATAAAACAACAGATAAATTCATTAAAAGATTTAATTTTATTGAAGAGAAAGCAAAAGAAAAAGGAATGAAATTGGAAAATATGGTGCTTAATGATATGAATAAGCTATGGAATGAAGCAAAAAAATAAAAAAAATAAATATTTTTATTATGAAGGATTTTTATTTTTTGTGGAGAATAATATAGTTTATTAGTTACTATGCGATTTTAAGTATAAAGGATTATATTTGAATTATATTTAAAAATATTATAAATGTGTATAGACTACTTGAAAAAGAGGTTATATAATAAGATAATGTAAGTATGGTACATAAGCACAGTTATATAAAAGGTTAACTGGATTTTAAGGAGGATGTAATCGTGAATAAATCAGAATTAATTACAAGCATGGCAGAAAAGAGTCAATTAACAAAGAAGGATGCAGAAGCAGCATTAAAAGCTTTTATCGAAACTGTTGAAGAAGCTTTAGAAGGTGGAGACAAAGTTCAATTAGTTGGATTTGGTACTTTCGAAACTAGAGAAAGAGCTGCTAGAGATGGTAGAAATCCAAGAACTAAAGAAGTTATCAAGATAGCTGCATCAACTGTACCTGTATTTAAGGCAGGAAAAGAATTTAAAGAAAAGGTAAACAAATAGTTTTGAATTAAAAAAAAGAAACCCGAGCTTTTCTCGGGTTTTTTTATAAATAAAATAAGGAGAATAGTTATGAGATTAGATAAATATCTTAAGGTTTCTAGAATTATTAAAAGAAGAACAGTAGCAAAAGAAGCTTGTGAAAGTGGTAGAGTTTCTATTAATAATAAAGTTGCTAAGGCTTCTACTGATGTAAAAGAAGATGATATTATAGAAATTCAATTTGCAACTAGATCATTAAAAGCTAGAATAGTAAATATAGCTGAACATGTTAGAAAAGAAGATGCAAAAGATATGTATATTATTCTTGAAGGAGAAGAAGACAAAGAATAGTGTTTATTTAGAATAAAACTAAATCTCTTACATATATTTTAAATAGAAATAATATAGGAGAAAATTATGGAAGAGATAAAGAAAAGTAATATATCATTAGAAAATAGGAAAAAACTTATTTTAACAGGGGTAATTGAAGTTATAGAATTTAGTGATAAAGAGATAACATTAAGCACTAACTTAGGAAATTTAAATGTAAAGGGAGAAAATCTAAAAATAGATAAATTAGATGTACAAAATGGTGATGTAATAATAAGAGGAAGTGTAAATTCCATTATTTATAGTGGTAAAGGTATAAAGAAAAATAAGCCTAATATTATAAAGAGAATTTTTTCGGTAGATTAATATGCCATTAGAGTTAAGTGTTCAATTCGATATAATACTTTATAGTTTTTTGTCGGGTTTATTAACAGGTATACTATTTGATGCATATAGAATAGTTAGAGGATTTAGATGTTCTAAAATAGTTATGATTATTGAAGATATTTTGTTCTGGATTCTTTGTGCACTTATTGTATTTGCATTTTTACTTTATACTAATTATGCCTTTCTGGGAGTATATGTATATTTATTTGTTTTTATAGCAATAACTCTTTATTTTAAAACCTTGAGTAAATATATAATAAATAGTGAAAAAAGTATCTTGAAAAAGCTATTTAAATTATGTAGAATAACAAAAAATAATTTTATTTATCCTTTTAAAATCTTTTTTTCAAAAATAAGCGATAAAAATAAATAACTATTTAAAAATTACTTGAATAAAATAGTTATTGTGATTACAATATAGTTATAGAAAAGAATTGAGGTGCTATTGATGAAAAAGAGGTTAACTTTAAAAAACTTAATAATCGTAGTGCTAGCTATTATCTTTGTTGTAGCATTTGCTAGACAAGAACAAACGATGAAGAGGATAGAAGAAAATAAACAAGCTAAACAAGAAGAACTTCAAGAACTTCAAAATAAAAATGAGAGATTAGAAGAAGAGAGCAAAAAAGCTCAAACTGATGAATATCTTGAAAAATTAGCAAGAGAAAGATTGAATATGGTAAAGCAAGGTGAAACTTCTGTAGAAATGAAGAAGGTTGATTAATTATCATATGATTAGGTTATTATTTAAATAACATATATATTTAATTTTAAGGAGGAATCTTTTAAACATGACCTTAGCGGCAGGAAACATATTAGAAGGAACAGTGGTAAACATCACAAATTTTGGTGCCTTTGTAGAGGTAGACGGGAAAACAGGTTTAGTTCATATTTCAGAAGTAGCAGATTCGTTTGTAAAGGATATAAGACAACATTTAAATGAGCAAGATAAAGTTAAGGTTAAAGTTATATCTATTGATGATAACGGAAAAATTAGCTTATCTATAAAACAAGCAAATGTCCAAAAGAAATCTGTAAAGCCAATGGAATTTGACTGGGGTGCAGAAAAAAACAGTAAAGCTGCATCTACAAACTTTGAAGATAAAATATCTAAATTTTTAAAAGATAGTGAAGAAAAAATGCAAGATGTTAAAAAACATCAAGAGTTTAAAGGAAAAAATAGCAAGAACAGAGCTTAATATACATTATAAAGTTTATAGAAAAAGATGTTTAATATAAATTAAACATCTTTTTAATTATTTATAAACTAATAGAAAATAGGTAGAAGTTAGTTATAGAGCTGGTTTTAACGTTGTGGTATAGGTACTGTAAACTAAATATGAATAAAAATAAAAAAAAATTCAAAAAAGATGTTGACAGTATATGAATCATAATATATAATAAATCATGTCGCTGGGAACAGCACATAAGAAAAGCTTGCCGAAGTGGCGGAACTGGCAGACGCACAGGACTTAAAATCCTGCGGTGGTTAAACACCGTACCGGTTCGATTCCGGTCTTCGGCACCAAACTTTTCAATTGAAAATTTATAATAACGCGCGGTGGAGCAGTTGGCAGCTCGTCGGGCTCATAACCCGAA
>SVCL01000059.1 GCA_015058405.1 Clostridium sp.
ATTGTATAATTCTTATGTAAAATATTTGTTTTGTTCATGTAAATATTTTACTACAAATCCTAACTTCTTTGAGGTTAGGATTTAATTTTTTTCATAGAAAAAGGGCTTCACACTATTTTTTAGTGCGACAGCCCCTTTATTGTTGCAGTACTGTATTTTATGTATATAAAGATATTTATATATTATAATTCATCGGCAAATTCTTTTAAAATTGTTGAAGTTGCTGTTAATTCTTGAATTGTTGCACTTATTTCTTCAAGATCAGCTGTTTGATTTTCTAATAGGTTATTAGAATTTTGAAATCTATTAAATATTTCATTTATTGAACCTTGAATATTTTTTAATGTATCATTAATTTGTTTAATAGATTCTTTGGTTGAATTAGATAGATTTCTTATTTCATTAGATACTACACCAAATCCTTTTCCGTATTCACCAGCTCTAGCAGATTCAATTGCAGCATTCAAACCAAGTAAGTTAGTTTGTTTGGCAATTCCATCAATAAAAGTTAGAACTTCATCAGTCTTTTTAGAGTTTTCTTTTGTTTCCTCAATAAATTTTTCTATACTTGAGTTTGTTTCATTAATTTTTTGAAAAGTTGATGTCATATCTACTACTCTTGTACTCATTTGAGTTAAAGAATCAGAAACAGTGTTTGCTAAGTTATTGATTTTCTCTCTTTTTACTGTTTTATCAACACTCATACTTATTACAATTGTACCTTCTACCTTATCATCGACAAACACCGGAATTGCAATAGTTTTAACAGCTATCCCAAATACTTCTTTTGGTACTATCATATGAACTACATCACGTTTTTTTAAACATACATCAGCAGCAGAATTTTCTGGTATTTCGTCTCCTTTTTTTAAATTTACTTTTATATTTTCTGTGTCTTGAATAAAAAGAAAATTCTTAGTATTTGAAATTGTAAAGCCTAAGTCTGTTCCAAAATAATGCTTAAAATAAGGCATCATTGTGTAAAAAGCATCCATCAATTTATTTTCTTTTATATCTTTTATCATTTCTCAATCTCCTCTTATAAATAATTATTAAATGGTATTAATGCTTCATCACTAAAGGAGCAATAAATATATTAATTACGCCTAAAGTTACAACACATTATATAATATTTTAACATAAAATAGGTTAAAATGGATATATTTTGTTAAATATAAAAATATTATTTTTAGAAAATATAAAAAGTTCTAAAGTCTGTGTATTATGATATAGTTTTTTGTTGCAAATAATTACAAATAATACTTTTTGTGTTATTATTAATAAATAAAGTAATTATATATAGGAGGTGTAAACAGTTAGCTATACCTTATGAAAGGTTCTGAATATAGCTAAAAATAATATGGAAAATATTAGAATTAAAGGAATAGAGATATATCATGGAAAAAAGGTTGTAGAAAATGAATATTATATTGAACATTTTAAAAAACAAGGAAAAGATATAAAAAACTTTTTAGAAGAAACAATGGGAAAAAAATATAGATATGAAATAGATGATAAAACAGAGAATTCATTAACGATGGCAATAGAATCTTCATGTAAGGTGCTAAAGAAAACAAATCTTAATGGTAAAGATATAGATATGATTGTATTTTCAGGAATGTTATCAGAATATGGTTCACCAACGTCAGCTTTGATAATTCATAGCGAAATTGGAGGAAAAGAAGAATGTTATTGTCATGATATGAATGGTAACTGTATAGGTATGACTTATGCTTTAGATTTTATAAATAGGTATATTTCTTCAAATCCAAGAGTAAATAAAGTACTTCTTGTAGGAAGTGATTTACTTCGTATACAAGTTAGTCCAAATGATTCTAGTGGATATGGTCAATATGGAGATGTATCCTGTGCACTTATATTAGAAAGAACAGATAAAGATAGTAAATTAATAGATAGTAGAATATCTGTTAACACAGAATTTATAAATTATGTTAGGTTTCCTAAGTGTGGTTTTTCAAATATATATGATGCTAAAAAGGAAGATATATATGTTGATTGGAAGCCATTTGGAGCTTGGTGGATAGATGGAGCTATTAAAAACATAAATTTAATGCTTTCAGAAAATAATTTAACTTATGATGATATATCTATGTTTTGCTTTTCGCAAATTGCAAAAAAGAATATTTTGCATTTTCGTGAGCAAATGGGAATTCCTGAAGAAAAATCATTATATGTAGCTGATAAGTATGGTTATACAGGTACAACAAGTCCATTTCTTGTTTTGTATGAAGGTATAAAAAATGGACAAATAAAAAGAGGTGATTACTTAATATTCTCAACTGTTGCAGCAGGGTCAACTCATATAACTGTACTATTGAAATATTAAATTAAATAAATATAAACGAAAGGTGCGTAATTAATGAAGTTAATAAATGAAACTATCGGATCATATACTAGTAAAGTTTTTAATGAATATTCAAATGAGGAGGCATTAGTTTCGGTAGAAGATGGTAGAAGATATACTTATAAAGAGCTTAATGATCAAGTAGATATGATAGCTAAGGCATTTATATCAATAGGAGTAAAAAAGGAGGATCATATAGCGCTATTATCAAGTAATTCTCCAGAATGGATAATAACATTCTTGGCAACACTTAAAATTGGTGTTGTTTGTGTGTGCATTAATTATTTATCTACAGAAGATGAAATTGATTATATGTTAAAAAAATCAGAATCTACAATTTTAATAGTTAGTGATAAGGAAATGATAGAAAAAGTTGATGTTGAAAAGTTTACTTATTTAAAGGTAACATTAAAAATGAAAAGTTTATTTAGCCTTGGTAACCTTATGGAGAGGATGAATAGAATAAGCGATGAAGAATTAAAAAGCGTAGCTGATAGTGTTAAACCTGAGGATACAGCAACTATTTTATATTCATCAGGAACAACAGGAAATCCTAAAGGAATATTATATAACCATAAAGCTGTATTAAATGGGCCACTTTCTTTTCTTAAAAATTATAAATATACATCTAAAGATAAAATTTTAGCTGCCTTGCCACTTAATCATATATTAGGAGGAATGTATACAGTATTTCTTGGTCTATTTGCGGGAAGTACAATATTTTTAATGGAGAAGTTTAAAACAGGCTTAGTTTTACAAACAATTGAAAAAGAAAGGTGTACAGGCTTTCATGGAGTACCAACAATGTATAGATACTTATTGAATAAATGTGATGGTTATGATTTAACAAGTTTGAGGGTCGGAATGATAGCAGGGGCAGTTACTTCACCAACTTTAATGAAAGAAGTTATGGAAAGACTTCATATTTTAGAATTAAATAATACCTTTGGACAAACTGAAACTTTAGGAGTTACTCAAACAACTGTAACTGATAAGAATGATCCTAAAATAAATACAGTAGGTAAGCCAGTAGATTATGTTGAAGTAAAAATATGTGATTGTGAAACAGGAGAAAAACTTCCAGTAAATACTCCAGGTGAATTATATGTAAAGAGTCCATATATAATGATAGAATACTATAAGGATCCTGAAGCTACTAGTAAGACTGTAGTAGATGGTTTTATACGTACAGGTGATTTTGCATTAATAGATGAAGAAGGATATATATCAATCAAAGGTAGAATAAGAGATGTTATCATAAGAGGTGGAGAAAACTTGTCGCCAACAGATATAGAAAATTGTATAACTAAACATCAAAAGGTAGCAAATGCTATAGTAGTTGGAGTGCCTGATAAAGTTTTAGGAGAAGAAGTATTTGCTTTTGTAAAAGTAAATGATAATGAAACTATGACAGAGCAAGAAATATTAGATTATTTAGAGGGTAAAATTGCAAAATATAAATTCCCTAAGTATATAGAATTTGTAAAGGAGTTCCCTTTAACTTCTACAGGTAAGATAAAAAGAAATATATTATCCATTATGGCTGAAGATAGAGTTAAAAATAAATTAGAAGAAGTAGCAATAGGTTAAAAAATTATTTGTAATTTGAATATTAGTTTATAGAAGAGAATGTATCATAATATTTTAGTTTCGATACATTTTCTTTTTTATATTACTTAAATTGACTGTAGGAATATTAATTTATCCTTGATATAATATTTTTTAGGTAAAAATATTAAGGAGGAATAGTAAATTTGGTAAGGGAAGAGGTTGAATTAGTACCTTCAGGTTTAGTTACTTGTTTAATAAATGAGGAAGAAGTGCGTATATTAAAAATATCTCCTGAAACATTAACTTTACGTTTAGCTGAAGAATTAAATGATAAAACTTTTTTAAAGGTAGCTTTTTATAGTTTTAAAGAGTACAAATATAATGAAGTTATTATAGATGATTTTCAAATAGAAAATAAAATTGAAGAAGAGTTTTATTTCAAATACATGATTAAAGTTAAGGACAAACATTATGCTGAAAATGTAAGAAGGATAGTTAAAGATTATTATAATTATATAATGTTAAAAAACTATGGAGCAGAAAATGAATTTTCAAAGGAAATGGTAAAGTATCCAGCAAAATTAGATTATGATTTTTATAAGTATTTTTCTAATCAAAAAAAAGAATGGTTGTTGAATTTTGACTGGAAGGAAAATGTTTTAGAAAATGTTGAGGTGGCTATAAAAATTGATAATCATGTTTTATATAATAAGTACTTAGAATTAGAATTTATAAGGTTTAAGAATTATTATTTAAGTGAAAACTACATGGATAATACTATAATATGTAATAAAGAGATTTCTAGAATATATATTGGAAATGAATTTTGTCATAATCTATTTCCTAAAGCGGATATGTTAATGGATATACTTACTAAGGCAAAACAGGAAGGTTTAAAAGTAACCTTATGTTTTACTTATATTAGAGAAAATTATATAGAAAATACAAAGAAAGTATTAGAAGATGTATATGAGTTTTGTATTCTTAATAACCTTAAAATTGAGCTTGTAATAAATGATTGGGGGATTCTTGATTTATTACAAGGTAAAGAGGATGTTTTTGATTTATCTTTAGGTGTTTTGTTAAATAAAAGAAAGAAGGATCCACGATATATTTACAAAAAAGGTTATAATGAAAATAAGGAGCTTATGGCAAAAAATAATTTAAATAATGAAGTTTTTAGTGGATATTTAGCTAAATATAATATACATAGATTTGAATATGAATCTTGTGGCTACAAATTAGAAATAGCTAATGGAAAACATAGTTTACAATTACCTTTTTATCAAACTAATACTTCTCAATATTGTACTTTATATGCCATGTGTAAAAATCAGGATAGAGGTAAACAAAAACTCGTTAAATGCTGTCCTAAATATTGTACTGATTATGTATTTGCTTATCCTAAACATTTAAATATGGTAGGAAGATATAATTCATTATTTGCTTTTGATTCGTCAATTATTAAAGATTCAAAATTAGTTTTAGAATACATAAATAGTGGTATTGATAGATTAGTATTAAATTTTTTATAGGATATGAGGATGTAAGAAAATGAAGATAGTAGCAGGGCTTGGAGCAATTGATGATTATATAGATTTAGTAAATGCCGGAGCAGATGAAGTGTTTTGTGGATATGTTCCATATGAATGGAATAAGAAATATGGTAACTTATTTCCTTTAAATAGGAGAGAAGTATTATATTATAATGTTCAGATAGGTTCTTTAAATGATATGAAGATATTAAAAAGAATGGTAGATAAATATGGTGTGCCAGTTACCATTACCTTTAACTATTTATACTATTTAGAGGAACAATATGATCTTATAGAAAAGATAATTAATGACCTTATTAATATAGGATTTAATGAATTTATAATATCAGATATTGCTTTAATAATTTATCTAAGAGAAAAAGGCATAGAATGTAAAATTCAATTAAGTGGGGAAGCTGCTGAAATTAATAGTCTTTCTATAAAGTTTTTCAATAAGCTGAATATATCACGTTACATATTTCATAGAAAAAATACACTTCAAGATATGGAAAGCTGCATAAAAAATAATATTATACAAAATACTGAATATGAAGCATTTATGTTAAATGAAAGGTGTCATTATACTGGGGCATTTTGTAATTCACTTCATTGTGATGAATTATCACATTTGTGTAAAGTCCCTTATAAGATGGCAAAAACTAATGAAACAGCTAATAGATTTGAAGCTGTAGATAATAAATTTGATGAGTATTATAACAAACAAGATTTAGAAGATGATTTTGATGAAGAACCCTATTATGAAGAAGATTCCTATTTAGTTGGAAGTACAGGTTGTGGGTTATGTGTTTTAATGGACTTAAAAAAGGCTGGTGTTACTCATTTAAAAGTTGTAGGAAGAGGAAACTTTAAAGATCTTATGATAAAAGATGTTAAAAATTTAAAGAAAGCTATTAATATGATAGATACTGCAGAGGATTCTTCAGATTATGAAGAGAATGTAAAAAGAGAAATCTTTAATGGAAGATGTAGTGGTGAGTGTTATTATTTAAAATAAATTTGGTGGATGTAATGTCCACCTTTTATTTTAAGATAAAATGTGGAAGAGTTTCGATGTAAGCGTTGACAAGAAAGTTTTTTAGGGGCAAGACTATACAATGAGTTTTATAATGAAAGTTAAGGTTAGTGCAGAGAAGTTAAGAATTTTTGATATAGTCTTCTTTATTAAATAAATGTTGTTAATGTTTATAACAAAAATTTTTTGTCAATAATTTCAGATGAGGTGATTGACATGATAGAGTTAGATAGAAATTTAAGCAATTTAACAATGTATTTAGATAAAATACTTAAACCCAATTTATATGAAGTTAGAAAACATAAAGTAAAGGAATGTCCTAAGTGTGGGTGTAACCATTATATTAAGTATGGATACTTTAAAGGCATACAAAGATATAAATGTAAAGAATGTGGAAAAACCTTTTCTTTAGTAACAAATACTATATGTAGTTATTCAAAAAAATCACCTGCTTTATGGATTTATTTTATAGAGCTTATGTTAGCTAAAAGAACATTAAAGTATTGTGCAGATAAGTTGAAAATAAATATTAATACAGCTTTTTATTGGAGGCATAAAATACTCCATGCAATGACTTTTAACATTATTCCTCAAAGGTTATTAGGTAACATACATATGATAAAAGCTTCTACAAAAGAAAATTTTAAGGGTAATAAACATATTAATACAGATATACGTGAAAAAGTTTTTGTAGTAGCTGCAAAAGGAGAGGAAGATTCTATTTTGTGTTTACCAGTATGTAAAAAAAGATGGGATATGAACTTATTTAATGAAAAAGTATATGTAAAGGTTGATAAAAATGCTTACATTGTTCCCTATTATGATAGATATATTTCAATTATAGCTAAGAGGCATAACAAAAATATGGATTACAAAAATAAATGTGATGATAAGTTTATTAGTTCTTTTAATTTAATATGTAAGTCATGGTTTAAGCCGTTTTTTGGAGTTGCAACTAAATATTTAAAGGAATACTTTTGTTGGTTTATAACATTTAACCTTGAAAAGAAGTTTTCTAATTTACCATTTTTCCAAGAATTGATTATGGGACAATTCTACAAAAAGGTTAAGTCAATAGGTATATAAAAGAAACATAACAACATTTATTTAGGAAAGATTATTATATACTAAAACACAATATTACTTTAAGATAAAATAATTACCTTTTAGGATAAACACGGTAAATTTGAAGAGCGTTATGATATTCTTTACATGTAAATAATATGAGGAAAGAGAGGTACTGAAAATGAAATTAAATTCAAAAATTTTAAGAAATCTTATGGCGTTACTAATGGTTTTCTTATTAATAATACCACAAGGTTTAGTAACTAAGGTTAGTGCAGAAGAAAATAAAACAAAAGAAGTAATTTTATTTCAAGGAGAAAAGTCAGCTAAAGGTGCTTGGGGAGATACGTGGGCAACTTTAGTAGATATCAAAAACTATGATATTAAAGACATGGAAACTCCTTTTAACTTAGAAATTGCATACGAAGGTAATGGTGCTCCATGTGTTATTTTTCAATCATGGTCTGGTGGTACTGAATGGGGACAAGTAACAGCATCATATGCAATGAAAGGTATAGCTTACTATACATATGACGCTATTAAAGAAGCTTATGGTAGTGACTTTTCTAAGTTAGACAATATATGTGTTAAACCATTTGGAGAAGATGTTAAGATTACAAGTGTAAAGTTAGTCTCAGCAACTAGTGGTGAAATTAAATTTGATTATAAAGGAACTGCAGGAGAAATATCAAATAAAATCACATCTGGTTGGAATCTTGGAAATACCCTTGATTCATTTGGGGATTGGATACCTCAACAAACTAAAGGAAAAACAAGTGATTTTGAAACTGCCTGGGGAAATCCTGTTACTACAAAGGCTATGATAAATATGGTTAAAAAAGCAGGATTTAACACAATACGTGTTCCTGTTACATGGGCACAACATTTTGAAGCTGATGGAACTATTAACAAAGAATGGATGGATAGAGTTCAAGAAGTTGTTAACTATGTAATTGATAATGATATGTATTGTATAATAAATGTTCATCATGATGTTGGTAGTGCAGGTTGGTTATGGGCATCTGACAATTCATTAAAAAAGAATAGTGCAAAATTCAAGAGTCTTTGGACACAAATAGCAAATAGATTTAAAGACTATGACAATAAGTTATTGTTTGAAGGATTTAATGAAATATTAGATGAAAAATCAACATGGAGTTATCCAGGAAAAGAAGCTACTAATGCTGTAAATAAGTATAACCAAATGTTTGTTGATACTGTACGTTCTACAGGTGGAAATAATCCAACACGTTGTTTAGTTGTTAATACTTATGCTGCAAGCGTAGATAATAATGTTTTAGATGATTTTGTTATGCCTACTGATACTGTAGAAAATAGTCTTATATTACAAGTGCATTCATATGCTCCATATTTCTATTGTAATGTAATGAGTGAATCTACTAGTCAAACAAAATGGAAAGAGAATAATGGTAAGGCTAATATAGACGCATATATTCAAAGTTTATATCATCATTTTACAAGCAAAAATATTCCAGTAATAGTTGGTGAAATGGCTGCTGCTAGTAAAAATAATACAGAAGATAGAGTTGAATACACTAAATATTCAGTTGAACAATGTCATAAGTATGGAATTAAGTGTTTCTGGTGGGACAATGGTGGAAAGTTTGAAGTTGATCCTAAGTATGGATATGAAACTAGTATGGGATTATTAAATAGACATAATCTAACTTGGGTATATCCTGGTATAGTTAAAGCTTTCACTGGTGTTAATACTGATATTCCACAAACTACATGTGGTTTAGGTGATGCTAATAATGATGGTAAAGTGGATTTAATGGATTATGTAGCATTAAAATTATATTTAAGCCATAAATATACTGGTGTAATGGTTGAAGACAATGTTGATATGAATCGTGATGGAGTAGTAAATGTTAAGGACTTACTTATATTAAGAGATCTTATTTAAGGTAAATTAAAAAAGATCACTAATAAACAGATTATTTTGTTTATTGGTGATTTTTTTTATTACAATAAAAATTATTACTATAGATTAAATATAACAACATTTATTTAAAAAAGAATCCTAAGAATTGAAACCTAATGTTATCTTAAGATAAATATATGCACTAAAAAACTAATAGTCTTAGTGTAAAATTACTGTAGGAAAAAAATAAAAGAGACTAGCTCCGTATGTTATTATTAAATTACAACCAAAAAAAACATACAAAGGAGCTAACCTCATGAACATTATACAACAAGTAATTGAAAAAATCACTAAGG
>SVCL01000060.1 GCA_015058405.1 Clostridium sp.
AATATAAAAAGGTCTATAAAACTTTTTGTGAGATTGGACAATAAATTGTCCGAACCGGTAGGTAATAACCCTTTTCGGTCCAGCCATATTGCCAATTTCTTTAAATTCATACACGCAAATAAGAGGTTAAGCTCCATCCTAACCTTTTTTATACCTCCATATACTCTTCCCAAACATGACGACAGACTACTTTTTCATGGGTTTTACTTTGGGTGCATTGTTGAAGATATGGGCAATTAGCACATGTCTTTTTATCACTTTTATATTCTTTGTATCCATCTCTATTAGTTGTACTATATTTCAATATCAGGAGTTAATTCAAAACCTAAAACATAATTGTTCTTATCACAAGCAGTATTAGCTGTATAGGCAAATACCTTTTTATGTTCTACTTTATGAAATAACCCGCTTTCAGGATCAGTGGTGCTTATTTTAACGTTTTTTTTAAAATCCTTTTGAGTTGTTGGTTCTTTAAGAGGTTTCTTATTATGTAATGCTCTATCTTTATTGCTTTCTTCCATTTGATTTCTATCTGCTTTCTTTTTAACACCCATCATATTGAAACAACACCTTATATTAGTTAATTATATTTTAACATAAAAATAGACAACTATCTTCGAAAACGAAGTTAGTTGTCAACAGTCTGATATTATTTTCCCATAATTTTCTTCGATAATTAAATATATTTATTTAAAGGAGGATGCTATGAGCTTAAATATTAATGCCACTTTAATTGATCCATATGAAATACCCAAAAATTCAAAAGATAAAAATAAAGAAAATGACGTAAAAAAATCTCCTTCTAAAAATGCTCATCTTATGAAACGTATCGATAGTTCTATATTGTACATATTGTCATAAATATAATTATAATAACTAACTTTTTAAAGTTTATTCCACTTATTTTCTTAATAAAAGCTTTGCCTATTATTTTTTTCATAATCACATAAAATATTGAATATAAAAACAAACTTACTAAAAACCACCCATGTTCGTATGACATAATCCCTGTTCCCCAATATATATTTATGTAATAATTAAAAAATCCAATATTAATTCTTTTCATCGCAACTTCTGCAATATAATATTCTAAAGGTACTAATATAATCAAATAATATATACGCTTATCCTTTTTCGAAAAATTTGAACCATCCTGTACCTTCTTGCTGTCTAAAATCATTTTACTTACGCCACCTCACTAAAACATTATTTACACAATAATACCACACTTATCATTTAATGTAATATATTGTTAGAAAACTTATTTCTTTTACTCATCTCTAAAAATTGCTATATTATTTTCAAACACAATTAATAATGGGATAAAAAAGGAAATGTCAATTAGTTTTTCGATTTCTAGTGGTAATTTCAATTTTTTTGTAAAATAAATTATTTGGTAGCATAAAGTAACTATTTTTATTTTAAAACTAAACTTCTATATTCATCTATCTTTAAATATTTATTTAAATACTCAACAGCTTGTTTTTCGTTCTTTGCCTTAGCTTCTTCATAATTTCTTAAAAGATTCTCTACCTCTTCTTTTGAATCTACCTTAACCTTAAATCCTCGACCATTAACTACAGGATAATTTCCATAAGAGTATTCTTTAAGTTTAACAATTTCCTCTACCTTACTCTTTCTTATTTTTACTGCAACTTCATCTCTAAATACTAATACATCTAAATCTTCTGGATAAGCATAACTTTCACCTTTTAGCTTTACCTTATCTCCTACAGAATAAACTTTATTTTCATTTAATTCTTTTTCTAAAGAATAATCTCTTGATTCATAATAATATTCTTCAAAGATATCTCCTCTAGCTACTAAATCTCTATATTTAAATCCAGCTTCTATTTCCTTTAATCTTGCTTCTTCTTCCTTTATAATTATTCCACCGCCAGCAACATCATAACCATCTACTATAACAAATCTTCCTGTATAACTTATATCACTAAATACATCAAAAGCTATGTTTTCATTAGTATTTACTATTACTTCTGCTACATCATTTAAGTTAACTTTAACATTTTCCTTATTACTATCAAGGCTTGAAGCATCTATTACTCTAACTATATCTTCTATTTCACCTTCTACTTCCTCAGTAGCTAACTTAATTTTATACTTTTTACCTTTTACTAGAGATTCTTTTCCCATCCAGAATATATTAGCTCTAAATCTATTTGAAACTAAAGGTTTTTCATTAGCTAAAGTTATTATTTCTCCTCTTTTATTAAAGAACTCATCATTTACAGTAATTCCTACTGACTCTCCTGCTAACACTTTATCTTTTTTATCTTTCTCTTGCCAATATTCTATAGTTTTTACTGTAGTCTTTTTCCCTTCTGGATAAATTACTATTTCATCTCCAACCTTTAATGAACCACTTTCTATTCTACCAGCTATTATTCTTCTATCGTCAAACTTATAGACATCTTGTATTGGAAATCTTAAAGATTTTTCTTCTCTTCCTTTTTCCTTTTCTATAAGATCAATAGCTTCTATAACTGAGCTTCCTTTATACCAAGGCATCTTATCTGAAAAATTTAATATATTTTCACCATAGAAAGCTGATACTGGTATGTAACTTAATGGATGTACATCTAAATCATTTAAGAACTTATTCATTTCTACTTCTATAGTTTTATAAACTTCTTCTGAGTAATCTACTAAATCCATTTTATTAACTACTACATAAACCTTTTTGATACCTAATAAAGAAAGTATATAAGCATGTCTTCTTGATTGTTCTTGAACACCTTGCTTTGCATCTACTATTAAAAGAGCTGCTTCTGCATTAGCTGCACCTGATATCATATTCTTTAAAAATTCTTTATGTCCTGGAGCATCTATAATAACATAATCTCTTTTATCTGTTGAAAATTGAATTTGTGTTGTATCAATAGTTATACCTTGCTTTTGTTCTTCTTCAAAAGCATCTAAAAGATAGGCATATTCAAATGGTTTCCCTGTTTCCTTAGCTATCCTCTTTACCTTATCCACTGCCCCTTCTGGTAAAGAATGTGTATCATAAAGTAACTTTCCTATAACTGTTGATTTTCCATGATCTACGTGTCCAACCACTACTATATTAAGTATTTCCTTATTATTTTCCATAATATTTTGCCCCCTTTTATATTACATATATCCGTCTTTTCTTAGTTTTTGCATTGCATATGAATCCTCTTGATCTTGTGCTCTTCCTGCACGTTCACCAGTTGTAGTATTCTTTAATTCTTCAATAATTTTATCTAGAGTATCTGCATCTGACTTAATTTTTCCTGTACATGGAGCACATCCAAGACTTCTATATCTTTCTCCATTCTTTGCAAAATACAAATCTATTATAGGAATATTCTCTCTCTTAATGTATTCCCAAATATCAAGTTCACTCCATTGTAATAATGGATGTACCCTTATATGATTTCCTTTAGGAAAATCTGTTTTAAATTGATCCCATAATTCTGGTGGTTGATTAGAATAATCCCATTCATAATCTTTATTTCTTTCACTAAATACTCTTTCCTTAGAACGCGAACCTTCTTCATCTCTTCTAACTCCAACTATAAGTCCATCAAATCCATACTTTTTAACTACTTGTTGTAGCCCTTCTGTTTTTAATGCCTTACAGCATTTTAATCTTCCTGAATGAGGTCCAATTCCTGCCTTTATTGCATCTTCATTAGTATGAACTATTAAATCTAAGTTTAATTCTTTTGCAACTCTATCTCTATACTCTATCATTTCAGGTATTTTGTGAGTTGTGTCTACATGGATAAAAGGAAATGGGCAATGTCCATAAAAAGCCTTTTTTGCTAGCCATAATAATACTGTTGAGTCTTTTCCTATAGACCAAAGCATACCTAATTTCCCCAACTTCTTATATGCCTCTCTAATTATATAAATACTTTCTGCCTCTAATATATCTAAATGATTCATTTCATATCCCCCTTAATATTTATTAGATTGATTTTTATCAACATCTATAATTTCTAAAGTATCTCCTTTAGTTATTTTCCAATGAAGTATATTGCCTTCTGTAGCTACCTGCAAGCTTCCTCCTTGACCTCCCATGTCTGCTCCAAGATAAAACTTTATAGCTTCTCTAGAACATTCCTTAACACAAGAAGCACATCCCCAACATTCATCCGGAAATTTAATATAAGCTTTCTTTTCATCATCTATTCTTATAAGATTTCCTGGACAAACACTTTCACACAATCTACATCCAACACATTTATTTTTATCAATTTTAATGCTCATATTTTTCACCCCTAGATACTAAATCTCTAAATATAATCTTGACTTCACCATTTTCATCAAGCTTTGAATTAACATATTTTAAGAAATCATTATCTTTTTCTGGATAATCCTTGTTTTCACAAAAACTATGCCATCTAGTTTCTTTTCTAGCTTTTAAATGAGCTATTAAACTTCTAGCTACTATAAGTCTTTCTTTTAATTCAAATATTTTTACTAAAGTATCTGTATCTGTTGTTTTTAACTCTTCTGAAAGTTGTATAATACTTTTTATTTTTTTATCAGCTATTTCAAGCTGACTTTCATTAAACTCATAATTAGTAGTTTTACCTCCAGCATAATTATCCATAACTGTTTGCATTGCTTCTTCTAACTCTGATACAGTATATAATCCTGTATCTTCACCTACGTGCTTAATTACATTATTATATTTATTTTTTATTTCTTCCTCTGTTAATTCTTCAACCTTTATTCCTTTTATGTACTCAACAGCTGAATTTGCAGCTATTTCACCTTCTACCAAAGCACCAGTAACATATTTTTGTGGACATCCTCCTGCTACATCTCCAGCTGCATATAACCCTCTTATTGTAGTCATTCTATTAGTATCTACCCAGTATCCACTAGCAGTATGTCCTCCTACTACATATGGTTCTGTCCCCTCAATTTCAACATTATTATTTCTTGGCCCATTATTACCTTCTATCCATTTTAAGGTTTGACTTGGTGCCATATTTAAATAAGCTTTATATAAATCCTCCTCTGCCTTTTCTGTAATCCCCTTAGTCTTTAAGTAACAAGGCCCTCTTCCAGCCTTATTTTCTTCTACAGTTCCATATAATCTCTCAGAAGTCGTATTACCATACTTACTTCCATATTCATCACCTAAACTATTTACTTGAGGAGCTGATACTCCTTGAGCTATAGTCCCTGTTGGAGCTATAGTATCTTTACACCTTAATGCAATAAACCTCATTTCAAATGTAGTCATTTCTGCTCCCGCTCTTATTCCCATAGCTAAACCTGAACCTGTGTTAAATGGGCAATACCACATCTTATGTTTTGAAAATCCTGAATTATTAGGCTTATATATTCCTGCTGCTCCCCCTGTAGCACATATAACAGCCTTACTTTGAATTATGTATAAAACATCTTCTTCTACAGAAATTCCATAAGCACCTGATATCTTGCCATCCTTAACTAAATAATCGATAACATTAACCTTATTTAAAATATCTACATTTTCTAAATTACTTATAGATTTTGCTAATATAGGCTTTATATTTTCACCATTAATTTTTATATTTCTATTACCTCTTGTAACATATTCTCCATTATCATCTTTTAAAATTACTAACCCTAAATTCTCTAGATCTTTAGTGACAGCATTTAGTTTGTTACACATGGTTATTAATAAATCTTCTCTTACTATTCCCTCTGCATCTTTTATTGCATATTCTACATAATCCTCTGGTTTTTTCCCTTTTACTATATAAGCATTTAAAGCATTTACTCCTGCTGCTAAACAGCCACTTCTCTTAATATTAGCCTTTTCTAAAATTAAAACTTTATTATCTGAATTCCTAGCAATAGTTAGTGCTGCATAGCATCCAGAAGTACCTCCCCCTATAATCAAAATATCTGTAGTTAGCTTCTTAATTTTCATACTATTCTGTCCCCCTAAAAACTTAAATATATACAGACACTGGATTTATCTTTAATGAATTTTCCTCCATCTTAGAATTATTATTATCAAAAACATATATCCTATGGATTAAAACATACACTTCTTCTCCGGACTTTACTTCTTCCTTTTCTAAACTTCTATATGCAGTTAGAATAATGTCCTTTACCTTAACCTTTATCTCAATATTATTTCCCCTAAAAGATGTTTCTTCTATAATTCCTTTTTCAGATGCCCAAGGAATAGAAACTTCATTACGCTCTTTTTCTACTTCAATAAACTCTGGTCTTACAATGGCTTTTTTATCCCCTAAATTAAAGCCTCTTAATTTACTACAATTATCTATAATATTAGATTCCCCTATAAACTTTGTTACAAAAGGAGTTTTAGGATTTCTATATATCTCAATAGGTGTACCTTTCTGTTCAATACATCCTTTATTAGTTACTATTATTTCATCTGCTACCTCTGTAGCTTCATCTTGATCATGAGTAACAAATATACTAGTTATTCCAACCTCTCTTATAGTTTTCTTAAGCCAAGATCTTAAATCTTTTCTAACCTTAGCATCTAGAGCTGCAAAGGGCTCATCTAAAAGTAAAATCTTAGGTCTTGGAGCTAATGCTCTCGCAAAAGCAACTCTTTGTTTTTGTCCTCCAGATAACTCTGATGGATATCTTTTTTCTAATCCTTTTAATCCTATAAGTTCAACAAGTTCTTTTACTCTTGAATCTATTTCTTTCTTATTTACCTTCTTAACTTTTAATCCAAAAGCAATATTATCGTATACTGTCATATGCCTAAACAAAGCATAATTTTGAAATAAGAATCCTATATCTCTTTTCCCTGGCTCTATATCATTAACTCTTTTTCCTTGAATTAATATATCTCCTGAGTCCGGAGTTTCAAGACCTGCTATCATTCTTAAAATTGTAGTTTTCCCTGAACCAGATGGTCCTAAAAGAGCAACTAATTTACCTTCTTCTATTTCAAAATTAATATCACTAGACGCCTTATAATCTCCATAAAATTTATTAATCCCTTGAAGCTTTACATACATTTTTCCTAAACCTCCTTTTTACTTTTTATTTCTAGAACATTTCTTATAATTAGAATTATTACTGCAAATATTACTAATATTGAAGCTACTGCAAAGGCTGATCCATATTCATATTCGTTATAAAGAATTTCTACATGTAAAGGAAGGGTGTTTGTCTTTCCTCTTATATGACCTGAAACTACTGATACAGCTCCAAACTCTCCCATAGCCCTTGCTATACATAAGACTATCCCATATAATAACCCCCACTTGATATTAGGAAGTGTTACTTTGCTGAATATAGTAAATCCGTTAGCACCCATAATAGCTGCCGCTTCTTCTTCATCAGTTCCTTGTGAATTCATAAGAGGTATTATTTCTCTTGATATAAAAGGAAAAGTAACAAATATAGTGGCTAATACAATAGCTGGCACAGCAAACATAATATCTATATCAAAAAAGTTAATTACTCCTTCAAAGATTCCTCCTCGTCCAAAGCATAATACAAAAGCTAATCCTGCTATAATTGGCGATATTGAAAAAGGTAAATCTATTAATGTATTTAGAAAATTTTTGTGTTTAAACTTAAACTTAGTAATAAACCAAGCTGCTGCAACTCCAAAAATAGTATTTAAAATTGTAGCTAATACTGTAGCAATTAAAGTTAATTTAACTGCCTTTAATGTATATTTTTCTGTAATACTAGCTATATAAACATCGACTCCATTTTTTAATGCCCCTGTTATTACTACTGCTAAAGGTATAACTAACATAATGAATAAGAATACTACACTAATTGAAATTAAAATCCATTTTTCTAATTTATTTTTCATACCATCACCCCTTTAGAACCTTATTACTACGTTGAGCTATTACGTTAATACTAAATAGTATCAAGAAAGATATTATAAGCATTACTAAAGCAATAGCTGTTGCACCATTATAGTCATATTGTTCTAACTTACTCATAATTAGGAGAGGTGCAATCTCTGTTTTCATCGGCATATTTCCTGCTATAAAAACTACACTTCCATATTCACCAATTCCTCTTGCAAAGGCTAAACCAAAACCAGTTAATAAGGGTGTTTTTATTTCTGGTAAAATCACTTTTAAAAATGTTGTCCTTCTATTAGCACCTAACATCATAGATGCTTCTTCATAACTTCCATCTAGTTCTTCTAAAACTGGCTGTATATTACGAACAACAAAAGGTATTCCTATAAATGTTAATGCCACTATTATTCCGAAACTAGAAAAAGATGATTTAATTCCTATACTATAAAGATATTTTCCAATCCATCCTTTTTGAGAATAAAGAGTTGTTAATGAAATACCTGCTACTGCTGTTGGAAGTGCAAAAGGTAAATCAATAAGTCCATCTAAAATTCTTTTAAAGGGAAAGGAATATCTAACTAACACCCAAGCTAATATAAGTCCAAAAATACTATTTATAACTGCTGCAATAAATGAACATTTCAAACTTACTATATAACTGCTTACTACTCTGCTATTTGTTATTATTTCTATAAATTCTTTAAATCCTAAGTTTGTTACTTTAAGCATTACTGCTCCAATAGGTATTAATACTATTAAGCTTAAATAAGTTAATGTAATGCCCATGGATAAATTAAATCCAGGAATAATCTTTTTTGCCCCCTTCATGGTATCCCCCCTACTATTTACTTATTAACATATATCTCATCAAAAACTCCTCCATCTAAGAAATGTTTCTTTTGAGCTGTTTGCCATCCCCCAAATACTTCATCTATAGTTATCAATTTAATATTCTTAAATCTATCTTTATATTTTTCTTCAATTTCTTTATTCCTAGGCCTATAATAATTTTTAGCTGCTATTTCTTGTGCTTCATCACTATAAAGATACTTTAAATATTCTTCAGCTGCCTTCCTAGTTCCCTTTTTATCTACAACCTCATCCACAACTGCAACTGGTGGTTCTGCTAATATACTAATAGATGGATATACTATCTCAAAATTATCTTTCCCAAGCTTTTCTATAGAAAGATAAGCCTCATTTTCCCAAGATATTAATACATCTCCCAAACCATTTTCCACAAAAGTTGTTGTAGCTCCTCTAGCCCCTGAATCTAATACTTCAACATTTCTATATAGCTTTGAAACAAACTCCTTTGCTTTATTTTCATCACCATTATTCTTTTCTAAAGCATAACCAAAAGCCGCTAAGTAATTCCATCTTGCTCCCCCAGAAGTTTTAGGATTTGGAGTTATCACAGATACATCATCTTTAATTAAATCATTCCAATCTTTTATATTCTTTGGATTTCCCTTTCTTACTAAAAATACTATTGTTGATGTATAGGGAGCACTATTATCTTCAAGATTACTTTGCCATTTTTCATCTATTAATCCCTTTTTACTTATAGAATCTATATCATAGGCTAAAGCTAGGGTTACCACATCTGCTTTTAATCCTTCTCTAACTGCTCTTCCTTGTTTGCCTGACCCTCCATGAGATTGATTAACAACTACTTCTTCACCAGTTTTATCTTTCCAATACTTTTCAAAGCTTTCATTAAACTCTGTATAAAATTCTCTTGTAGGATCATAAGAAACATTTAACAGTTCAATAGTTTTACTTTTATTACTACAACTAACTAGATTACATGATAGAAAAGCAATTCCTACTATCGTACTAAGTATTTTTTTCTTTTTCATTTAGACTCCCCCTTTCATTACTTATCAATCTTATATGTTTTCTCAAGACTTGTTACTAGTATATTCCATACTTTACTATTTGTCAACATTTATTTCTTATTTTTCAAATAAGTTTTATAATTAACTCATTTTCCAAGTTTATCACTATGTTTTAATACAATCTATTGCAAACTTTATTCTAGACGTAAAAAAAGTGGAATAATTAAGTTTAAACCTAATCATCCACTCTTTCTAACAACTATTAAATTCTTTTTACATTTTCTTTATCTAAAATTGATTTGTTTCATATAAATCTGAATATAGCTGCATAGCATATCTATCTGTCATTCCTGAAATATAATCACAAATAGTTCTCATTAATACTCTTTCATATTCAACATTGGTTTTGGAATGAAACTTATTTAATTCATCTCTATAATGACCTATATTAGTATTCTCTAACTTTTTTACAACATTTCTCTTTTCTAAATTGTAAAATAGTGTTTTTATAGTCTTGTCTGGTAACTGTTGTGGATTAGCTGCGTAAGCTTTAAATAATTCTCTTACAATAAAACTTCCTTTTCCATCCATACTTTGAGCCTTATAAGAATTTAATATTCTATTACATATAAAACGTTGAAAATTACTATCTTTATCCTTTAATTTTTCATCTAAATAAACATTTTCTTTTAATTCACTTATAAATTTTTTATTACCTTTTAGATTTTCAAAATCCTTTGGTGTTTCTATATTATATTTCTTTCTTATACTATCTAAAGATTTTTGAATATTAGTGATAGAATTAAAAGTTAATAAATTTACTAAGAAAGAACTAAGTTTTGTTATCTTTACTTCTTTATCGTCTATTTCTTTTAACTCTAAAAATTTCTTTTTATCCACTTCGGTATTTTGAACATATACCTCATCTATTTTATTATATAATTCTTCAAAATCCATTATTTTAGTTTCCAAAGCATCTTCTACGTCATGATGCCTCTGCGCAATTTCATCTGCTAAAGCCACTATTAAAGCTTCTACTGTAATGGCTTCATCTGAAATTATATCTTCATATTCCTTATAAAAATCCAAAGAAAATTCTCCAGAAAGGTTATTACAATTCTTACCACATCTTCTAAGCATACATTTATTATCTTCAGATTTATTACCACATTTATTATAGCTTAAACTACTATGATTTAATATTCCCCATAACGTATATTCAGTAAGATTTAACCCTTCATAAGTATTAACATTCTCCAACTCAGTTACTACACGTATCCCCTGCCAATTATGCTTAAATCCCCTGCCTTCAGTTAAACAATCGAAATCTCTCATTTGATCACAACCACACATTATGTAATTTAATGTTCTTTCTCCTACATGACCAAAAGGAGTATGCCCTAAATCATGACCTAACGCAATTGATTCTGTTAATATTTCATTTAACCCTAAAGCTTTTGCTATAGTTCTAGCTATTTGAGATACTTCTAAGGTATGAGTCATTCTGTTTCTTATATGATCATCCTTTCCACTCAAAAATACTTGAGTCTTACCACTTAATCTTCTAAAAGATTTTGAATATAGAATTCTATCTCTATCTCTATCAAACTTTCCCCTTATCTCATGTTCAACTTCATCATGAATTCTTATTGTTTCATATTCCTTTGCAGAAAATATTTCAGCTATTTCTATATTATTTTCCAAATACATCCCCCCTAAATTAATCCTATTAGGATTAAAAAATCTTTGTGAACTAATAACTCACAAAGATTCTTTAAGTTTAAAACTAGAATTTAAATAAATTTAGACCTATCTCTTCATTAAAGCTTCTATCAACAGATCCACTTATTATATTTATTATCATTTCACAAGTTGCACTAACTACTGCCCTATTAAGATGACCACCAAATACTTTTCCGTTAATATCACCTGCACTCATATGTAAATGACAATAAAATTCATCATTCATTGTATTTATAGTTCCTGTTAATGATACTATTTCAAAGTCTCCTTTAAATTCATTTGCATAATATTTCTTTTCCTTTGTTTTAAATACACCTACAGTAAAATCATTTACAGCCCCTAAAGCACTAATACTCGCAAGTTTTATATTTTCCTTTAAAGCAACTTCTTTAACCTTATCTAAGATTTCTTCGCCTTTATCTATTCTTACTACAATAGTATTCTCAAATTTTTTATACTCCATAATCTTTCCTCCTAATAATCTAAAATAATCACTTAAAATTTTATCACATAAACATTCTTTAATTATATTTTTAAATTAAGTATTATCTACCAATAAATTTACTTATCACTTCTTTTGTAAATTTATTTGATTCTGTCACCCAAGGTTCATTTCCTGAGTCTTCAAACCAAACTAAATTCTTATTAGGAGCATTAATAGAATTAAAATAATTTGTTACAAGTGATGCTGAATTAATTTCATCATTTCTACCTTGGAAGAAGTAAATTGGTACTTTAAACTCTTTATCCATCTCATTTAAATTAACATTGTAAAATTTCTTATATAAATTATCAAAAGTTTTTCCAGATCTAAAGTAATTAATTTTATCTAATGTTCCATACTCAGGAACTAAAATATAATCAATAGTACTCTTTTCCACTTCTTGTACATAAGGACTATTTTTTATTTCCTCTTTTAAATAATCTATATAAGTCTTTTCCTTTTTATATACATCTTTAACTTCATATGGTGGTTTACCTTGAGCTTTTAACTTTCTTAATTCTTTATCATCTTGAGCTTCTTCCGCCTTTTCCATAGCCTTATTATAACAATATTCTGATCTTTCCTTTAATGAAGTAAAAACATCAGCACCTACAAAAC
Source organism: Clostridium sp. (assembly GCA_015058405.1). Taxonomy (GTDB): domain Bacteria; phylum Bacillota; class Clostridia; order Clostridiales; family Clostridiaceae; genus Clostridium. The sequence goes on from SVCL01000060.1 coordinate 12,501, forward strand.
CTTCAAAATATTGTGGATATCTTTGAACTAAAGTCATTCCCAAAATACTTCCAAAAGAATCTCCCATCATATATATTTTTTCTTTATTAAACCTTGTCCTAACATACTCTACTAATTTTTGATATTCTGATACATAACTTTCAAAACTAATATCTTCTTTATCTAATTTATAAAAAGATTTTCCACTTCCTAGCATTTCAGCAGTAACTACAACAAATTCATTTTCTAAATCTTTTAAGTTTAATCTTATAGATGATAACTTACTTTCACCTAAGTCCCCAGCTAAAACTAATAAAATAGGTTTTGTTTTATCCACTCCTCTCATGCTTATCCACTGTTTCATATCACCTGAATGTACTTCTTCAAGATCAGTTACACTAGTTGGCACAACATCTCCATATTCATTTAAAATAGGTGGAGTATATGTAGTTTTTTGAGTATAAAATATTTGTAAAGCACTAAGAATTAGTATAAGAAATGTTCCTAATATTATAGATTTTCTCGATTTCTTAAGTTCTTTATTATTCTTATTTAACTTACTCATAATAATTATAGTAATTACGCTTATTACTCCCACTAAACTGAATATTATCATTATTATTGTTAATAATAATTCTAAAGGTACAGTAATCATATTTTTTTCTAAAGCTGGTCTTATAAAAAGAAGATACACTTCAAATATGGCTGCAAATAATAATATTGCTATTATACCTATAGTAAACTTATTTACCTTTTTCCCTCTCATTTTTTCACCTCATATAATTAACTTCTATTCATTAATTATACAATATTTCAACAAAATAACATATATTTTTATATGTATATATTTACAAAAATTATGTTATCATCCTTATAAAACAAACCTTATTATTCAAATTTATATTCTTACTAACTAAAAAAACTACACCTAGCCTTAAAAAAGATGTAGCTTTTTTGAATTAAATTTATTCTATATATATTTTTTCATTAAGATAATCAACTTTACACTTTCCACCCTTTTTTAAGTTTCCAAAAAGAATCTTATCTACTAGTAATGATTTTATTTCATTATTAATAATTCTAGTAATTTCTCTAGCTCCATATTCTTCACTAGTTCCTTTTTCTATAATATGTTCAATACATTTCTTTGTAGGAATAAGCTCTATAGATTTATCTTTAAGTTTTTCACTTAAAATACTAAACTCTTTATTTACTATCTTAGCAGCCATATCCTTATCTAAACTATTAAATACTATAACTTTACTTAATCTATTTCTAAATTCAGGTGTAAAAGTCTTTTTAACCTCTTCTGTCATATTATCTCTAGTTATATTTCTCAATCCAAATCCTATTAAACTCTTATTAACTTTACTAGCTCCAGCATTAGAAGTCATTATTAAAATTACATTTCTAAAATCTGTTTTCTTGCCTTGATTATCTGTAAGAGTAGCATAATCCATAACTTGTAATAAAACATTAAATATATCACTATGAGCTTTTTCTATTTCATCTAATAATAATACACAATGTGGATTTTTATTAACACTAGATGTTAAAAGTCCACCTTCCTCATATCCAACATAACCTGCTGGTGCTCCTATTAGTTTAGCAACTGTATGCTTTTCTGCATATTCACTCATATCAAATCTTATAAGCTCTATATCTAAAGTTTTAGCTAAACTTTTTGCTATTTCAGTCTTACCCACACCTGTAGGCCCTACAAATAAAAGACTTGCTACTGGCTTATTTTCATCATTTAATCCTGCTCTTGAAAGCTTCACTGCATTAACTACACTTTCTATAGCCTCATCTTGACCGAATACATTAGATTTTAACTTTTTCTCTAATTGTCCTAGCTTTTTTATTTCATCTGTTTCTACTGTTTCTTTTGGTATATTACAAGTTTTTGATAATACCTCTTCTATTAATCTTTTATCTACTGTTTGTACTTTTTTATTAGTTGGATGCATAACTCTGTATGCTCCTGCTTCATCAATAAGATCAATAGCCTTATCTGGTAAAAATCTTTCATTTATATATTTATCACTTAATTTTACTGCATGCTCTATTGAGCCTTTACTATATTTAACTCCATGATATTCTTCATAAAACTTTTGTAATCCCTTTAATATCTTAATACTTTCTTCTACAGAAGGTTCTTTTATATCAATGTTTTGGAATCTTCTAAGTAAACTTTTTGACTTAGCAATATGTTTATTAAATTCTTCATATGTAGTAGCTCCTATAAACTTAATTCTTCCTGTAGTTAAATAAGGCTTAAGCATATTAGATGCATCAAAGGAACCACCACTTATAGCTCCTGCACCTACAATGTTATGAATTTCATCTATATAGATTATAGGTTTTTCAAAAGTACATACACCATCCATTATAGATTTAAACCTTTTTTCAAAATCCCCTCTATATTGTGTTCCTGCTATTATAGAGCCTAAATCAATAGAAAATATTTTAGAATCCTTTAATTTTTCTGGGACTTTTCCTTCATTAATCAACTTTGCTAATCCGTTAGTTATAGCTGTTTTTCCAACACCTGCTTCTCCTATATGAATAGGATTATTTTTATACTTCCTACAAAGAATCTGCATAGTCCTTTCAAGTTCTTCTTCTCTACCTATAAGAGGACTAAACTCATCTACCTTATCATTTAAACAAGTAACATATTGTTTCCAAGACTCATCCTTTTCCTCTTTCTTTTGAGTAGAATCTATCTTAGCTTCTGGTATTTCCTCACTTTTATCTACATCTAGCTCACATAATACATATAATAAGTCCATAGGTTCAATATCTTGATTCAATATATAATAAAGTGCATAGCTTTCCTCTAAATTCATTATTTCATTTATGATATGAGTTAATGAAATTTCATTTCTTTGAGAAGATATAGCTTGTAAATTAGCATTAGATAACACTTGATTTAAGTTATAACTTATTTCAGGATCACCTTTATCTAAAACATCTATATTTTCGTCCAAATAATTTTCTATACTTTTTCTTAATCTATCTATATCCCCGTTACATGTCTTAAAGGCTTCTATAAAATTATCATTAAATGTAATACTATATAATAAATGTTCTGGTGTTATATATTCATGTTTTTTATCTCTTGCAAATATGACCATTTGTCCTAATATTTCTTCTACTTCTCTAGAATATTTCATATTATAATCCTCCTATGCTTCTTCTACCTTTACCTTAAAAGGATACCCCTCTCCTCTTGCTAAAGTTGTTGCTTTATCTGTTTTAGTTTTTGCTATATCATAGGAATATGTACCAACCACAGCTTTACCACTTTTATGCACTGTCATCATAATATTTACTGCATCTACTTCATTTTTCTTAAATATATTTTCTAATATAAATACAACAAACTCCATTGGTGTAAAATCATCATTATACATAACTACTTTATATTTTTTTGGTTCCTTAATCTTAACTTTGCTCTTTTCTTCTATTATGGCCTTAGTTCCCATATGGCTCCACCTCTATACTTATATATATATTTAAATGTATTTTCTAATATTCTTATACTATCTTATTATATATAACTAAGCAAATTTTCTCTTTACTCGTTATATGTTAATAAATATTCAATTTCTTCTTTTGATAATATAGACATACTCTTTTCTTGATTATCCTCATCACCCAATAAACTATGAACTATACTTTCTTTCTTTTCTTTTAACTTTAATATATTTTCTTCTATTGTACCCTTTGTTATTAACTTTATAACTTCTACTTGATTCTTTTGTCCTATCCTATGCGCCCTATCTGTAGCTTGATTTTCTACAGCTGGATTCCACCAAGGATCGAAATGAATCACTTTCTCAGCTGATGTTAAGTTTAGTCCAGTTCCTCCTGCTTTTAAAGATATTAAAAATAGCTTTATTTCCTCTGATTCATTAAACTTATTACAAAGTTCTAATCTTTCACTAGCTTTGGTTGAGCCATCTAAATAATAATATTTTATATTAAGTTTATCTAATTTTTCCTTTAATCTATCTAACATGCTTGTAAATTGTGAAAATATTAATGTCTTATTATTAGCATCTATAAATTTTTTAACTAATTCTATAGTTGCATCTATCTTAGCGCTATCCCCCTCATAAGTTTCGTCTACTATATATGGGTCTAATACTATTTGTCTAAGCCTTGTTAATATAGATAATATAGAAAAATTATTACTTGTATTATCAATCATCTTTTTATACGAATTTAAATTTGACTTATAAAATCTTTTTTGTTTCTCAGTCATAGATATAAAAAATATTCTCTCTTGTTTTTCTGGAATATCTTTTAGTACATCTTTTTTTACTCTTCTTAAGATAAAAGGCTTAACTATTAATCTTAAATAATTTAAATTTTCTTCACTTATATTTTTAAATTTTCTTTTAAATTCAGATTCTGAAAATAAATAACCAGGTTTTAAAAAGTCAAATATACTCCAAAGCTCTAATAAGTTATTCTCTATTGGAGTTCCTGTTAATGCAAACTTGGTTTTAGCATTTATAGCTTTTATATTTTGTGTTATTTTTGATTTTGAATTTTTAATATTTTGTGCCTCATCTATTATAAAGTTTTCAAAATTAATTTCTTTATATCTTTCAATATCCATATTTAATGTTCCATAAGAGGTTAAAATTATATGATAGTCTTTTAAGTTTTTAAGTATTTTCTCTCTTTTACTCTTGCTACCATAAGCACAGCCAATTTCCAATGATGGAGCAAACTTTTTAAACTCTGCTTCCCAATTATAAACTAAAGATGTTTCTGTAACTACCAAAGAAGTTTTTCTCTTATTTTTATTTAGCAGAAGAAAACTTATAGCTTGCAACGTTTTACCTAACCCCATCTCATCAGCTAGTATTCCAAAAAGCTCTTGCTCTTTCTTATTTTGCATCCACTTAACTCCATCTTGCTGATAACTTCTTAAATCAGCCTTTAACCCTCTAGGCTTTTTTAATGTTTCCTCATAGATATAATTATTTTTTTCTATTATATCTATAAAGTTAACTCCATTAACCTTTTCTATAACTTCTTCATATCCCATAGGTAGAATACTTCCATTACCCTTATAGTCTATGAAACTTAAAATATTCATAAATTCATTTATTTCTTTACTTGAAAAATCTAAAAAACTATTATTTTTAAATTTATAAAAACTTTCTCCAGAATTAAACGAGTCAATTGCACTCATAATTTCCTCATCTTCTACTCCATCAATATTAACTTGTAGATTCAAATTATTTTTTCCCTGAACATTGCTTTCAATATCTTTGATTGATAGTATTTTTAAACTTCCTAAACTTTTAGACGTTTTTATATCACAATAATTTATTATATTTGACTTCAAGAACTCTAATAATTCATAGTCATCACCTAAAAAACTATAATATCCTTCTTTCTTGGTAAATCTATTTTGAAATAATATTTCTTCTATTATTTTAACCTTAGCTGATTTTCTTAAATACTCATGATCCTTATCTATTTTAAAACTACATTTTATTTCTTCTTTATCTTTGTAAAAATACAATATTAATTTTGTATTTTCTGCTATTAAATTTTTTATTTCATCATTTATAACCAATTCACCAATATAATCTAAGACTTTAATTACTTTTTCCAAAGAACTCTCTTTAATATATGTATAAGACTTTTTTTCTAAAGCTTTATATATTGGAAAATATGCTCTACATTTATTAAATGGAGGTATATATATCTTTCTGTCATATATAAATACAGTTCCTTCTTTATTTAAAGCTTTAATGCTTGATTTAGTTCTTTGTAACTTTATCCTTTCTTCTTCCTTTTTCAATGTGAATCTTAAAGGAATGTCCATATCTACTATAGAATTTTCATATTCTATAAAATCAATTTTTATTACATTATCATTATTTTTGCAAATAAAAAGAACTTCTCTTAAGTCCTCATCCTTTATTTTAAAATTAATTTTTCTTAATATTTTTAATATCTTTTTTTGCCTACTAGAATATTCTATTCTTTCTAATGAATAGACAGCTCTCCTTGAAAAAATATTATATTCTAACTCTTCATTATTAGAAATTTTAATTATTCCTTTATCTTTTAATATAATAGAAGCATTATATTTATACTCTTTGCTAAAACTCTCCTCAAGCCTTACAATGAAATTTATTTTTTCTTTTTTTCTATATCCTCTTTCTCTCTTTTCTAACACCTTTAAAGCAACGCTTACTATATGCTGACAAGGAAATTGAACTCCCATACGTCTGGCTTCTTCACACACATCACAGTTGCAACTAAACTGTATGGAATTAAAATTATTTCTTATTCTTATATGAGTATTGTATTTTCTGGGACCATCAATAACTCTTCCATATATATTAGTAACCTCATTAATTTCCTTTATATCAACTATTTCAACCTTTTTTTCTCTAACTAACTCTACTGCCTTCTTATAACCTATTGAAAATTTATTATTAAGTATTTTATCTTGCAATAAATTAAAATTCACTTTTTTACCTCTCTAAATAATTAATCTACTAATATTAAATCATAAGTTAACATAACTAACAAATAAATAAAATCCAAAGTAAAATAATAAGTATTTACTTTGGATTTTATTTAATATATGTATTCTAATAATGAATTAAATCAGCCATTTCAATCCTAGCAATTTCACTAATATTTAGCATATCATCAACATAATTAATCCCTGTATCTTCTTCATGCATTTTAGGTAAAGTTATAGTCATAGTACTTCCCACATTAAATTCACTTACAAAATCAATTTTTCCATTATGTAATTCTACAATTTCCCTAACTATATACAATCCAATTCCTCCTCCTTCTGAGGATCTAGTTAAGGCTGGTGATATTTGATAGAACTTAGCAAATATATTTTCTAGATGTTCTTTTTCTATTCCTATACCATTATCTGTAACCTTTATTTTAATATTCTCTTCTTCAAGTTCTATAAGTACATCTATTTTTCCTCCAGGCTCCGTAAATTTAATTGAATTTGATATTATATTTAGTAGTGCTTTCTGTATTAGTATTACATCTATTGAACTTATAATTTCCTCTTCTTCTGTATCAAAAATCAATTCTATATTTTTTTATTAGCATACTTTACAGCCTCTTGTACCGCCTCTTCAATAACCTCAACTACATTCGTAGACTTTAATTTAAGCTTTTCCAAACCACTTTCTATATTTATTATGTATAATAAATTGTTTATTAGCCTATACAATCTATAAGAATTATTATCTATACCTTCTAATCTATCAAACACATATTCTTCATTATTAATGTTTCTTCTAATTAAATTTGAAGAATTTAGAATTATATTTATTGGTGTCCTAAACTCATGATTAACCAAAGCTACATAATCACTTTTCACCTTTTTTCTTTCTTCTAAAATTAATCTTTCAGTTTTCTTTTTTCTTTTTAAGTTAAATATATATTCTATAAAATACACAAACATACATATAATTACAAATAAAACACACATCGCCACCTTGTAAGCTGGTTGTTTTTTTATCATATTATATATATCTTCTAAAGAATTATGTATAAAAACCCCACTTTCACTTGTATTCATTAAATATCTTTTATTTAAAAATACACTAATATAATCAATATAATTATTATAATATTGTTCATATGTTATTGGAATTTCATTTATAGGCCTATCATTTATATTTTCTATAATAGTATCTACTACTTCCTTAATAGAATCCTCTATAGAAAAGATACATGCTCCTAAAATACCAGCATTTAAGTATAATTCATCATTTGTATATATAGGACCCTTTATATTTTTTTCTATAGCCTCAATAACATCATTAGCTAAAATAATTTTATCATTTTTATCTTTAAATCTTCCTCCAACTATAGTCACAGTACTTTCATTTTGTTCTACACCATTATATGATAGGTGTCTTATATAAAGTACTATTTTTATCTGAAACTATACTTCTTGCTATATTAAAAGCTTTATCATCAATTACTCCTATATAATCAATACCCTCTATTGAATATTTGCTTTCAACTATAATAGTGCATTTTTACTTGAATAATTTTACAGTTGAATAAAAAGCAAACTTTAATAAGCTATTTTTAATGACTCAAAAATTTCTTCTATAGGTCTACCGTTTGCGGCAGCATCATAAATATATCTAACTTTAGAT
>SVCL01000006.1 GCA_015058405.1 Clostridium sp.
AAAACTTTTTGTGAGATTGGACAATAAATTGTCCGAACCGGTAGGTAATAACCCTTTTCGGTCCAGCCATATTGCCAATTTCTTTAAATTCATACACGCAAATAAGAGGTTAAGCTCCATCCTAACCTTTTTTATACCTCGATATTGTGTATAACGCATACCATGTTTTTCTTTAGCGTCAGCAAATACACGTTCAATTGTTTGACTTCGTAATTTATATATTTCCTTGGACCCAATTGTATGTCTTATATCTTCAACTTCTTCCATATACTCTTCCCAAACATGACGACAGACTACTTTTTCATGGGTTTTACTTTGGGTTCATTGTTGAAGATATGGGCAATTAGCACATGTCTTTTTATCACTTTTATATTCTTTGTATCCATCTCTATTAGTTGTACTATATTTCAATACCAGGAGTTAATTCAAAACCTAAAACATAATTGTTCTTATCACAAGCAGTATTAGCTTTATAGGCAAATACCTTTTTATGTTCTCCTTTATGAAATAACCCGCTTTCAGGCTCAGTGGTGCTTATTTTAACGCTTTTTTTAAAATCCTTTTGAGTTGTTGGTTCTTTAAGAGGTTTCTTATTATGTAATGCTCTATCTTTATTGATTTCTTCCATTAAAGCATCTTCATATACTTTAGCAGAAGCTTCAATAACTTCATTTCTATATTTATGTGTGTTCGCATTAGCTTTAATATGTGTTCCATCTATAAAAATATTCTCATCATCGATAAAACCATATCTATTGACTTCATTTAATATTTTTATTAGAACTACAGGGTCTATGCTTTCGCGACCGTAAGGCTTATATAAATCTCTTACTTCATCATAAATAAAGTCTAGATTTATTGCTGCATCTAATTTCTAACTAAATGATTTTTAGGAACAAGATCATCTATACTTAATAATTCTATTTGATTTCTATCTGCTTTCTTTTTAACACCCATCATATTGAAACACCACCTTATATTAGTTAATTATATTTTAACATAAAAATAGACAACTATCTTCGAAAACGAAGTTAGTTGTCAACAGTCTGAGGTGTTCATTTTGAACGCCTTTTATTTTAACCTATTTTCTCAATTCTATATCCAATCTCTTTATTTGCAAGATTATAAGCTTCATTTAATAATTCATCTTCACTTTTTTCTTTACCAAGCATAGAATCAAAAGTTATTTGATTTCTATTATTGAAGTATTTATCTAATAATTCACTTTCTATTTTTTCCTGAGTAATTGTAGAATAATCATCTAATATATGTGTAACTAAAAAGCCTTCCTTCTCAAGTTCTCTACCCATAAGAATACTTCTATGACATCTTAATGGATCTTGCATTGCACCAAGAAGTGCTATTTTGTACCCCATTTTACACCCTTTTTTTAATCTTTCTATACCCTCTTTAAACTCTTTTTCATTTACTACTTTAGTAAAATCACAATACCCCTCATCATTATAAGACTCTTTATTTAACCTATTAGCCGCAAACTCTCTGCCCATGTAAATGTATTTAAAACCTTCTTTGGTTAACAAATACTTTATTGTTTCTAAATCAAATTGTAAGTTATATTTTGAATAAGGAATACCTCTGATATCTACAACACAATCAATATTAAATTTCTTTAGCATATCTATTAATCTTTCTATTGTATAATTAGAATGTCCAATTGTATATATTTCCACGGTATCAACTCCTTTTTGATTTATATTATTTATTTTTCTATGAAAACTATAAATTTATCCATAAAAATCAAAGTTTCCATTAAAGTTTACATAAAGTAAATTAAAGATAAACTACAATACTTAGCTATATTTTTATACCATAATTATACTATAATTGTAACATTTTTTCAAAATTATAACCTAATCTTGTATGTTTCTAACGTATTCTTGTATTTTAAATTTACAAAATACAAATAAGTTTTTATGTTTTACCTTAATACCCAATATGTTTAATATATACTATATGAAAATATATGAATATTCTTCATAAAAAATGTTTCCTAAGAAAAAATTTATTATTTAAAATACATATATAATATTGAACATATTATTTCCACAATTCGCTCCTATGAATATATTTCTTAATACATTTCATTTTTGTAACTTTATTGATATAAAAGCAAGATGTTACATCTTTTTTAATATATTGCACAATCAGATTAAATCATCTTTTTAACTTAAATAAGCTAGAACTATCATAAATTTTTCAAGAGCTTTCTTCTTTAATCTATAAAATTTGTTTCTATCAATCATTAACTCTTTTTGTAAATCTGAATTATTTATATCATCTCTAAAATAACATCCATCAATTATTCTTTTACTATCACTATCTAACCTTTCCAACACACAATTAACAGACTTAATTAAATTATCTATATATTCCGAATCCAAACATCCTTTATTTTCTTCACATTCCTTAGTATTTAGTAGCTTTAATATATTAACTCCAGAAATTTCCTTTGCCATTTTATAGTAAGGATACTCCCTTAATATTTTTTCTGTTTTCTTTTTTAATTCGTTATAATATTCCCCACTTATTTGCATAATAATTTCAAACTCTCCTTTATTCATCTATTCATTATATATATAAAAAAACAACAAGTTCAAAATTTGTAAACATAATTTTTTTTTATTTTCGTTGTACCTTTTTGTTGAATTTTAACAAAAAATGTTTTATACTACTATTGGTAAAAATGATGGTTTAACTAAATATACCAATCACTTATAAGGAGGTAATTTCAGGTGAAAAAGCTATTATCAAAAATATTAAAACGTTCAGTTACTCTTTTTCAAACAGCGTCCGTTGCATCATTAGGACTTTCTGGAGTTGAAGAATTACCTGAATCATTAAAAAAACAAAGATAAATATTTTAGACAACACATGCTTATACATAAATACAACCAAAAAGGGGCTACTACATTAAAGCTCCTTTTTTGTTTTTAAATCTCATATTATTAACTTCATAGTATTGCTTATATATTTTTTCTTTATTGAAATATACATTATAATGTTTTATAATTTATAGGTATTATAAGTAAAAAATACTAAATGTCAATTTGAACTATTAACATTTAATTATTTATATAAATATATAAATTACGCTTTATTTACAAACATATTAAGGAGGATTTTATTTTGATCTTAACAACATTAGATACAACTATAAGCATATGTCAATGTGTTTTCTTAAGTTACTTTATTTTATTTTGCGTAAATCCCCCAAGTATAGACAGAAAAAAACTTTTAATTCTTAGTTTACTATTTTCAGCATGTTCATCATCTGTAATCACTGGAACCTTAGGGGATAGCCCCATATTTGGCACAATATTCGCACATATATTAGGAATAGTAATTGTTTGGATTTGTTTTAAAAAGTCATTTTTTAATGCTTTAACAGCACATACTACAATTTATACAATATTAACCGTATATTCTATGTTATTCGCTACTATAGTTTATGAAATATTAGATACTGTACTTCCATATGAACGAATATTAAAGCTACTACTTACTATGTATATTCCTATGACATTATTATTAATTATTTGTTATAAGTATATTAATATTATAAAAAAGTTATTTGACTTTATAATAATGGAAGACTTCTCTATTCCATTACTAATATTAAGTTTCTTTAATGACTTTGTATTAAGTTTTTATGCTTCCCAACTTAATCAAGGGGTTCAAATCATAAAAAATTTGTTATTTATAACTTTCTTAATATTTATGATGTTTGTTTTAATATACTTTTCAAAGATGTACAAGAAGTCTCAGCAAATTTTCTTATTAAATGAAGCTTTAAAAAACAAAAATGAAGATTTACGAAAAATAAAACATGATTACGGTGCTCAAATTTCTTATTTGTATGGACTTTGCTTAATGAATAGATATGATGATTTAAAAGTTTCTCTAAAAAATATTATCGATAATAACTCATCTGTATCTAGCTCAGTACAAATTAGTAATAATAATAATAATAATAATTCTATTTTGTATTTAGCACTAGAACCTGCACTAAAAAAAGAAATTCATGTTATTCTAAAAGAAGAATGTGACTTACAACTTGCAGATATTGATGAGATGGATTTATTTAGGATAATATCTAATATAGTAAATAACGCTATAACCGCGCTTGATGGACAAGGTATAATAATAGCTAAGGCTTATGAACTTTTAAATTCAATTGTAATAAAAATTGAAAATAACGGTCCACAAATACCTGAAGATTATATTGAAAAAATATTCACACCTGGATTTAGTACTAAAACTGACTCTTGTGAAAATCATGGTTTTGGATTAAATATAGTGAAAGATTTAGTAGAACAAAATAACGGTAAAATTTCATTAAAAAGTACTGAAACTTCTACAGAATTCACTATAACTTTAAGGTTAAAATCTGATAACGTAAATATACAAATCGAGTAGGAGGTAATCAATTATTTTGATTACCGACCTCTCACACCACCGTGCATACCGGTCTGGTACACGGCGGTTCCTTAAGTTTTAATGAATTTTAATATATTGACGCGTTAGGCTTTTCAAGCCTAAGTCAGTA
>SVCL01000061.1 GCA_015058405.1 Clostridium sp.
ATCTTCTAAAATTAATTTTATTTTACTTTTCTTCATTAAAAAACCTCTACTATATGATTAACTAATTTACCATATAACGAGCTTGAAAGCTAGATATAATCTAGCTTTCAGTTTAAAAAAATTTTATAAATTCCTATGCTTAAATAAAGGCTACTTCAAAACTGAAGTAACCTTTTTAGACTTAACGTTTAATTTTATATAATGAACTTAATGCATTACCGATATAAAATATAACAGAAAGAATTAATATTGCTGTAATTACAAAACTTGATCCAATTTCTACACTTAAAGTACTTGCTAATACAAATACAAATAACAAAAATGTAACAATTACTCCAAGTATATTCATTAATCTGTTTTTCTTAATGTTTTTATTAATACTTCTAACTAATACGCTTACTTGATATAAGAAAAATAAAAATATAGATATACATAAAAGTATGCTTACAGCTGAAATATTACTCATGCTTCCACTCCCATCTTTTATAAACACATGATACTAGTATATCATTTATTATAAGAATTTCAAAATTATTTAATAACAAGTTCTACTGGGCAGTGATCTGAACCAAGTATTTCTGTATGAATATCAGCACTTACAAGTTCACTTTCTAAAGATTTTGATACTATAAAATAATCTATTCTCCATCCAGCATTCTTTTCTCTAGCTTTAAACCTATATGACCACCAAGAATATATACCTTCTTTGTCTGGATAAAAATATCTAAAAGTATCAATAAAACCTGCTTGAAGTAGGTTAGTAAATTTATCTCTTTCTTCATCAGTAAATCCAGCATTTTTTCTATTAGTTTTAGGATTCTTTAAATCTATTTCTTTATGGGCTACATTTAAATCACCACATACTATTACAGGCTTATTTTTTTCTAATTCTTTTAAGTAATCTTTAAATGCATCTTCCTATGTCATTCTATAAGGAAGTCTTGCAAGTTCATTTTGAGAATTTGGAGTATATACAGTAATTACGTAATACTTTTCAAACTCTAATGTAATTACTCTACCTTCTTTATCATGTTCTTCTATTCCTAAGCCATATTTTACTGATAAGGGTTCCATCTTAGTAAAAATAGCTGTTCCTGAATATCCTTTTTTTTCGGCATAATTCCAATACTTATGGTAGCCTGGTAAATCTAAATCTATCTGTCCTTCTTGAAGCTTAGTTTCTTGAAGGCAGAAAATATCTGCATCTATCTCATTAAATTTATCAATAAATCCTTTTGTAACTGCTGCTCTAAGTCCATTTACATTCCATGATATCATTTTTGTCATACTTAAACTCCTCCTATGTACCACTTTTTTTAAGTATATCATAGCTTAACTATTTTATAAAGCGATTAAGCTATTTCAAGGCTAAGGTACTATCGCATAATCAGAAATTTAAAATTACTGTTTGCGCGACGGCACCTTATAATAATTACATATTACTCTTAACTAGTTCAATCTTATTTTTTGTAAAAAAAGCACTTAATAAAAATAGAACTAGTGAGAATAATATTATTCCTCCTATCATAGGTAATGTATTTATAATAGACTCTCCATTTTGAAGTTTTTCTATTATCATAAATATCCACCTCGGAGGCAGTGCATTTCCAATACTTTGCAGTGATGAGCTCATAAATTCAAAGTCCCAAAAGGAACCACTGAGCATAAACATTGGTACAGATAAGGCACCTGCAATTGTGGAATACACATTTTTATTCTTTACAATTGATGAAATAAATACTCCAAAAACTACAGAAAAAATTGAAATAAGAACACACGGTATTAAAAATAAAGCTTTATTTTCAAAACCAAAATCATATTTTAGTAATATATTCATTGCAAAATACTCCAAAGAAGGAACTAATGAAAAAATTAAAAATACTAAAGAATAAGCTAAGTAATACGATTTTTCAGATAGTTTACCCATTAGTATTCTATCTCTAGTTCCAGCTTGTTCATCTTCTAATAAAAACGCAGTACTAAAGGATGTTGAAGTAAAAATAATATAAAATATTAATCCCATACATTGTGTTATATTTACTTTTCTTTCAGTTTCATTTATTCTTTCATAACTAGGTTTTGAATTGTTATAAGTTTCGATTACATCACCTATACCTATAGTTTTTACATCAAGATTATTACAAATATTAACTAGAGATGTTATTTCATTATCTAATATATTTTTTATAATTGCCTGTGAATCACTCATTCCCATACTCTTATATGTAACTTCTGGTTTTTGTCTATCCAAAATATTCTCTGTAAAGTTCTTATCAATAGTTAACACCATCTCATATTTATGAAATATAAGATCTTCAGCAAAATTATCATCTTTATCTAGCTCTATTACTGTTACACCATCAATATTATTAAGTTTTTCTTCTACAACTTTTCCAAACTCTTTATTATCATTATTAATTAGAGCAACTTTAATATCTTTATGTCCTAAAACTATAGCAGTATATGCAAATATAATTACTATAGGAACTACAAAAGTTGTAATTACAAAACTTTTTCTTCTTAATAAAATTCTTGAAATATTTTTCATGACACTAAGCATTTGCAATACCTCCTTTTTTCCTTAAAGCTGCTATAAATAAAATTAATAGTACAAAGGTACCAATTAATGAATAACTTATAGATATTAAAAATGCATTTGTTTCAATATTACAAAAAACACTTCCTATAGCTACATTAATCCAATAAATAGGACTTAAAACTGTAAGGCTTCCTATTATAGGAATTGTTTTTATAAAAGTTAAAGGAATGTAGCATCCTCCAAAAAAACATACAACTATTGTTATTACATTTAATAAACCTGAGACAGTATTATCTTTTTTAGCTACCAATCCTGTAACTGCACCAATCATGGATACAAACATACCAAACGCTACAAGTCATAACCACCCGTAAAACGGGTGGCTTGCACTACGCCTATAAGGCTAAAAATATATAAAAGCGTTTTTCTAACTAAAACTATTTATATATTTTTAATTACTTAGATTAACTATATATCTGATGTAATTAGACTC
>SVCL01000062.1 GCA_015058405.1 Clostridium sp.
AATAAATTAGCTCCTATTCTAGATGACTTTATAGAATATATAGATAAAGAAATTCTCTTGGCTTTACCACGAAGTCCACTGGGAAAAGCATTAGATTATGCTAAAAAGCACGTTCCATCATTAAAAACTGTTTTACTAGACAGAAGGCTAGAAATAGACAATAATGCAGCTGAACGTGAAATTAAACCTTTCGTTTTAGGCAGAAAGAATTTCTTATTTGCTAACACTGCCAAAGGTGCAACTGCTAGTAGTTATTTATATAGTATTGTAGAAACTGCCAAGGCTAATAAGTTAATTATAGAAAGGTATTTAGTTTATCTTTTTGATAATTTAATAAATATAGATATAACCGATAGCGAAAGCTTGGAGCATCTGATGCCTTGGTCAGATCAGATACCGGATAATCTAAAAATTAGAAAGTATTTTAAATCTAAAATACTTTCTTATTTTTTTAATATTTTGTATATATTTTTAATGTTATACAAAGAATAATTATTATAATATATTTTTCAAGGAGGCATAACTATGAATTCCAACAAAACAAAATCCTGGATTCAATTTGTAGATTTCTTCGAATCAATTTCTTGCTTAACTAAGATATCTGCTCATAATTTTAAGAATAATGATAATTTAAATAAGCATTTAAGATCTTTTTACGTCTCTGTCTTAGACATAAATAATGCATTTATTAAAACATATTACGATATAAGAAACGGAAAAGATATCCCTGTTAATTTAGATACTTTTGTAATACCGACTTTATCTGTAAACGACATTGATAATACAGACAAATTAAAATTATTAATGGAAGATACTATTAAAAACACTCACGAACCTCTTGAATATATTTTAAGTTGTATCCCTAACTCTAAAAACTCAGATATATCATATTTAGAAACTTCTATAAATGAATTTATCAAAGCAATAAATGATGTAGATACTATATTATAATTAACATAACTTTTAAATTTAAGTAATAAATTCCCCTTCTATTATGTATACATAATAATAGAAGGGGTGTTGGTTATGGATACTATTTTAAAATCATGGTCTGAATTCACTTATGTTTTAGAAAAAATTTCTATTGTGACTCGTAAAGTAAAAGAAAACTACAACAAAGATATGTCAAATGAATTTAATAATTTTTATTCTTCTATTAGAAAACTTAACAATAGTCTTCTAAACGTATATTATTATAACAAAAAGGGTAATGATCCAAAATTAGATTTGACATCCTTTGCAAAAACAACATTGCATCCAGAAGAAGTTAATAATTTATCTGATTTCAATTATTTTTTAACAGATGTAAAAAACAAAATCTATCCTTGCTTTGAATATATACAAAGTAACTTTAATAAAAGTACAGAATCTACATTATTAGAATTAATAAAATCAATAAACAATTTTAAAGAAAACCTTAATATCGTAATATATATAACTAATAATAAGTAAAGTAAGAGGTTGGTATAAGTATTTCTCTTTTACCAACCTCTTTAACTTTTATATTTACACTTCAAAATTAATTTTTACTAAAATAAATATTTTTCTTTAAAGCCATAATAACTTTTTCTATTTCTTCATCACTTAAATTAATATCATTCTTAAACCCTAATATATAACGCCTAAGTTCCCAACAATTCATTACAGGTATACTAGCATCTATTCTTTTCAATGTACACTCATCTTTAAATAAGATAATTGAATATACTGGTACATGTTTCATATCTGATATCCTTTTTCTAACAGCTTCCACATATTTAGAATTTTCCAATATAGGATTTCTAAATTTATTTTTTCTGTTGTACGCCATCTGTACCCAATACTTATCTTCTTCTTTTCCAAATATCCATCCTTCACATTCTTTAGTCATTATAACAAACACGCCCTGTTTTGATACTAATATTTTTTCAATATTCATTACCATATCGCCAATATTTAAAACAGTCTTATTTAAAACCTTACAGCCTTCAGGTACCTTTTCCAAACTATATTCAGTTGAATTCTCATTCCTCCTTATTGCCTTTGATGCATTATATAAGACTATCATCAGCCAAAATATTATTCCAACAAACACTAAAGTTATAAACGCTATCCCCACTTTTCACCATTCCCTATTTTTTATATGTTAGTTATATATTATCATAACTTGGCGTCTTTTTTTGATTTTTATCCAAAATCCCCAAAAATTTATCTTAATTTTATTATAATTACCAAATTTATCGTTTTACACGTCTTGAAATATTTATTTTCTGTCTTCTATTGTTTTTTATTTGTATATTTAAAACATCTTACTTAGTTTTTTACTAAGTAAAGATGTTTTGTAATAACTATCTTTTATTTATTTTTTTATATTCTTTATGCATTCCAACATTCATATAAGCTGGCCTTATTATTTTATCTATATTTATTAACTCTTCTATACGATGAGCACTCCAACCTGAAATACGAGCTATAGCAAATATAGGTGTATATAATTCCAAAGGTAAATCTAACATTCTATATACAAAACCACTATAAAAATCTATATTAGCACTTACCCCTTTATAAGTTTTTCTTTCTTCCTTAATCACTTCAGGTGCTAATCTTTCTACTAATGCATAAAGATTGTATTCTTTCATCAAACCTTTTTCGTTAGATAAGCTCTTAACAAACTTTTTAAATATATTAGCTCTTGGATCTGATAAAGAATATACCGCATGCCCCATACCATATATTAGTCCAGCTTTATCAAATACTTCTCTATGAAGCAATCCTCTTAAGTATGCTTTAACTTGATCTTCATCAGTCCAGTCAGCAATATTCTCTTTCATATCTTCAAACATTTGAACTACCTTTATATTTGCACCACCATGCTTTGGGCCTTTTAATGAACCTAATGCAGCTGCAATTGCTGAATAGGTGTCAGTACCTGAAGAAGAAACCACATGCGTAGTAAAAGTGGAATTATTACCCCCTCCATGTTCTGCGTGAAGGACTAAGGCAAGATCTAAAATTCTAGCTTCTAATTCTGTATATTTACTATCCGCCCTTAACATATATAATATATTTTCTGCTGTTGATAATTCTTCTTTTGGCGTATGAATAATTAAACTATTTTCATTATAATAATGTGAATAAGCTTGATACCCATATACAGACAACAAAGGAAATAAGGCAATTAATTGTAAGCTCTGTCTAAGTACATTATCTATATCTGTATCATTTGCCTTTTCATCATAAGAATATAATGTTAATACACTTCTTGCTAAAGTATTCATCATATCAAAACTAGGCGCCTTCATTATGATATCTCTTACAAAAGACGTTGGAAGAGTTCTGTATCCAGCTAAAATTGATTTAAACCTCTCTAGTTCTTCACAACTTGGCAACTCTCCCATCAAAAGCAAATAAGTAACTTCTTCAAAGCCAAATCTTTTTTCCTCAATAAATCCTTTAACAAGTTCTTCTATATCAATTCCTCTATAATAAAGTTTACCATCACATGGAATACTATTTCCGTTTATCTCATTCTTAGCTTTTATCTCTGATATTTCTGTTAATCCTGTAAGCACACCTTTTCCATTTATATCTCGTAATCCTCTATTCACTTTATATTTCATATAAAGTTCTTTTTTTATGCAGCTGTTTCTTACACATCTTTCTCGTAACTTGACAATCTCTGGAGTAACTTTACAAAAATTATTTTGAGAAGTATTAACCATATATCATCCTCCTTCATTTATACTTTTATGTAATATTTTACCATTAATTATAATAAAGGACTACTTATTTTTGTAATCCTCATATGTATAATTATCTTTTTTTCTTTACCATATTAATATGCTGTTTTCTTCTTCTATAACTTTTTATATTACTCCATCTTAAAGTTTGCTCTATTTCTTTTATTTCATTATAGCTTAAAATTCTCTGTGATTTTATTCTCTTAATATTTTTGTTTAAGTCCTTAATATGTATAACTATATTATCACTTTTTACTCTTTTCAAATTACATTGATCCGAAAAAACAATTATAGAATATACCGGTATATTATTCATATGTCTAAATTTATATTTTATCGCTTTTACATGAGTCTTATTTTGCCACACAGGACTATAAAACTTATTTCTACGATTATATTTATCTAAAACTTGAGTCCAATATTTTGTATTATCGTCCCCTTGTATATTTCCACTTATATTTTTAGTTTCAATAACAAAAATACCTTTTGAGGATATTACAACATGGTCAATTTGAGTTGTTTCATCTCTACACTCAATTAATAAATCATTCATTATAATGTAACTATTAGGTAACTTTCTTAATTCCTTTCGAACTATTTTTTCCCCTACTCTACCTTTTGCTTTTCCTTCGTCACTTCCATAACTCTTAATATATTCAAATGTAATTATTAAACTAACTATTATAAATATTACAAATAATGTTTTCATTTTTACTTCCTCTCACTATACAAACATTACTATATAATAACATCCTTATCTTTAAAAATCTACTATTTTTTTTAATTAATTACCTTTCATTTCTCAATACATGTGTTTTTTTTACTTCATTCCTTAATTTATCCTTTAAATTTATGATATACTTACAATATGGTATTAAAATATATTATGCGAAAGAGGGTTATTTTATGAAATCAAAAAAAGTATTGGTTCCAGTTATTTTAATTGCTGTAATAATAATAGCTGGTATATTTACTTTTAACCAAAATTCTAATACAGAAACTGAAAATAAAGAAACTTCTGTAACTGCAAGTGTGGACTCAGCCACTCCAAATAAAGAAGAGTCCTCTAATTCAGATTCATCTGAAGTTTCTTCTAATTCAAATAAAAATTCAGAATCGAAAGGTAATGAGGTTCAAAATAATAAACCAAAAGATACCAATAATACTTCAACTAATAATGATGTTTCCGACTCAAATAAAGATACTAATCAACCAAAAGATTCTAACAATAATAGTTCTACTACTAATTCAAATACTGCTAATACAACTTTCTCTGAAAAAGATGCAGCTACTAACTTATTAGTTTACTTATTAGGAAACGAAGAACTTAAGTCTCAATACATTACTCCGGTAACATTAGCTAGTGGAAGTAATGTTGCTACACAAAAAGAAGGCAGCAATATATTCTACTTTAATTCAGAACCACTTACTGAAAATTCTAATAACGGGATTATAATCACTATTCTTGATTATAATTCAGATACTAAGACATATAAATATGAGCTTAAAGATTATGCAGACTTACTTGAAGGTCAAGATACTGTCTTAGCTAAAGGAACAGTTGCTCAAAGCGGAGAAGTTACAACAGATTAAAAAAATAGAGATTTAGATTAACAAAATCTAAATCTCTATTTTTTTATTATTATACTTTTGTATCATCTATATGTAAGCGTAAAAGTTTTGGCGTCTTTTATTGCTTCAAAAATAGTAATAAAATATCCCTATAAAGTTATTGAGATTTACATCACACCTCAATTATCTTTATAGGGATTTTATTATTTCTTATCTTTAATTTTTAGATTAT
>SVCL01000063.1 GCA_015058405.1 Clostridium sp.
AAAAGAAGAGCAAAAGATGCAATAATGAAAGCACAAGGTTATATAAATGAAGGTTACAGATGGGTTGTGGATATAGATTTAGAAAAATTCTTTGATAAAGTAAATCATGATATTCTAATGTATAAATTATCAAAGGATATTAATGATAAAAGAGTTCTAAAATTAATATTCATTAAAACTTAAGGAACCGCCGTGTACCAGACCGGTATGCACGGTGGTGTGAGAGGTCGGTAATCAAAATAATTGATTACCTCCTACTCGATTATTAATAATTAATTCCAGCTTCTTTTATATTAGCAGCATCGCTTTGTGAACATGGTGTAACACCATAGGTCATATTACAATGTGGGCATTTATCTACAAATGTAGTCATTACAAACTCTTCTCCACATGAGCATTTTATTGTATGAGGATTAGTTAACTTTAAGTCAGCTTTTCCTTTTTCTCTTACTCTATCTACGATGGCTTTTCCATCTTTTTTATGTGTTCCGCAACCGCAACCCATATATTCTACCTCCTAAAAACTATTATAGATTTAAGTATATATTATTTTGATATAAAAGTATGTATAATATGTCACAAATCTGATTTTTTATAAAGATATTATATTTTAAATTATTATTTGCGCAGCTAACCTTTAAAATTCCTTAGATATTGTGTTGTATAAATTAAAACTTCTTGCAGAAAATAATGGTAAATCATTATAAAGGAGAGATTTATATGAAGAAAGATATGGTAGCAGTTGCACTTGGAGTTGCAGTAGCAGCAGGAGTAGCTTTAGATATTAAACAAATGAGAGATAGAAAGTTTAATGAAAGGGATTATTCTAATATGGCTGGAGCTTTATTGCTTGGGGCTGGTGCTGCCCATATTGCATTAGGAACAATAGATATGATTACAGAATAAAAATAAAGAAGAGAGAAGATATTTTATGAAGGCTATTATTTATGATGGAATGAAAGATGTAGAAGTGGCAAAGGTAGAAGATTCTAAAATAGAAAAAGCTGATGATATTATAGTTAAGGTAACATCCACTGCTATTTGTGGATCGGATCTTCATCTGATTCATATCCTAACGGAGAAGCTGGAGGAATTTTTGGATACAGCAATACTTATGGAGGATATGCAGGTGGTCAAGCGGAATATTTAAGAGTTCCATATGCTAATGTTGGTCCAAGAGTAGTACCAGGAGAATTAGAAGATGAGCAAGTTTTATTTTTAACAGATGTATTACCAACTTCCTATTGGGGTGTTGAAACTATTAATTTTGAAGATTACGATAATACTGGAGAGTATATAAAAGAAATAACTCATGGCGGAGCAGATGTGGTTTTGGATTGCGTAGGTATGGATGGAAAAATGAGTGCTATAGAAAAGATAGAGACTATGCTAAAATTACAAGGTGGTTCAAAGTCAGCTATAGAAATAGCGTCTCAGGCAGTAAGGAAATGTGGAACAGTAGTTTTAGTAGGAGTGTATGGAGCGAGATACAATATGTTTCCTCTAGGAGACTTTTTTTCAAGAAATATTACATTAAAGATGGGGCAATGTCCAGCTCAGAGATATGTGGATCCAATACTTAAATTAATTAAAGATGGCAAATTTGATGCGACAGATATTATAACTCATAAATTAAAACTTGATGAGGGAAAACATGCTTATACAATTTTTGATAATAAACTTGAAGACTGTATTAAGGTAATATTAAAACCGGAATATAAAAATAACTTTGTTGCTTATTGTGACAAAGTTATTTTTATATTATTCTTTATACAGAAATTATTATTAATGGTAAAGTTATATTAGTAGAAGTATTATTAGGAAAGGGTTAAAAGCTTATGGAAAGGTATAAATAAATGTTTTTAAAAATATTTGTTTTAATTTAATAGAATTATCTCATAATTTAAAATGATGTTTTTATTATGCGATAGTTCTATTTTTAAAATAATTAAAAATAATATATGTTACTAAAGTAATGATGATGCATTGTTTTTTGGAAATGTAAACAATATTATGGTATAATTATTGTGATGATGCAATAATTGTATGGAGATAATAAAACGCTGAAAAGTATATTTTAAAAGTTTAAATGATATATATTTGAAATATTTGCTTTAATATGTAAAAAATATACAAAACATTAGATAAAGGGAGAGATAGTATGAAAAATTGTAGTTTAGGAGTAGATATAGGGGGAACATTTATAAAATATGCTTTAGTAGATGAAAATTATAAAATCATAGACAAGTGGAAAGCTGAAACTATAAAGTTTGACACAAAAGAAGAATTCTATGATTATCTATGTAATAATATGAAATATTTAGAGTCTATAAATGCTATAGGAATAAGTGCTCCAGGAGTTATAGATGAAAAATCTAATGTTAATTCTTATGCAGCGCCTAATGTATGTATTATGTATGGAACTAACATAGTAAATGAAGTATCAAAAAGAACTAACAAAAAGGTTTCTGCAATAAATGATGCAAAATCAGCAGGCTTATGTGAGTTTGAAATAGGTAATGCAAAAGGATGTAAGTCATCAGCTTTCTTAATAATAGGAACAGGAACAGGTGGCTGTGTCTGTGATAAAGATGGTGTGGTTTTTGGAAAGGATGGCTTTGCAGGAGAATTTCATAAATTACCTTTTATGAATTTTAAAACTGGTAAGTTAGATTGTATGGGAGATTATGCGTCTATGACTGCATTAATTAATATATATAATAGTAAGGTTTCTGAAAACGATATACTTATGTATGGACATGAAGTTTGTAATAAATACTTAAATGGGGACAACCTTGCAAAAGAAGCTGTAGAAGAATGGATAGATAATATAATGGTTCAGTTAATTCTTATATCAGTATTTTATAATCCAGAAGTTATATGTTTAGGTGGAGGTATATCAGAAGAAGAATGGTTTATAAAAGCAATAAGAGATAGATATGCTGAAAAATGTCCAGAACATGTTGAAGCTAATGTAATAACAACAAGAATTGAAAGATGTAAATATAATAATGATGCAAATATATTAGGTGCAATAATAGATGTTAATAGTAAATAATTTATACGGAAAATATATAGATAAGTACTTAAAAATTTGAAATCAAAAGATTAAGTATTGTGTTGAGGTGAATATATATGTTTAGATACGAAATTGTTCAAAGTTTAAATGATCTTGAGCTTTCATTGTATGAATATATAATGAAAAATAGTAAAAAAGTTATATATATGAGAATAAGAGAGCTTGCAGATGAAGCGCATGTATCTACTACTACTATATTAAGGTTTTGTAAAAAGCTTAATTGCGAAGGATTTTCAGAGTTTAAGGTAAGATTCAAGATGTATATTGAGGAGAATAATATAAAAAAGGTTAGTGATGATACTTCGGAAATAATTAATTTTCTTAAAAATATTGAGGGTAGTGATTTAGATAAGCGTTTAGATAAGTTATGTGAAATGGTTAGAATGGCAAAAAATATTGTTTTTATTGGAATAGGTTCGTCGGGGGTTCTTTGTAAATATGCTGCAAGATATTTTTCGTCAATAGGAAAATTTGCTTTTCATATTGATGATCCATTTTTCCCAAAAAACTTTAAATGTTATGATCAATGCTTAATAATAGCTCTATCGGTATCAGGAGAAACCCCAACAACAATAGATAATATACTTAGATTTAAAAAAGAAAACTGCACAATTGCAAGTATTACTAATACAGAAAATTGTACTATAGCAAAATTATCAGATTTAAACTTATCTTATTATGTACAACAAATAAAAGTTAACTATAGCGATATAACAACTCAGTTACCTGTTTTATATATGATAGAAAGAATAGGAAAAAAACTTTATAATGAGTATGGAATAGAGTGAAAACGCATATGTAAACTTATTAGAAATAAGATTTATATATGCGTTTTTAGGAGTATTAAAAAAACAAGGTGTTTTTTTTTAGGAGCAAATTATAAATGGTGTAACATGTTTTTTTAGGTGCTGAAAATAATTACAATCCACTGTTTATCGTATATACTAGATATATAAGATACAGGAGGAGATGATTGGGTGATACACAAAGAGATGAAAAAATTTGGAGAAAATTTTTTATGGGGATCTGCTTCAGCAGCTTACCAAGTAGAAGGTGCTTCAAAGGCAGATGGAAAAGGAGATAGTATATGGGATTTATATACTAAGAAAGAAGGGACAACCTTCAAAGGTACAAATGGAGATATAGCAGTAGATCATTATAACAGATATAAAGAAGATGTTGCTTTAATGGCCGAGATGGGATTAAAGGCATATAGATTCTCAATTTCATGGAGTCGTATATATCCAAATGGAAGAGGAGAAGTAAATGAAGCTGGGTTAAGGTTCTACGAAAACTTAATCGATGAATTACTAAAGAATAATATAAAACCAATCATTACATTATATCATTGGGACTTACCACAATATCTACAAGATCTATATGGAGGATGGGAGTCTAGAGAAATAATAGAAGATTTCAATAACTACTGTATAACCTTGTTCAAGAGATTTGGAAATAAGGTGAAATATTGGGTAACACTAAATGAACAAAATGTATTTATAAAGCTAGGGTATATGGTAGCGGCTCATCCACCTGGTGTTAAAGATGAAAAAAGAATGCTACAAGCAAATCATATAGCAAACTTAGCAAATGCCAAAGTAATTGAATCTTTCAGAAGCTATGTGCCAAATGGAATGATTGGACCAAGCTTTGCGTTTGGACCTATATATTCATATAGCTGTAATCCAGAGGATATATTAGCAGCAGAGAATGCAGAAGATTTAAACTGTAATTGGTGGTTAGATGTATATTGCAAAGGTATGTATCCTTCATTTGCGATGAGATATTATGAAGAGTTAGGTATTGCACCAATAATAGAAGATGGAGATCTTGAGTTATTAGGAAGAGCAAAGCCAGACTTCATAGGAATAAATTATTATCAAACTGAAACTATTCAAAAGAATGGTATTGATGGTGTTGGTGCATCTGATACAATGAATAATACAGGAAAAAAAGGAACTTCAAAGGATAGTGGAATTCCAGGAGTATTTAAAAATACTAAAAACCCACATTTAGAATATACAAATTGGGATTGGGCTATAGATCCAGTAGGATTAAGAATAGGTTTAAGAAGATTAACTAGTAGATATGGTTTACCAATACTAATTACAGAAAATGGTCTTGGTGAATTTGATAAGCTTGAAGAAGGCGATATAGTAAATGATGATTATAGAATAGACTATTTAAAACTACATATTAAAGCTTGTAAAGAAGCTATAACTGATGGGGTTGAACTTTTAGGATATTGTACTTGGTCGTTTACTGATTTATTAAGTTGGTTAAATGGATACCAAAAGCGTTATGGCTTTGTATACGTAAACAGAGATGAAAACGATGCAAAAGATTTAAGAAGAATTAAGAAAAAAAGTTTCCATTGGTACAAAAAAGTAATAAGTAGCAATGGGGAAATATTATAAAAAATATATTTTATGAGGTGAATTATTATGAAAAAAATATTATTAGTATGTGCAGCAGGAATGTCAACAAGTTTATTAGTTAACAAGATGAAGGCATCAGCAAAGGAAAAAAATATAGAATGTGAAATTCAAGCTTTACCAGTTGCTGAATGTTCAAGCAAAATAGGAGAAGTTGATATAGTTCTTTTAGGGCCACAAGTACGTTTCCAAAAACCACAAGTTGAAAAATTAGCAAATGGTAGAATTCCAGTAGAAGTAATCGATATGAGATTATATGGAACTATGAATGGTGAAGCTATTTTAGAAAATACCCTAAAAATATTAGATAAGTAATTATTTTAGAAAGAGAGTAAATGATTATGAGCATGATGGACAAATTTCAAGCTGGTATTGAAAGAATATTAGTACCAATAGCTACAAGACTAAATGCGCAAAGACATATTTGTGCTGTAAGAGATGCATTTATATTAACATTCCCGCTAACAATGGCAGGATCATTAATGGTATTACTTAACTTCGTTTTATTAGATCCAGAAGGATTTATAGCTAAGATATTACACTTAGGTGATTTTATTCCTAATTTAGCTGATTATCAAGCTATATTTAGTCCAGTATTAAATGGATCAACAAATATTATAGCAATACTTATAGTATTTCTAATAGCTAGAAATCTTGCAAAAGCTCTTAAAGCCGATGATTTATTAACAGGGTTAACAGCTTTATCAGTTTATTTTATAATATATCCTAACTATGTATCAGTTGATGGTGTAAACCATTTAACTACTAAGTTCTTTGGAGCTCAAGGGCTATTTGTAGCTATAATTGTAGGGTTAGTTGTTGGTGAAGCTATGGCCAAGTTATCTCAATCAGATAAATTAGAAATTAAAATGCCAGAACAAGTACCACCAGCAGTTGCAAGAACATTTAAACTTTTATTACCAATTATAATAGTAACTATTTCATTCTCAATAATTAACTATTTAATTAAACAAGTTGCACCAGATGGTTTACATGAATTAGTTTATGAAGTAATTCAAGGACCTTTAACAACACTT
Organism: Clostridium sp.; assembly: GCA_015058405.1. GTDB lineage: Bacteria > Bacillota > Clostridia > Clostridiales > Clostridiaceae > Clostridium. Next base: position 6,552 of record SVCL01000063.1, read on the forward strand.
GGTAAGAATGTTGGATCAGTATTTACATTATCATTCTTAGCAGAAACACTTTGGGTTATGGGTATACATGGACCTAATACTATAGCAGCAGTACGTGATACTATGTTTACAGAAGCAAATAATGCAAACCTTGCATATGTTTCAGAACATGGTAGTGCATGGGGAGCACCTTTCCCAGTAACTTATAGTGGATTATCAAATGCTTTCGCAGAATATGGTGGTTCAGGAGCTACTCTTGGTTTAGTAATTGCAATATTATTATTCAGTAAAGCAGAAGAACAAAGAAGTATTGCAAAACTTTCTTTAGCACCTGGTATATTCAATATAAATGAAACTGTAATATTTGGTCTTCCAGTAGTATTAAACCCAATTTATATAGTACCATTTATATTAGCACCACTTGTTAATATTGGAATTGGTTATACTTGTATATCCGTTCTGGAAATAATTCCACCGGTTGCATATAATGTTCCATGGACAACTCCGGGACCATTAATACCTTTCTTAGGTACAGGATGTAATATTCCAGCTTTAGCAATAGGTATACTATGTTTAGTAATTAGTACATTAATATATGCACCATTTGTAATGGCAGCAAGTAAAGCATCACAAAAAGCAGAAGACGCTACTAAGGTAGCTTAATATAAGGAGAGATAGTAAAGATGGAAGGTATTGAATTAATAGCATTTGAAATTATAAGTAATGTTGGTATGGCTAAATCTTTAGCTATAGAAGCATTAAGAGCAGTAAGAAGTGGAAATGTTCAAGAAGGAGAAGAAAAGCTTGCTGAATCAGCTAAGTACCTTAGTGAAGGTCATCATGCACATACTTCATTAATTCAAAATGAAGCTGCAGGTGAAAAGACTGAGTTCTCATTAATGTTAATGCACGCAGAAGATCAAATGATGAGTGCAGAAACTATAAAGTCTTTAGTAGAAGAAATGATAGAAATGTATAAAGATTTAAAGAAATAGGAACAATTTTTAAAGCCAAGCTATAAAAATAATCATTACGAAAATTATAAATTGTATAAAGATAAATTAATGAATTTAGATTTATACAATTTATTTTTTTAGGTAATGTAAATGATTACGAAGAGAAGAGTTATAAGAAAAAGGGGAAAATCAACAATAAATAAGAGGGAAGAAAATTATTAGGAGGAATGATTGTTAATAAATGCTATAGCAGTAGTAACAACACATTTTTCAGATTCTCTCGACTATGCTAATTATAACAAATGGTCAAAAGCTGATGGATGGTCAAATGGGGGTATGTTTAATTGCACATGGAGAAACAGTAATGTTTGGTTCCGTGATGGAGTTATGGATTTAGCAATACAAAGAGACAATAGAGGTGGCTTTACAGGGGGAGAATATAGAACACACGATAAATTTGGTTATGGGTTATATCAAGTAAGAATGAAGCCAGCAAAGAATACTGGTATAGTATCATCATTCTTTACTTATACAGGACCATCAGATGGAACTCCATGGGATGAAATTGATATTGAATTTCTAGGCAAAGATACTACTAAGGTACAATTTAATTACTACACAAATGGTGTAAGAGGTTTATAGAACTTATAACAATATACCATCACATCCAGGAAAGATGATGATGAATGTATGGCCTGGAATTAATGTTGATCATTGGTTAGGACGTTATAATGGAAAAACTCCACTTGTAGCATCGTACGATTGGGTTTCATATGATCCTATTTAATAAAATAAGTTAAAATAATTTTAAATATGGACGTTTTGAATCAAGATTAAAGGTTCCAAAAGGACAAGGCTTATGGCCAGCATTTTGGATGATGCCAGAAGATGAAAGTTTTTATGGTTCATGGCCAAGATGTGGTGAAATAGACATAATGGAGATATTAGGACATGAACCAAATAAGACATATGGAACTATACATTATGGCAATCCTCATAAAGAACAACAAGGAGCATATGTTTTAGACAAAAATACTTTTTCGGATGATTATCATATATTTGCAGTTGAATGGGAACCAAGTGAAATGCGTTTCTATGTAGATGGGGTTTTATATCATACTGTAAATGATTGGTTTACTAAACAAGAGGGAATGGATGAAATAACATATCCAGCACCTTTTAATCAAAATTTTTATCTTCAATATAATCTAGCTGTAGGAGGAAACTGGCCAGGAAATCCAGATGAAACTACTAATTTTGATGAAGCAGAATATAAGGTTGATTATGTAAAAGTGTACCAATTAGATAATTACGACGAAAAGGTAAATAAGCCTGAAAAGAAAACTGTTGATTTAAGAGAGCCAGATGCTAATGGTAATTATGTTATTAATGGAGATTTTTCTAAAAATGAAGATTTAACTGATAAGCTTGATTGGGTATTGTTAAATACTCTTGGTGGAAAAGGAAGTGCAGAAATTAAGGATAATAAAATAGTACTTTCGTCAGAAGAACAAGGAAAAGAAAAACTTTAAATTTAACTTTAAGACTGGAGATGTTTTAAATAATAAAGATTTAGAATTTTTATTGGGATCATTTGGAGTAACTTATTTAGATAATGTTAAATTAGTAGAAGATTCTCTAATTATCAATGGAGATTTTAGTAATGATTTTTCTAAATGTGAAGTATTTGTTGATAGTAGTATATCATCTCAAATTTCATCAAATATTGATAAATCAAATGGTAATAATTCAGCTCAAGTTAATATAAAAAATACTGGTGATGCAGATTGGAAGATACAATTAAAGCAAACTGGTGTAGAATTGGTTAAGGGGAAAAAATATAAATTATCTTTAGATGCAAAGAGTACATTACCTAGAAATATAATGTTTACTATTCAAAGAGATGGAAGTAAGGATAATAATACAGATATTTCTGATGATGATAATATTGAGGATAATATGAATCAAATTAATGAAGAAAATGATAGTGAGTTATCTTCAGTTAAAACTGGTTATAAATCTTATGCATCAATAATTACAGCTGTATTATTAATAAGTGGAGTAGCATTAATTTATGCTAGACCAAGAAGAAAACATGAGTAGTGTAACTTTAATAACAATTATATAAATATATAGAAATATGGGGCTGTATCAAAGTGTTCTTTGGGATACAGACCCATATTTTTATTTTAATTATTATTATGAAAATCTTTTATTATTGTTAAAAAATCTTTAAGTATAGGATCTAAAAATAAGTCTTTTCTATAAATTAAATTAATAGTTTCTCTTGGAGGATAATCTGAAATTGGTAATATCTTAAAAGGTTTATTACACAAGGATTTAATAAAGGATTCTGGCAATATACTTATATTATCTGAATCTTGTATTAATGTAACACAAGAAGTTAAGTTGGCTACTTGTATCATTGGTTTACATATATGATTTATGCAATTAAAAGCTTCATCAATATTTTTCCTAGAAGCAGAGGACTTTGGCATTAAAACTATAGGTTCATTAATTAAATCCATTAATGAAATAGATTCATTTTTTGCAAACTTTGAATTTAAGGATACAACAGCTGAGTATTTTTCTACATTTAGTACTTCAGATTTTATTGAAGGATTATCTATAGAAGAATAAATAATTCCAATATCCAGTTTTCCGTTTTTAACACTTTCAAGTATAGTTTTGCTGCTATGCTCTTCAAGGTTAAGTAATATATCTGGATGTAACTTATTGAATTTAGAGCAAGGAAGTAGTGTTAAGTGCGAACCAGAAGCACCTATTTTTATTTGAGTTCTCAATTTACCTGAAAAGTTTCTAATATCATTTTTAGTTTGTTCTATATCAAAAAAGATTTTGTAAGCATGGTTTTGTAGGATTTTTCCTTCTTCTGTTAATGTTGTTTTTTTAGATTCATACTTAAAAAGTTTAGCTCCCATAATATCTTCTAATAATTTTATTTGATTACTTAAAGTTGGTTGTGATATATGAAGACGTTCTGCGGCATTGGAATAGTGTAGTTCTTCTGATAAGACTAAAAAGTAGTTTAAAACTACAAAGATTTGGCAAAAGAGATTATAAAAAATGTTGGAACAGAAGAAAATATTTTATCATTAGTGCATTGTGCTACTAGATTAAGGTTTAATCTTAAAGATGATAAAAAAGCCAATACTGATGTATTGAAAAGAACAAAGGGAATTATGGGAGTAGTCAATAAAGGCGGGTAATTTACACCTATTATTCCTGCCATAACTGGTGCTGGTATGTTAAAAGCTGTAATGGCATTACTAGTAAGTTTTAAAGTAATTAGTACAACCAGTCAAACTTATTCAATATTGAATTTTATGGCGGATTCAGCTTTTTACTTCTTACCGTTTTTATTAGCAAACTCAGCTGCTAAAAAGTTTAAATGTAACACTTATATGGCTATGACACTTGCAGCAGTTTTACTTCATCCTAATTTTACAGCTATGATAAATGCTGCTAAACAATCAGGAGATGGAATTATTTCAGCTATATTTGAAACAAAACATGCTATTGGAATAACATCAAATGATGGGGCAGAAATTTTAATACATATAGGTATTGATACAGTTAATTTAAAAGGAAAGTATTTTAATGCAAAAGTTAAAGAGGGGGATGTTATAAAAAGAGGAGATTTATTAGTTGAGTTTAATAAAGATCTTATAATAAAAGAAGGTTATGAAGTAATAACACCTGTTATAATAACAAATAGCGCAGCTTATTCAGAAGTTTTAGGAAGTGCTATAGGACAAAATTTACAGAAAATGGACAAACTTATAAATGTAATAAGATAAATAAATAATTAAAGGTGGAGGTAGAAAATATGAAATTAGGATTTCCAGATAATTTTTTATGGGGAGGAGCATTAGCTGCTAATCAATGTGAAGGGGCATATAAACAAGGGGGAAGAGGTCTAGCAAATGTAGACCTTTGCCCAATAGGTGAAAATAGAGTTAAAGTAATGAAAGGAAAAGTTCCAGAGTTGAAACTACAAGAAGGGGAATACTATCCTTCTCATGAAGCAATAGATTTTTATAATAGATATAAAGGTGATGTTGCCCTTCTTGCAGAAATGGGATTTAAGTGTTTAAGAATATCTATAGCGTGGTCAAGGATATTTCCAAATGGTGATGAAAAGGAACCAAATGAAGAAGGTTTAAAATTTTATGAATCTTTATTTGATGAAATGCTTAAGTATGGTATTGAGCCGGTAGTAACTATATGTCACTTTGATACACCTATTTCGATTATAGAAAGATTTGGGGGATGGAAGAATAGAAAGTTTATAGATTTTTATTTAAATTATTGTAAAGCAATATTTGAAAGATATAAAGATAAGGTTAAATATTGGCTTACATTTAATGAAATAAATATGATATTGCATTTACCATTTATGGGAGCAGGAGTTACTTTTAAAGAAGGAGATAATGAACTTCAAATTAAATATCAATCAGCTCATCACGAACTTATAGCAAGTGCTTTAGCTACTAAGATGGCTCATGAAATTATGCCAGGATGTATGGTGGGATGTATGCTTGCAGCAGGAGATTTTTATCCATATTCATGTAATCCGAAAGACGTTATGGAAGCAATGAGAAAAGATAGAGAAAATATATTATTTATTGATGTTCAATCTAGAGGAGAATATCCAGGATATGCTAAGAGATTTTTTAGAGAAAATAATATAGATATTCAAATGGAAGAGAATGATGAAAAAATTTTAAAGGAAAATACAGTAGATTATATTGGATTTAGCTATTATTCGAGTAGATGTGCATCAGTAGACCCTGAAATAATAAACGGTAAGACTTCAGGAAATGCATTTAAAACTGTAAGAAATCCATATTTAAAGGCATCAGAATGGGGATGGCAGATAGATCCAGATGGATTAAGAATAACTTGTAATACTTTATATGATAGATATCAAAAACCATTATTTATTGTAGAAAATGGACTTGGGGCAATAGATACAATAGAGGAAGATGGAACAATAAATGATGATTATAGAATAGAATACTTAAGAGAACATATAAAGGCTATGAAAGAAGCTATCCTAGACGGTGTTAATTTAATTGGTTATACACCTTGGGGGTGTATAGATTTAGTATCGGCTTCTACTGGTGAAATGAAAAAACGTTATGGATTTATATATGTTGATAAAGATAATGAAGGAAAAGGAACTTTAGAAAGAAAAAAGAAAAAGAGCTTTTATTGGTATAAACAAGTTATAGAGTCAAATGGTGAAGTTCTGTAATTTAAAGTGAAAATAACCCACAGAAATAGTGATTTCTGTGGGTTATTTTATATATTATAGCAAATAATATATAGTGTACATTGACAGTATAAAAATATATGGTATGATATAGAAAATTATTAATAACAAAGGATGAGAGAAAAGCTGAATGTAAAAACAGCAATAAAGTTAATTATGTTTCAACACCAGTAATGGGTGGTTTTATTACTGGTATTGGAACAACTATTATTCTGATGCAGATACCAAAACTTATGGGAGGTACTTCAGGAAGAGGCTAAGCCATTGAACTTATAGAACATATAATAGAGACGTCTAGTAATATAAATTGGCTTTCTTTAGCTATGGGATTTGGATCTTTAGCTATAATTTTAATTTCTAAGAAATATATTCCGAAGTTTCCTATGAGCTTAGTAGTAATGGTATTAGGAGCTTTATCAACTATAGTATTTCATGTAGATGAATATGGAGTGACTTTACTTTCATAAGTTGAAAGTGGACTTCCGAGTTTTGTGATACCAGATTTGACTTTAATACATTTTAAAGACGGGTTTATGTTAAGTTTACCTATTGCAGTAGTTATTCTTACAGAATCATTACTTTCAGAAACAAGTTTCGCAATAAAAAATAATTATAAAATTAATGAAAATCGTGAATTATTAGCATTTTCACTTAGTAATTTATCAGCAGCTGTTACAGGATGTTGTCCTGTAAATGGAAGCGTATCTAGAACTGTAATGAGTGAACAATATGGTGCAAAAACTAAAATTGTATCAATAACAGCTTCTATTGTAATGGTATTTGTATTACTTTTTGCAACTGGATTTATAGGTTATCTTCCAGTGCCAGTATTAACTGCTATAGTAATTTCTGCCTTAATAGGTGTATTAGAAATTCACGTTGCAGATAAGAATATAGAATTTTATATTACAGAACATATTGGTGAGTTAAATGATGAGATGAGAAAGCTTGGGCTTGGACAGCCGGTAGAAGCTAACATAATGGAACATAGAAGAAAACAATATGAATTATTAAAGGAAACTAAACCTGAGATTGCTGAGCAAATAAATGATTGGATACATTAATTAAATGAGCTGTCGCATAATTAGAAAATTAAGAACTTAAAATTAAGAATTCTATCATTAATTTTAAATTTTAAATTTTAAATTACTGTTTGTGCGACAGCACCTTTTATTTTTATTAATTTATCTTTCAATCCATTCAATTACTTGAGGTGTTGAAGATGCGCAAGAATTAGACTTTCAATAACAACTTGTTAATTTCTATTAAATTATACTCTATATAGTAGTTAATTAAAACTATTAAAACTTAGTGGTTACATATAAAAAAGTTATTTGGTTAATCTATTAGTATAAGTAGCAAACAAAAGATATTTAGAGGTGAAATAATGGATGATAAAACTAAAAAATTAACATTAATTTCTTTAATACTTATGATATTTACATCAGTATTTGGGTTTGCAAATATGCCTAGATCTTATTATTTGATGGGATACTCAGCAATTCCATGGTATATACTAAGTGCAGTTATCTTTTTTATACCTTATGCATTTATTATGGCTGAATATGGATCTGCTTTTAGAAAAGAAAGTGGAGGAATGTATTCTTGGATGGAAAAATCAGTTGGGCCTAAGTATGCGTTTATAGGTACCTTTATGTGGTATGCATCTTATATAGTATGGATGGTAAATGTATCTTCAACTATATGGATACCTTTATCTAATGCTGTCCTTGGTAAAGACACAACTTCTACATGGTCAATATTGGGGTTAGACGCTACAAAGTCTTTGGGGATATTAGGTATACTATGGATATTATTTGTAACATTTATAGCTACAAAAGGTGTAGAACAAATAACTAAAATAACTTCAATTGGAGGTACATTTGTTGCTTTATTAAATGTAGTTTTAATATTAGGTGCTATAGTTGTTGCAGTATTAAGTAAAGGTGAATTTCAAGAACCTATTGAAAGTATTAAGGAATCTTTTTCTGTTTCACCTAATCCAGATTATCTGGGTATGCTTCAAGTATTATCTTTTATTACTTTTGCAATATTTGCTTTTGGTGGCCTTGAGGTTTTAGGCGGTTTAGTTGATGTTACTGAAAATGCTGAAAAAACTTTTCCTAAAGCTATAACTATTTCTGCTATTGTAATATCTGTTGGATACGCGTTAGGTATATTTGCTTGTGGTGTAGTTACTAATTGGAATGCTACATTATCAGGGGAAGAAGTGAATTTAAGTAATGTAGCATATATTCTTATGAATAATTTAGGATTTCAACTTGGTAAAGCTATGGGCTTAAGTGAAGGCGCATCTTTATTAGTAGGTGAGTGGGTTGCAAGATTTGTGGGTTTATCAATGGTATTAGCTTTTACAGGAGCTTTTTTTACATTAACATATTCTCCTTTAAAAACTTTGATATCTGGAGCACCAAAAGAGATTTGGCCAGGAAATTTTGGGGAAATAAAAAATGGAATGCCAGTTAAAGCTATGTATGTTCAGGCTTTAATAGTAATATTTATAATAGTTTTAGTATCTTTTGGAGGAAAAGGTGCTAAAGAATTTTTTAGGGTGTTAGTTTTAATGACCAATGTTGCTATGACAATTCCTTATCTATTCTTAGCTGGAGCTTTTCCAAGGTTTAAGAAAAAACAATTAGAAGGTAAACTTGATAAATCTTATGAAGTATATAAGACTTACGGTATAGCTTTATTTGCATCAATTATAATTTGCATAACGGTAGGTTTTGCGAATGTTTTTACAATAATAGAACCTGCTATGTCAGGAAAAGTCTTTGATACCATTATGATGATAGCAGGACCAATAAGTTTTTCTATTATTGCTTTAATTTTATATAATCGATATGAAAAGAAAATCTAATATAAATAAAAACATTCATAAGAAGTAAAGTGCTTATGAATGTTTTTATTAAGATATAAAATTATTAATTATTTGTAAGCGTAAAAAAATATCTATAAAACAATTCTGCAAGGAGCGTAATATTAATCCTAGCCAATTCTTTTATCACAGAAAAAGAGTTGCAGCTAAAAATGCTCCAGTAGTTCTTCAAGCTATTAATTAAAAAGGTAAGTCAGATAATAAAGAAAAAATTACTTCTTCTGAGGCTA
>SVCL01000064.1 GCA_015058405.1 Clostridium sp.
AGGGAAATTAGATAATTTAATAATATTAAATACAGGTAAAGTGAATCCTTGCAGCAGATATTTAAAAGCTGTTAGAGGACTTTAACTATACATACGGAAAAATATTTTTTTTATTTTCCGAAAGTAACTTGACACTATCATTGGAATTCTAAAAAGTTGATAATAATAAATACATTGTGCTATAATATTAAGATGTGAAAAAATGAGATACGGAGTGATATCATGTTATTAGATAAATTAGCTTTTATAGAAAATAAATACGATGAATTATCTGTTAAAATTAGTGATCCTTCAATAATGGCTAACCAAAATGAATGGAGAAAGCTTTGTAAAGAACATGCTGATTTAGAGATAATAGTAAATGCTTATAGAGAATACAAAACAGTTGTAGACGACTTACAAGTAAATAAAGAAATGCTTAAAGAAGAAAGCGATAAAGAAATGAGAGAAATGCTACAAGAAGAAATTTCCTCATTAACAGAAAAAGAAGCAGAATTAGAAAGTCAAATACAAATATTATTATTACCTAAGGATCCAAATGATGATAAGAACGTTTTTGTGGAAATTAGAGGTGGTGCTGGTGGAGATGAAGCAGCTTTATTCGCAGCTAATCTTTTCAGAATGTACACAAGATTCGCAGAAAATAATAGATGGTCAGTAGAACTTATGAGTGCAAATGAAACTGATATTGGTGGATTTAAAGAAGTTGTATTTATGGTTAAGGGACATGGTGCTTATTCAAAATTAAAGTACGAAAGTGGAGTACATAGAGTACAAAGAGTTCCTGATACTGAATCAAGTGGTAGAATTCATACATCTACAGCAACAGTTGCGGTACTTCCAGAAGTAGATGATGTTGAAATAGAAATCAATGAAAAAGACTTAAAGATTGATGTGTTTAGAGCATCTGGTAACGGTGGACAATGCGTTAATACTACAGACTCAGCTGTAAGAATGACTCACTTACCAACTGGACTTGTAGTTTCATGTCAAGATGAAAAGTCACAAATAAAGAATAAAGAAAAAGCACTTAAAGTATTAAGAGCAAGACTTTATGAAAAGGCAGAAGCAGAAAGACATGCTGGAATTGCAGAAGATAGAAAGAGCCAAGTAGGTACTGGAGATAGAAGTGAAAGAATAAGAACTTATAATTATCCACAAGGAAGAGTTACTGATCACAGAATTGGATTAACATTATATAAATTAGAAACATTCTTAAATGGAGAAATAGATGAAATTCTTAACGCTTTAATAACAGCTGATCAAGCTGAAAAAATGAAGAAGATGGGTAACACTGCTAATTAATATTTTATTAAAGCCTTACATTTTATGTAGGGCTTTAATTATATGTAATGGTATTAAGGGGGAATCACATTGGATATATATAAAGCTTTGAAGTTAGAAAAGAAATATGAAAAAATATATTATTCAATTATGATATTTTTAATAATTGTATTACCTATATCTGTTTTTTTAACAGGACTTGTTAAAACTTTTTACATAATAAGTGTAGTGATACTAGAAGCCTTAATAGCTTTATCTATATTAAGAAGGGTAAATAGTATGACATTAAAATATTCTTGCTCTAATAATAGGCTAAAAATAAAGAGTGGATTATTTAGTAAAGAGGGATTAATATTTTGTGATAAAGTTGTATTGGTTCATACAGAAAAGATAGAAGAGGATATGGAAATCATAATAGTGACATCTGTGAATTTTAAAAATAAAAGGTTGAGATTGATAACTAAACAATTCTTTAGAAAGTATCCTGCAATTAGAGAAGACTTTATGAAGATAAAGGAGAATAACTCTGATCAAATTTATTATTATCAAGTAGTTAGATTTGGTGGATTAAATAAGTATATGTTATTAGATATTATATATAAAAATTGTGTTAAGTCAGTATATACAGAAGAAGGAATACAAAATATAAAAATTTCAAGAGGGCAAACATTAGTGTAGATAGAAGGAAGGGTGATAACTTTGGAAACAAAGGTAGCCGTAATTAATGATATTGATAAGGATTTAAAATTTATAGAGGAAGCTGCTGAAGTAATTAAAAAATCTGGACTTGTAGTTTTTCCTACAGAAACTGTTTATGGTTTAGGAGCAAATGCCTTAGATGAAGAAGCTGTGAAAAAAATATTTGAAGCTAAAGGTAGACCACAAGATAATCCATTAATAGTTCATGTATCATCTATTGAACAAATAGATAATTTGGTTAAGGATGTACCTGAAATTGCAAAAAAGATGATGGAAAGATTTTGGCCAGGACCACTAACAATAATCTTGAATAAAAATGATATAATTCCTAATAGAACAAGCGCAAATCTTAGTACTATAGGAATAAGAATGCCAGATGATGAAATAGCCTTAAAGTTAATAGAATTATCTAAAACTCCAATAGCAGCACCATCTGCTAATATAAGTGGGAGACCAAGTCCAACTGATATAGAAAGATGTGTTGAAGATTTATCAGGTAGAGTAGATTATATTGTAGGTGGAATACAAAGTAGAGTTGGTGTGGAATCAACAATCATTGATTGTACTGTCAATCCTCCAGTTGTTTTAAGACCAGGAGGAACTACTGTAGAAATGCTTAAAGAATTAGATAATAGGATTGAGTTGGATAAAGGTTTAATGAGTAAACCAACAGAAGACTTCAAACCTAAAGCACCAGGTATGAAATATAGACATTATGCTCCAAAGGCAAAAGTTAGAATAGTATCAGGAAAAAGAGAAAAAACTATTGAAAAAATTTGTGAAATAGTACACAATTATATAGATGATGGGAAAAAGGTTGGAATTTTAGCATCTGAAGAAAATAGTAAATACTATGTAGAAGGCAATGTTAAAGTTTTAGGAAGTACTTCAAAACTTGAAGATGTAGCGCATAATCTTTTTGAATCATTAAGAAGCTTTGATGATATGGGTATGGATATTATAATAGCAGAGGCTTTTGAGGAAAAAGGTTTAGGCATAGCTATTATGAATAGACTAAAGAAATCAGCAGGATATGATATAATAACTGTTTAATAAGGGGGCAGTAATGAAGATGATGTTTGTTCAAGTAAATGAAATAAAAAATAGTTTATATGTTTTATTAATTTGCTTAAATAAATTTAAGCTTCATTATAGTTTATTAAGGTTTGAAAGAGTTATAAGAAATATTAAAGTAAATATTAGGCGTTCATTTTTTCGTAATATATATAGAATGCGTGTGAAACAATAATCTATATATAGGAGTTATTTATTTAATTCATATGAAAAATGAATGCCTTTAAATATATAAATTTATTATAGGAGGATACATATTATGAAAATAGCTATTGGAGCAGATCATGGTGGATTTGAATTAAAAGAAGACATAAAGAAATATCTATCAGATAATAATTATGAAGTAAAGGATTTTGGAACATATTCAACAGAATCTTGCGATTATCCAGATATTGCTTTACCAGTTGCTGAATCAGTTGCAAATAAAGAATATGATTTTGGAATATTAATATGTGGAACTGGAATAGGTATTAGTATATCAGCTAATAAGGTTCCTGGAATAAGAGCCGCATTATGCTCAGATACATTCAGTGCTCATGCAACAAGAGAACATAATGATGCTAATATATTAGCTATGGGGGCAAGAGTTGTAGGACCTGGATTAGCTATAGATATAGTAAAGACTTTTTTAGAAAGTAAATTTGAAGGGGATAGACATATAAAAAGAATAGATAAAATAACAGAAATCGAGAGAAAGTACAGTAAATAAGGGAGGACTAAACAATGAGTAAAGTAGTAGAAGTGAATCATCCATTAATATTACACAAATTAGCTTTTATTAGAAATAAAAATACAGGAGCAAAAGATTTTAGAGATCTTGTAAGCGAGGTATCAATGTTACTTGCATATGAAGTAACTAGAGATTTACCAATGGAAGAAGTAGAAATAGAAACACCTATATGTAAAACTAAGTGTAAAATGTTATCTGGTAAGAAACTTGCTATAGTTCCTATATTAAGAGCTGGTCTTGGGATGGTAGATGGTATGTTAAGCTTAGTTCCAGCAGCTAAGGTTGGTCATATAGGATTATACAGAGATGAAAAGACTTTAAAGCCAGTAGAATATTTCTGTAAGTTACCAGAAGATATAGCTGAAAGAGAAGTAATTGTAGTAGATCCTATGTTAGCTACAGGAGGGTCATCAGCTGATGCTTTAACTTTATTAAAAAAGAGGGGAGCTAAAAATTTAAGATTAGTTTGTTTAATTGGTTCACCAGAAGGTATTGAATTTGTTCAAAAACAACATCCAGATGTAGATATCTATATTGCATCAATAGATGAAAAACTAAACGAGAATGGATATATTGTTCCTGGCCTTGGAGATGCTGGAGATAGATTATTTGGTACAAAGTAGAATTTAAATAAGTTGAGCTACATAAGTTCGTAATTTTAGAGTAAATTCGGGTTTTATGTAGCTTATTTTATAATAAAAAAATTTATTGATTAAAGCTTAATGTATAAAATCTAGTATTTAATAACAGGAAAGAGTATAATATATTAGATATATTATGAAAAAATAATAAATATAAATAGTTTTTTTATAAAAGAGGTGTAGTTATGGAGAGGCGAGATAAAATAAATTATTACTTAGATATTGCTGAAACAGTATTAGAAAGAGGAACTTGCCTTAGAAGAAATTATGGATCAATAATAGTAAAAAATGATGAAATAATTTCTACAGGATATACAGGTGCGCCTAGAGGAAGAAAAAATTGTACTGATTTAGGAGTTTGTAAAAGAAAAGAATTAAAGATTCCAAGAGGTACACAATACGAATTATGTCGTTCAGTTCATTCTGAAGCTAATGCTATAATAAGTGCATCAAGAAAAGATATGATAGGTGCAACTTTATATTTAGTTGGGAAAGAAGCAGATACAAAAGAGATAGTTAAAAATGCAAACTCGTGTACTATGTGTAAAAGATTAATTATTAATGCTGGAATAAAGCAAGTAATTATAAGAGAGAATGAAACTGACTATAAGATAATAGATGTAGAAGATTGGATAGAAAATGATGATTCTTTAGAGAGTCCAGTAGGATATTAATTTGTGAGTATATTTTTTCATATTACATAAATTATTAAAAGTAAATGTTAAAATATTTATATATTGTACATGAAATTATTTAGGAGGTAGGAGTTTTGAAAAAGAAGGTAATAACAATCTTTGGAACAAGACCAGAAGCCATAAAGATGGCTCCACTAGTAAAGGAATTAGAAAAAAGAGAGGAAATAGAATCTAAAGTTTGTGTAACAGCTCAACACAGAGAAATGCTAGATCAAGTTCTAGAATACTTTGAAATAGAGCCAGATTATGATTTAAATATAATGAAAAGTAAACAAACTTTAACAGGGATAACAAACAGAGTATTAGAAGGTCTAGAAGAAGTTTTCAGAGAAGAAAAGCCAGATATGATATTAGTGCATGGTGATACTACAACTACTTTTGGGGGAGCACTTGCAGCATTTTATCAACAAATAAAAATAGGACATGTAGAAGCTGGTTTAAGAACTTTTGATAAATACTTCCCATTTCCTGAAGAAATGAACAGAAAGTTAACAGGTTCATTAGCTGACTTGCATTTTGCACCTACTAAGGTTTCTAAAGAAAACTTACTAAGAGAAGGAATTAGTGAAGAGAATATATACATAACAGGAAATACAGTTATAGATGCTATGCTTCATACGGTGCAAGATAATTATATTTTTGAAAATGAAGAATTAAATAATATAGATTTTGAAAATAAAAAGGTTATTATGATAACAGCTCATAGAAGAGAAAACTGGGGTGAAGGCATAGATAATATATGTACTGCATTAAATAAAATTGTTGAAGAAAATGAAGATGTAGAATTAGTATATTTAGTGCATTTAAATCCTATAGTTAAAGATGTTGTTTTTGAAAAGTTAGGTAATAATAAAAGAATTCATTTATTACCACCACAAGATACAAAAGAAACTCATAATTTAATGAATAAGTGTTTTATGGTAATGACAGATTCAGGTGGATTACAAGAAGAAGCACCACACCTTGGAAAGCCAGTGTTGGTATTGAGAGATGTTACAGAAAGACCAGAAGCTGTTAAGTATGGAACAGTAAAATTAGTTGGAACTGATATAGAAAAGATAGTTTCAGAAGCTAATGAATTATTAAGAAATAAAGTGGCATACGAAAATATGAGTAAAGCTATTAATCCATATGGAGATGGAAAAGCTTCAGAAAGAATCGCTGATGCCATATTAAGATATTTTGATGTGTCAGATAAGGATATAGAAGAGTTTATTAGATAAACTAATTGCAATATTTTATTGTAAGGAGGATATTAATTGTGTAATATCCTCCTTAATTTATATGTTGATGAATTTTAAGTTAAAAAACTATCTTATGAATAGATATCTATATATTTAATTCGTGAATTTGTAGTAAATTTTATGAATAAAATCCATCATGATATGTCAATTGAATAAAAAAAAATAAAAAGTATATTTAGGATAAAAAAAGAATAGGAGTAATAAAAAGTATATTGAGCAGATTAAATTTTAAATTCATTCAACATATTTATTGTTTTAAACGTTATCAAAGAAAAAATAACGATTTGCTAAATTATCAGAAAATTCTGTACAATGAATAACTGGAAAATATTTTATGCATAAAGCATTATGGACAACTTTAGGTGAGATATTTGTTAATATTAATAGGTAGATTTTGATTTTTGAGCTTTTTTCGTGAAATATGGTCAAAATTAATGTTTTCTTAATATTTGGCCTAGATATATAATAACTAGGTCGAAAGGGTGGTTACTGTTGATGAGTAAAGAGATGAATAAACTTAAACTGAAAATCACAAAATATAATGTAATTTATAGCTTATTTATGTCTTTAATTATCGCAATATTTTTTAATAGCACAAGAGGTCTAGTATATCTATTGGGAAATATAATAGCTATAATAAACTTTAACCTAAATATATATGTTACAACTAAATGTATAGAGAGTCAAAGGTATAGAATTATATTTATTGCTTTTTTGAGAATATTTTTAGCAGTTGGTTGTACATTATTTTTTATAAAAAAAATAGATTTGGTTATTTTTTATTTATTAGGACTAATTTCTCATTTAGTAGTGCTTATCTTTTGTGTAGTCTATAAGAAAGGGAGGGTTTGTAATTGGGATTAGAACCAGTAAAACATATCTTTTCTGTTAGTATTGGTAGTTTTACATTAGGTATAGGATACGAAGTATTATTTCAATGGGCTGTAATTGCAATTTTAGGTATTGGATCTTATCTTTTAACAAGAAATCTATCAAGAAATCCAAGTAAAAAACAAGTTGTATTAGAAATGGCTTATACCACTGTTGAAAACTTGGTTAAGAACAACATGGATGAAAGTTATTTAAGTTACATCCCATATGTAGGAACATTAATGATTTACTTAATAATGCTGAATTTTAGTGGACTAGTTGGTTTCGCACCTGTAACTAAAAACATTAGCGTTACATTAGGACTTGGAGTATCTACTTTTATTGTATTAAATGCAACTGCATTAATGAGAAATGGAGTTGGTGGATTCTTTAAATCATTTGTTAAACCATATGGCTTTATGCTACCAATTAATATTCTAGAAAGAATAACATTACCAATATCACTTGCCCTAAGACTTTTTGGTAATATGTTAGCAGCTACTATACTTATAGAGATGATTTATGATGCTTTAGGAAGTGTAGGCTGGATAGCTGGAATTGGAGCACCAATAATAGCACATGGCTATTTTGATTTGTTCGATGGAGCAATTCAAATGTTAGCATTTACAATGTTAACTATAATTAATATTAAATTAACAGCAGAACATCATTAAAAGAGAGATTTTTAAGGAGGAATAACAATGGATTTATCAGTTATTGGAGCAGCTATAGCTGCATTTACAGGAATTGGAGCAGGAATCGGTATAGGAATTGCAACAGGAAAGGCTACAGAAGCTATTGCTAGACAACCAGAAGCAGCAGGAAAGATTCAAAGTGCGTTAATTTTAGGAGCTGCATTATCAGAAGCAACTGCAATATACGGATTAGTTGTTGCATTAATATTATTATTCACAAAATAATTTATATTAGAGTTAATTTAATTGACTCCGGAGGGAGGCTATAAATATGGAAGAATTAGGATTAGATTTCTCTACATTTATTTTAACCCTAATAAACTTTGCTATATTAGTTGCAATATTAAAACATTTTTTATGGGACAAAATTAAAGCAGCTATAGAAGAAAGAGAAGAGTACATAGAAAGCACAATTTCTAAGGCTGAAGATGATTCTCAAAAAGCTAGACTTTATCTTGTTGAAAATGAAAGAATATTAAGTGCTTCAAAGGATGAGGGAAATAAAATAATTGAAGAGAAAAAGCTTAAGGCTGATGCTATATATGATGAAATAGTAGAAGGTGCTAATAAAGAAGCTAAAAATATTATCGAAAGAGCTAAAGTTGAAATTAATCGTGAAAAAGAAAAAGCTGAATATGAACTTAAGAAACAAGTTGTTGATTTAGCTATAGATATTTCAACAAAAGCTTTAGAAGAAAAAGTGGAAGATAAAACTCAAAGAGATCTTATAAATGACTTTATTACTAAGGTAGGTAATTAAATATGTATGAATATTTAGATAGGAGATATGCCTTAGCCTTATACCAAGTTGCTGAAGAAAAGGGAAAGGTAGAAGAATATTTAGAAGATCTTAGAGAGATATGTAAATTAATAGAGAACAATAAAGATTTTGCTGAAGTTATAAAACATCCACATATAACAACAAGAAAGAAAAAGCAAACTTTCACTAATATCTTTAAAGGAAACATTGATGAAGAGTTATTATCGTTCTTATTAATACTTATAGATAAAAATAGAATATTATATTTAAAAGAAAAGTTAAATCAAATGGAAAAGATTTATCTTGAAAAGCATAATAAATTAGAAGCAGTAGTAAAAACAGCTGTACCTATGTTAGATGAAGAAAGAGATGCTTTAAAAAAGAAACTAGAAAACAAATATAATAAGACTATTATTATGACAACTGAAGTAGATAAGAGTCTATTGGGTGGAGTATACGTAAGAGTTGGTAATGATGTTATCGATGGTACTGTAAAGTCTAAGTTAGACGAAATGAAAGAATTAATGCTTAAGAGAGAATAGAGGTGAGTCCATGAATATAAAACCAGAAGAAATAACTTCTATTATTAAGAGAGAAATTGAGAAGTATGAAAAAGAAATTGAAACAGTAGATTCTGGTACTATTATCCAAATAGGTGATGGTATAGCAAGAGTTTATGGATTAGATGATTGTATGGAAGGTGAATTATTAGAATTCCCTAATGAAGTATATGGTATGGCTCTTAACCTTGAACAAGATAACGTAGGTTGCGTTTTACTTGGTTCAGAAGAAGGAATTAAAGAGGGAGATATCGTTAAGAGAACTAATAAGATAGTTCAAGTTCCAGTTGGAGATGCTTTAATAGGTAGAGTAGTAGACTCATTAGGTAAGCCTATAGACGGAAAAGGTCCTATAAATACTACAGAAACTAGAGCTATGGAAGTTCCAGCTCCAACAATAATTCAAAGAAGTTCAGTAAATGAACCAATGCAAACAGGTATTAAAGCAATTGACTCAATGATACCAATAGGAAGAGGACAAAGAGAACTTATTATAGGGGATAGACAAACTGGTAAAACAGCTTTAGGTATTGATACTATAATAAATCAAAAAGGAAAAGATGTTATTTGTATTTATGTTGCTATAGGTCAAAAGCAATCAACTGTTGCACATATAGTTAACACACTTACAGAAATGGGAGCTATGGACTATAGTATAATAGTAAGTTCTACAGCATCTGATTCTGCGCCACTACAATATTTAGCTCCATATGCTGGATGTAGTATAGGTGAACACTTTATGCATCAAGGTAAGGATGTATTAATAATATATGATGATTTATCTAAGCATGCAGTTGCATATAGAACAATGTCATTATTACTTAGAAGAGCTCCAGGTAGAGAAGCATATCCAGGGGATGTTTTCTACATTCATTCAAGATTGTTAGAAAGAGCTGCTAAGCTATCTCCAGAATATGGTGGAGGATCTTTAACTGCTCTTCCAATAATAGAAACATTAGCAGGAGATGTTACAGCATATATACCAACAAACGTTATATCTATTACTGATGGACAAATATTCTTAGAATCAGACTTATTCCATCAAGGAGTAAGACCAGCAGTTAATGCAGGTATATCAGTATCAAGAGTTGGTGGTAACGCTCAAATTAAAGCAATGAAACAAGTTTCAGGTACGTTAAGACTAGAACTTGCACAATATAGAGAATTAGCAGCCTTTGCTCAATTTGGATCAGACCTTGATAAGGATGCAAAGAGAAGACTTGAAAAAGGTAAGAGATTAATAGAAATATTAAAACAAGATCAATATCAACCAATGAATGTTGAAAAGCAAATAGCAATTCTTTATGCAGCAGTTAACGACTTCTTATCAGATATAGCTGTTGCTGATGTAAGAAAATTTGAAAGAGGCTTCTTAGAATATTTAGAAACACATCATAGAGATTTATTAAAGAATATTCTTGATGAAAAAGTATTAACTGATGAAATAAAGACTGAGTTAGAAGAAGCCATAGTAAGTTACAAAAAAGTATTTTTACAAGAAGCATAGCTTTTAAATAAAGCTATGCAATTCTTTAGGAGGTGGAACTATGGGTGCAGCAGGACTGATAGATATAAAAAGAAGAATTAAATCAGTAGAAAGTACTAGAAAAATAACAAATGCCATGGGGCTTGTTGCCACTTCTAAGCTTAGAAAATGTAGGAAGGAATTAGCTTCTTCAGCTGAATATATGAATGCAGCAGAAGAGACAGTAAAGATACTAGCTGGTATAGAATCTGAATATCAAAGTATATACTTTAATAAAAATAATTCTAATAAAAAGTTATATATAGTAATGACTTCTGATCAAGGATTGTGTGCAGGTTATAATAATAATGTAATAGCATATTTAAATGAATTAATTAAAGATGATGTTGAAAATTCACTTATTATAACTGTTGGTAGTAAGGGTGTTAGTCATTTGAAAAATTCATCACTAGAAACAGTTGCTGAATATGTAGATATTCCGGATGTTCCTACTACAAAAGAAGTTAAGGTTATTTGTAATAAAGCGTTAAGTTTATATAAAACAGAAAAAGTTTCAGAGGTTTATATTGTTTATACAGAGTTTATATCTCCTGTAAAACAAGTAGTAAAAGGTGAATTATTATTACCTATTCAAAAACTTGATGGTGTTTCAAGTGAATGTATTATAGAACCAGATTATGAAACTGTATTAAATAATTCGTTAGAGATATATTTAAAGGGAAAATTAAGAAGTTTAATGCTAAGTTCTAAATGTAGCGAACAAAGTTCTAGAATGACAGCTATGGATGGAGCGACAAGCAATGCGAATGATATATTATCTTCTTTAAATATTAAGTATAATAGAATTAGACAAACAATGATAACTCAAGAAATATCGGAAATAATTGGTGGAGCAAATGCTCAAAAATAGTAAGGAGGTACGTTAGATGCCTGGGAAGATAGGAAAGGTTGTTCAAGTAATTGGACCAGTAATTGATATAAAATTTGATTCTGATTCTCTTCCTAACCTATATAATGCCATACACATTAATTTAGGAGAAGAGATATTAGTAGCAGAAGTAGAACAACATATGGGTGATGATATAGTTAGAACTATAGCTATGGAAGCAACTGAAGGATTAAGAAGAGGTATGGATGCAGTAGATACAGGAAGACCTATTGCAGTACCAGTAGGAGAAGGTGTTCTAGGAAGATTATTTAATGTTCTTGGAAATACAATGGATAATGCAGGTGAAGTAAAATATTCAGATACATATCCAATACATAGACCAGCTCCAAGCTTTAAAGATCAATCAGTTGAACCTGTAATGTTTGAAACAGGAATAAAGGTAATAGATTTATTAGCACCATATCAAAAAGGTGGTAAGATAGGTCTATTTGGTGGTGCCGGTGTAGGTAAAACTGTATTAATACAAGAGTTAATAAATAATATAGCTAAAGAACATGGTGGATTATCTGTATTTACAGGTGTAGGAGAAAGATCAAGAGAAGGTAATGATTTATATCATGAAATGAAAGATTCTGGAGTTATTAACAAAACAGCTCTAGTATTTGGACAAATGAATGAACCACCAGGAGCAAGAATGAGAGTTGCTTTAACAGGTCTTACAATGGCAGAATACTTTAGAGATCAAGGGCAAGATGTACTTCTATTTATAGATAATATATTTAGATTTACTCAAGCTGGGTCAGAAGTTTCAGCCTTACTAGGAAGAATACCTTCAGCAGTTGGATATCAACCAACACTTGCTACAGAAATGGGTGCTCTTCAAGAAAGAATTACATCAACAACAAATGGTTCGATTACATCTGTTCAAGCTGTATACGTACCTGCTGATGACCTTACAGACCCAGCACCAGCAACTACATTTACACACTTAGATGCTACAACAGTTTTATCAAGATCTATAGTTGAACTTGGTATTTATCCAGCAGTTGATCCATTAGAATCAACTTCTAGAATATTAGATCCTAGAGTAGTTGGTAAAGAACATTATGATGTAGCAACTAAAGTTAAAAATATTCTTGAAAGATATAAAGAATTACAAGATATAATTGCTATATTAGGTGTTGATGAATTATCTGATGAAGATAAGTCAGTAGTAAATAGAGCAAGAAAAATTCAAAGATTCCTTTCACAACCATTTACAGTTGGTGAACAATTTACTGGTATAAAAGGTAAATATGTTCCAGTTAAAGAAACTGTAAGAGGATTTAAGGAAATATTAGAAGGTAAATATGATGACCTTCCTGAATCTGCCTTTTTATTTGTAGGTACTGTTGAAGAAGCAGTAGAAAAGGCAAAGACTTTAGTATAAGGGGCTGATAAAAATGGCCAATACTTTAAAGGTTAAGGTAATAACACTTAGTAAAGTGGTAGTAGAAGAAAATATACAAAAGCTATTTACTAAAACTCCAACAGGTAGTTTGGAAATTTTACCTGATCATGCTCCTATGATTATAAGTACTAAATCATGCATTACTAGCATGGTTGGAAGCGATGGAAATAAAATTGATCTTTTTACATCTAACGGTATTTTAACTTTGAAAAATAACGAGATTACTTTATGTTGTGATGCAACAGAATTAAGAGATGAAATTGATTTAGAAAGAGCTGTTGCTTCAAAGGAAAGAGCAGAGAGAAGAATAAATAATCCAGAAGAAAATGACATAGAACGTGCTAAAATGTCATTAGACAGAGCTTTAGTAAGAATAGACTTTAAACAAAATTCTAAATAATACAATAAAAGAGTTAGTGGAAAAATAAAATCCATTAGCTCTTTTTTTATAATCAGATAATTAAATTAGAGTATTATCATTCGTGAATAAACTTGACTATTTTATTTGTACACAAAATTCTTTGAAAATTATATATTATAGTATAAGAATTGAATAAAAAATATACAACTGACTATAATTTAAGAAGAAAGGTGGGGTGTACAAGATGAGGAAAAACGTATGCTTTATTTTAGTATTCTTAATTTGTTTTACTTGCAATATTGTTTGGGGGAAAACTTTTGAAAAAAGTATAAGAAATAATGGATTGATTAATCTTGAAAATAACATTAGTGATATTTGTTTTTTTGATAATAATGGTGTGAAAGTAGTATATAGTAGCGATAAAGATCTTCAAGAAGAAAAGAATATAATTATTGAAAAAATAAGACAACAAAACTTGGAAAATGTTATAGAAGAAGTAGATAATGAGATAAATGTTAGTAATTATAAAAATGAAAAAATAAAGGTTTTATTATATAAAGAAAATAATAAAACAATAGTTGAGGAGGAAATTATTAATTATAATAGTTCGAAAAAATTATCTGAATTAATGCAAGAATTAACTAATTTACAAACTAAATATTCAAAAGATTTAAGATATTTTCAATATATTAAGGGGAAAATAAATAATAAGGATAGTACAATAGATAAGATAAATAGTATTCGTGAGATGAAAAACATAAATACCCTAGAAATCCATAATGGTTATGTGGGAACAGCTAATATTTATGATGGAGAAAGGGTTAATTTTTCAGTGTGTACCTATAATACAGGTTCTTACTTAGTTATTGGGACGCCGATAATTTTTACAACATACTAACAATTCATTATGGAGGAAAATATGGAAAAAATAATAGTTGCAGGTGGAAATAGACTTAGTGGTGAAGTGGAAATAAGTTCTGCAAAAAACTCAGTGCTACCTATTATAGTTGCATCAATTTTATGTCCAGAAAAAGTTACTATAGAAAATGTACCTATGTTAGAGGATGTAGTTGTAATATGTAATTTATTGAGGGAATTAAATTGTATAGTTAAGGAATTAAATATAAATAATGATATTACTATAGACACTAAGAATATTTTATCAATAGATTCGAATAGTGAATTAATAAGAAAGATGAGAGCTTCATTTTTGATTATGGGGCCTATGTTATCTAGATTTGGATATTGTAAATTATCATTACCAGGAGGATGTAATATAGGAAGTAGGCCTATAGATTTACATCTAAAAGGATTTAGTGCTTTAGGTGCAAATATTACATTAGGACATGGATTTGTTGAAGCAAAGGCAGATAAGCTGATAGGAAATAGTATATATTTAGATTTCCCTTCGGTAGGAGCAACAGAAAATATACTTATGGCAGCAGTACTTGCTAAAGGAACTACTATAATTGATAATGCAGCAGCAGAACCTGAAATATGGGATTTGGCTAATTTTTTAAACAAGATGGGAGCCAAAATACATGGTGCTGGTACAGGAAAAATTATAGTAGAAGGAGTACAAGGGTTAAGAGGTATTTCTCATAGACCTATATATGATAGAATTGAAGCAGGTACTTTTATGATAGCGGCAGCTATAACTAATAGTAAGTTTAAAATCAATGGAATAAATAGAGAACATGTAAGACCATTAATGGAAAAGTTAAGAGAGTGTGGAATGGTATTTTTAGAAGATAATGAAAGCGTTATTGTAGATGGAACTTGTAGAAAGAAGCCTGTTGATATAAAAACTATGCCTTATCCAGGTTTTCCTACAGATATGCAACCTCAGATGATGAGCTTATTAAGCTTGGTAGAAGGTTCTAGTATGGTTACAGAGACTGTGTTTGAAAATAGGTTCATGCACGTAGCAGAATTATTAAGAATGGGAGCTAAAATAAAAATTGATGGTAGAACCGCTTTTATAGAAGGAGTAAGTAAGTTAACTGGTTGTGAAGTTAAGGCAACAGATTTACGAGCAGGAGCAGCTATGATTTTAGCAGGTCTTGTAGCGGAAGGAAAAACAGAAATAAGTAATGTATACCATATTGATAGAGGATATATAGATATAGAAAAGAAGTTTAGTAAATTAGGAGCAAATGTTTTTAGAT
Organism: Clostridium sp.; assembly: GCA_015058405.1. Taxonomy (GTDB): domain Bacteria; phylum Bacillota; class Clostridia; order Clostridiales; family Clostridiaceae; genus Clostridium. Next base: position 15,607 of record SVCL01000064.1, read on the forward strand.
ATAGTAACTAATAATTTTTATGATTTTATTATTAAAAGGAGAAAGTATTATTTAATTAGAAATTATGATACTTTTTCCTTTTTATTTTTTATAGTAATAATGAATTTACCTCTAGAATATAGATATTAGGAGATATTTAGTGTAAGAGAGGATGAGTAAATGGGTTTATTAAAAAAAATGAAAATACCTTTGATTATGACTGGTACAATAATATTATTTATGGTGTTGTTTGCTAACATGTTTATTGATAAGTCAAGTTCATATAGTAAAGAAAATAAAAAATACGATATTAGTTCTAATGATATAAAATATGAAGAAAAGGAAATTGCTATAAAAGGTAAGGAAAGTGTTAAGGTATATGATGCTAACAAGAATGAAATAAAAGAGTTACCTTTAGAGGAATATGTAAAAGGAGTTGTGGCAGCGGAGGTGCCGGCAGAGTTTAATGAGGAGGCTTTAAAAGCTCAAGCTGTGGCAGCTAGAACTTTTTATATAGCTAAGAGAGAAGAACCGTGCCCTAAAGCACATGGTGCTGAGATATGTAATACTACACATTGCCAAGTATATATTAGTAAAGAAGAAAGTGTTAGTAAGTGGGGGAATTCAAAGTCAGAGGAGTATTGGAATAAAATTAGTAAGGCGGTTGAAGAAACTAAGGGACAAGTGATTGTTTATGAAGGAGAGGTTATAAAATATCCACAATTTTTTTCTATTAGTGCTGGAAAAACTGAAAATGCTATTGATGTATTTTCAAATGATATTCCATATTTGAAATCAATTGATAGTCCTGGTGAGGAAATAGCTAAAAAATATGAAACAGTAGTAAAGATTAATAAAAAAGATTTTATAAATAAGATTAATCGTGGATGTTCATCAGCTAAACTAAATGAAGATAATTTAAAGTCTATAAAGATATTATCAAGAACAGAGGGGGATGGTGTTAAGGAATTGTTGATAGGGGAAGATAAAATGACAGGAGTTGAATTTAGAAAGATATTAGGGCTAAATTCAACTAATTTTAAAATAAATATTGAAAGTTCTGAGGTAAAGATAGATTGTAAAGGATATGGACATAGAGTTGGCATGAGTCAATGGGGAGCTAATGTGATGGCAAAGGAAGGAAAAGGGTATAATGAAATTTTAAAACATTATTATAGTGGAACAGATATAAAGAACATAAAATTTTATGATTAAGCAGGTGTTTATAATTTAACATCTGCTTAATTTTTATGTTTTTTATTTACTCAAAGCGAGAGGATAAAAATTTATATGGTCTATTTGTTTAAATATAACAGATAAGTTATGAGTGAATTATAGGATTTATTTTGTGATTTAAACGGAATATGTAGAAAAAAATGTTATTAAAATAGGAAAGATAATGTATTAATTTAGGAATGTCGGGAAGAATAAACAAAGGAGGTGTTTATATGGACAAAAACTATAAACGAAAAGTAAAAGACTTTTTTAGAAAGGAGGGCTTTTACATCGTATTGTTTATTTGCCTGTGTATAATTGCAACAATAGGAACTTTAGCTTATAGAAAAGCAAATAATTCAACATCTAAGACTAATATAGAAAATAGTGATAATGAAGTTGCTAAGGTTGGTGAAGAAGCTAATCAAGAAAAATCAGAAAATAAAGATAAAAAAGATAAAGATGTTAGTACACAAGTTCCTAATGCTGAGAGGGTAGAAAATACTAAGAAAAAAGAAGTGGCTAATAATAATACAAAGCAAGTGGTTTCTGATAATAATGTAAAGTTTAATAAGCCTATAGAAGGAGCTTTATTAAGAGCTTATACTTATCCAAAGCCAGTAAAGATAAATGATTCTGAACAAAGAACAATTGCAGGTATTGATGTAGAAGCAAAAATAGGATCTCAGGTTAAGTCTGCAGCAGAAGGCGTTATTGAAAAGGTTGGAAAGGGAACAGAACAAGAAGGAATTTCTATTCTAATAAAACATGTTAATGGAATGAAGACTAAGTACTGTAATCTTGATGCTAAGACTTTAGTTAAGGAAGGTGACAAAGTAGTAGCAGGTACAGCTATTGGTTGTGTTGGAAATAGTGTGAAAATATTTGGAGATGACTATTACAAAGAATATCTAAATATACAAGTACTTAATGCAAATAATGAACAAGTAGATCCATTAAAATATTTTAAGTATGAAGCTAAAAAATAGCTGTGAAACTAGTAAATTAATCAGTCGTTTTCATTAAGAAAATGGCTGATTAATAAGTAATTTAATTAGTTGAGGTTGCATAATTATAAGTATAGTTAGTTAAGGAGGCAGTATTTTGAAAGACTACATTGAAGAAAGAGTACTGGAAGTGGCACAATATATAATTGAATCAAAAGCTACAATTAGGAAGACCGCTAAAGTATTTGGTGTTAGTAAAAGTACTATTCATAAAGACATGACCGAAAGGCTACCTAAAATAAATCCTAAAATTGCAGAAGAAACTCATAGTATTTTAGAATTAAATAAAGCTGAAAGGCATATTAGAGGTGGAAAAGCAACAAAATTAAAATACAAAGCTATTGAATGATGGTTTTATTAAATATATAATTATCTTTAGAACAAATATATAGTATTTATTTGCAAAAAAGATAATAGGAGTGAAAAAGATGTGGTTTTTGAGAAAGGGAGCAGATTTAGGAATAGATTTAGGTACAGCCACTGTTTTAGTATATGAAAAAGGTAAAGGTATAGTTTTAAAGGAGCCTTCAGTAGTTGCTATAAATAAAAATAATAATAAAATTTTAGCAGTTGGTGAAGAAGCTAGAAAGATGATAGGAAGAACACCTGGAAACATAGTAGCGGTACGTCCGCTTAGAGATGGAGTTATTTCTGATTATGATGTTACAGAAAAGATGTTGAAAGAATTCATAAAGAAGGCAGTTGGAAAGAGAAATATAGTTGCACCTAATGTAGTTATATGTGTACCTTCTCAAGCGACAGAAGTGGAAAAAAGAGCAGTAATAGATGCTGCAAGAAACTCAGGAGCGAAGAAAGTTAATATAGTTGAAGAGCCTTTAGCGGCAGCGATAGGTGCTGATATTGACGTCACAAGACCTACAGGATCAATGGTAGTAGATATTGGTGGCGGTACTTGTGATATTGCTGTAATATCTTTGGGTGGAATTGTTGTGAGAAAATCTATTAAGGTAGCAGGGGATAGATTTAACCAAGCTATAAGTAAGTATGTTAGATCGCAATATAAGATAATGATTGGAGAAAAAACATCAGAAGATCTTAAAATAAGTGTCGGAACTGCCTTTAAAGGACATAGAGAGCTTACTACTGTAATTAAGGGAAGAAATTTAGTTACTGGACTACCAGATGAAGTAGAAGTTTCTTCGGAAGAAGTAAGGCAAGCATTAGAAGAATCTATACTAGCTATAGCGGAAAACGTAAAACTTGTATTAGAAAATACGCCACCAGAATTATCAGCAGATATTATTGAAAAAGGTATTTTAATGACAGGTGGAGGATCGCTTTTAGACGGTTTAGATAAGTTGATAGAATTTGAAACAGGAATAAATGTACATGTTGCTGAAGAATCAATAGAATGTGTTGCAGAAGGAACAGGTAAAATATTAAATTCATTAAACAAAATTGAAACAGCTGAAAATTCACCAGAGATTGTTTTATTAATGGAATAATATAAAAAGATTGAAAACATAGTGTTTTCAATCTTTTTTGTTATATAGTTAAATCTATGCCATTATTTAAATAATATGCGTGCAATAGTCCCTTAGAGATTGTTTTGGCCATATCTAATACTAAGGATAGTCGAATTGATCTAGAAGAAAAGAAATCAGCATTTTCACTGCTATCAACTATACCAATAATAGATGCTACACCGACATCAGGTAAAGACTTTCCTACTCCCTTTCCGGGATGAATGGCATAGTCTCTTGTATGGATTTCTCCTATAGATTTAGATTCTCCTAAACAAGCATCAATACCAATAATGCAAGCATTGGGATGTAACTTATTAATTTCTTCAAGGCGTTTATCTATATTAAGTGCATGAATTGGAGTTGATATAGTACCGTATATTGGAAGGGGAAATAAATTATCTTGCAATATAGTACCAACTAATGGTCCTAGACAATCCCCAATACATTTATCTGTTCCTATACAGACTATAACTGTGTTATCTTTTACAAAATCGCGTATCCCTTCTGCAATTTCATAATAAGATAATGAAGATTTATAATGAATTTTTCTTTTAACCACGCGTCTACACCCCCTAGTAATAAATATATGAATTAATATTAAAAAATAGTATCAATTAAGGTAAAAGAAAATGTTAAATTGATATTTATATGCTTAAAATAAAAAATCGAATTATAAAATAAAACAGAGAAAAAAGTGGCATGTGATAGTAAAACTAATGTAATTATGTATAATAGCTTAAAATGGTGGTTGAAATATAACTAATAAGAATATATACTAACTATTGTCGGTTGGGCGTTTCGGCGAACGGCTGAGTAACTGGAAAAGTAAATATGGATGAGTTCCCGAGTGGCCAAAGGGGGCAGACTGTAAATCTGTTGCAAGTTGCTTCGATGGTTCGAATCCATCCTCATCCACCATTTATATGGGCGCATAGCTCAGCTGGGAGAGCACCTGCCTTACAAGCAG
>SVCL01000065.1 GCA_015058405.1 Clostridium sp.
CTGGGATTAATATTACGTTCCTTACAAAAACTTTTTATAGATATCTTCTTATCAAGAGAAGAATATTCATTTATATATTTTTCCCAAGTAGCATTATCTAATTTTTGATACATGAGTAACCTCCAGATAAAATTAATATTTCTATAAAATTTTATCAATAGAATACTCCTAGAATCTAGGTGCCAAATTCTTTACGCTTACAAATATAATAAGTTATATTGTAAAATACCTTATTATTATAAGAAAAGTGAAAGCGTAGGATATATATACTATACGCTTTTACTTTTCATAATAAACTATAGTTTAGATAAAGTAACTCTCACAAACTGCGAGCTCCTATCCCCATATCCAATCTCCTGAATAACATAAGAAGGTTCCCCAATACCACAAGCTGATCCAGAGGAAATAGCACACACTTCCTTATCAGCCATATCCTTAATAAACATATCATTAACTATCCCAGGAATAAGCATTCCAATAACTCCAGGAATATGATGTTCAGGATCACCTAAGAATTCAACTCCAGGATACTTTTGAGCAAACTCCTTCTTAGTTTCTTCTTCCTTAACAAGTATCTTCTTAATATACTCATCCATATCTCTCTTAGCAATTTCACAAGCCTTACCGAAACCAACTATATTATGAACAGCAGAAGTACCAGCTCTATAGCCGTTTTCCTGTAATCCTCCATGGATAAGAGAAGTCATTTTATACGAAGTTAAACCACTTTGTCTTATAAATGCAGCACCGACCCCTTTAGGACCATAAATCTTATGAGCTGACATTGAAAGAAAATCTATTGGAGTTTTCTTTACATCAATATCAACTTTTCCTAAAACCTGAGTAGCATCAGAGTGGAAGAGTATATCCTTTTCCTTAGCTATAGCACATAAAGTTTCAATATCATTTAATGAACCTATCTCATTGTTTCCCCATATGAAAGAAGCAAGGATAGTATTATCTTTTATAGAACTTCTAAACTCATCAACATTCACTTGAGCATAGTTGTTTACTGGAAGGAAAGTAACTTCATAGCCTCTATGTATTTTCTTAGTCATAGTCTTTTTCTTTAAGAACTTACTAGCTACTGATTTATCAGAAGTATTCCAGAATACATCTCCATTTAAGAATTTGCAGGTTTGTAGCACTGATTTATGTTCTACTGTAGAAGTTATTATGTGATTTCCGCTTTCTTCATAATATTTCTTGTAGTCTGCAACACCTTTTAATATAAAGTTATTGCTTTCAGAAGCTCCACCTGTAAATATTATTTCTTTAGGATCTGCATTTATTAAAGCAGCAACCTGCTCCCTAGCTTTTTCTACTGCGTTATTTGCATTAACTGCTAGAGAGTAGTATCTGCTTGAAGGGTTGCCATACTCCTCCTTTAAGTAAGGAAGCATGGCATCAAGTACTTCAGGATCAATAGGAGTAGTAGCGCTATTGTCCAGATATATCATATGTTTTCACCTTCTTTGATTAATTTATTATTAATAAATTTCTCTAAATTGTTCTTAGAATATCTAAAGTCAGAATATAAAAGTTCAGCACCTCTATCCATATGAAGCTTCATATATTTAGGATAGTATTCATCTTCTGTTATGTTACGTCCTAAGTTCATTTCTATTAAAGCCTTAAAGATAGCATCATATTCACCAGTAACTGTTGATCTTTGAAGTTCTAGGCCGTTAACGTCTTTTTCTTCTTCTTGGTCTATTGGTTCTTCACTTTTTAAAGAAAGGGAAACAGCTATTTTGCTTAAAGCGAAAGGTTTAAGGTTATAACTTCTACCTACTTCTTCGAAAATTTCTTTTGTTTTTTTTGATGTTTTTAATCTAAATCCCATGGTTACACCTCAAAATATCCGTTCTTAACTTCAGTTTTACGTAATTCAGTATTATATAAAAGTAGATATTCATCACATACATATGGTTTAACAACTTTATATAATTCTGAATCAATTTCCTTGTTAGTTGAAAGAATTATAACTTGCTTACTTATGTTAGGTAGGTAAGTAGTTGTTAATGCATTTCTATGAGTCTCATCAATACGTGCATAAGGTGTATCTATAATAAATGGTATTTCAACACCTGAACTCTTTATTATTGCCCATATTAAGCAAAGAATATATATTTGCTTTTCTCCATTAGAGAAGTCATTAATATTAATCTTGGTGCTTAAAGTTATGTAAGCTAAAGAGAAGTCTTCATTAATTTTTTGTAATAAATTATCATTAGTATTTACATTGTAGTGAACAAATAAATCATCTATGAACTTAGCACCATATTTCTTTATTACACCGTCAAATCCTAGATTATTTATTACATTTAATATTTCAGTTGGAATATATTCTTTATTAATATAAAGAGTAGTATTAAAAGTATCATCAATAACAATACTATTTACATAGTTATCTTTTCTTATGATTATCTTGAAGATATTTATAAATTCTTCTTCAATAAGTCTAATCTTATCTTTAGTAAGGTTAGATAAAAGCTCAGTTAAATAATCTATAAGTGAAGTTGACATATCTAAAACATTAGCGTTTTGTAATAGAGCAGAGTATTCATTTTTAATTCTAGTTAAATGATATTCTAACTTACTAAGTTCAGCTTCCTTATTTTCAAGAGAAGATTTATTTACAGCTACTGTACTTTGAACTTTAGATATTTCTTCATTTAATTTGTGCATAGTTTCTAAGTAAGTATTTAAAGCATCTTCAGAAACAGAAGCTTTTAACTTTTCACGTAGTTCTTTAACATCATTACTAATATTAGATATTTTAGTAAACTTACCTGTAACAGATTTTGTTAAGTTACTTTTGTTAGTTAGTATCTTATTTATTAAGTGATTAATACTGCTTTTTTGCTCACTTGAAAGTTGAAGGATTGGTTCAACTTTATTAAGTTTATTTACATTAAACATATTATTAAGAAGATCTAAAGCAATTTCATTACAGACCTCAGCATTAATGTTTTCTTTAATATGATTATTTAAAGAGTTCTTAATTACATTACCTGATAATTTTTCTTTTACTGAAGTATAAGATGTAAGGTCATCTTCATCACTAATTTGTTTTTGAGTCTTTTCTAATAAATCTGAAACTAGTAAGAATGGAAGAGTGTCATTACAGAAATCTTTTATTTCTGCATTTAAGTTAGCTCTTTCATTATCTTTATTAGCTATTTCAGCATTAATTTCAGCTTTTTGTTCTTCTAAAAGACCACCACTATTTTTGAAAGTATCTTCAGTTTTAGTTCTTTCTGAAAGAAGATCTTCTAATCTTTCTTCATTTGCTAAAGTTTCTTTCTTTAAGTTTTCAATAACAGTTTTTATTTCATTTACAGCAGCTACTTGTTCTTCATAAGAAGTTCTAACTTCTTCAATCTTTTTGTGAGACTTTGTTTGTGCTCTTTGGTGAGATAGAAGCTGCTTCTTTAATACTTCAAAAGTATCATAGTTAAATAACTCAAGTATTGATTCCTTTAAGTTAGAATTAGCACTTTTACCTGTAAAGAAGTCACTTAATTCTTCACCATCAAAGAAGAAGAAATCAAATAATGATGGTGGAAGTACTGATTTTAAGTATTTATCAAAGTATAACATTTCTTCATTATTAAGTTCTTTATCATCTAAGAATACCTTGAAAGTTTCTATAACTCTTTGATTTACATAGTTCCATGAACGCTTTAAGTAGTAGTTCTTTATTTTAGTACCATCTTTAAAGGAAAGGTTAATTCCTAAGTAACATTCTATATCTTCATTTTTAAAAGCATTATTATTAATGTTATTTTTTATTTTAGTTAAGTAATTTGAATTTTGTCCAAGGTATCCATAAGTAATAGGCCCATAGATACAAAGTTTCATAGCTTCAAATAATGTAGATTTACCTGCTCCGTTTTCTCCACCTACTAGTACGATGTTTTTATTATCCTTTGGTTCAAAAGAGAAGGTAGTTTCATCTTCGTAAGATCTAAAGTTTTTTAATGTTATACTATTAATTATCATTTTCTATCTCCTCAAAAACTGATTTGTGTAAATGTCTAGCGTTAAGTATTTTAGTTATTGATTTATCTAATACAGTTTTATTTGTAAAGTGCTTATATTTATTAGTTTGAATTAGTAGCTTAGTTATTAAGTCGGTGTCTAAGTTATGTTTATCGCAAAGACTTGTAATTTCATTTAAAGTAGCATCATCAAACATAGGCTTTTTGTAATCATCCCATGGAAGTCTTTCTCCAGTAACTTCATGATAGATATCAACTAAAGTTCTATGTGATAAATCTAATTCTTCGTCCCAGATACTATCTATTGCTTCTAGTTCCTCTTCAGTAATTAATTCTATTTCAAATACTTCATTAATTTCTAATTGAAGTTTTAATAATTTCTCAAGTATAAGCTTTCTTGCCTTAAAGTTAAATGGCCCATAACCTAAGATATTGATATATTCACCATTTTCATCTCTTTGAATCTTAGACTTATCTAATCTATCATTTTTAAAGTCTTTAGTATTGATAGTAGGTAAAAGTTCTAAGTGAATTTTATCTTTATCTTCTGATTTACGAGTAGTACCATTTTCAATATCTGTTTTAGAGTTTTTTAGGTCTACATAGCCACCATTTTCAAGAGGAAAGATATAATCAGGATTAATAACATAGTCCTCTAATAAAGGCATTTTATCTAAGTAAAGCTTCTTATAGTAGTGGTTACCATCACGTCTATAAGTCATTCTATATTCATGTTTATTACGCATATCTAAAATTTCTTGTCTGAAATCTAGTAAAGGTTGAAGCCAGTCTTCACCATTTTTAATGAATCCAGTTAGTGATTTATCTTCTTTAACAACTGTACAAATCCAGCATCCAAATCTTGAATTACCACAAGAAGGAGTTTCCTTGTCACTTGTTACTGTAAAAGGACATTCTCCACCATCAGAACCTGCATATAAAGTAAATAAGTCATTATTACTAGTTCCCCATGGAGTTCGTCCATTATCATCTAATAGTATTCCCCATACATCATCAGTAGTTAATTCAACTATTGGATTATATACATAAGTGTTTTCAATAGTTTCATGTGGATTTAAAAGGTATCCTTCAATTTCTCTTTTAGTTATTCTAAGATTTCTTGCCATACTTTCTGCTTTTCTAACACCTAGTAGAAGTACAACTTCACCATTTTCTTTAACCTTTTCTTCTATAAAATCATTAGATGGTTTTATCTTAAGACGTTCAGTACACCATCTAAATCTAATAGAAGTAGGAGTAGGAAGTCCTTTTCCTATAACATTAGTCCAGAATGTATTATTATAATCTGGATGAACCATATGTGTATATAAAGGAAGGTTTTGTTCCTTAGCACCTTCTGCAATTAATTTTGAATTTTCTCTTAAATAAGCAAGCACAATAGGGTTTTCTATTAAAGTATCAGATGATACTACATAGATTGCCTTATGTCTTTCTTCTGGAGAAAGATTTTGCAACATTGTAAAGGCTAATTGTACAACTGTAGTACTATCTTTACCACCACTATATCCAATAACCCATGGTCTAGTATCGTTTAGGTAGACCATTTTCATTTGTTCTAATATAAAATCATATTTTTCTTTTAATTCTTTGTACATTCTTAACCTTCCTTTTTAATAGATTTTTCAAGCTTTTTTTCCTCAGTAGTTAGAGGAAGGTTTAATTTCATCTTTATTAAGTTTTTTGTCAATCGTACATGATTAGCACTTTTAACAATCTTTCCAGCAGGGCTAATAACACGATTTTCCCAATCCTCTAAATTTGAACGACTCCAATTAATATCCTTAATTCCTGAAAGGATAGTTTTCCATGAATCAGAATCATTCGTATATATGTAATTTCCAATCAACCCAATGGCTTCAAGGACAACACCATTAGCACTTATGTATTCACTTCTAAAGTTTTTAGAACTTATTTGTTTATCAAAAACAAGTCTCCATTCATGCATATTGTCACATAAGAAGCTCCAAAATTCTTTAGCAAAGTTTTGAACATTCTCATCATTTACATCAAGTTTATTAAGTAATTTTTTATTTGTTTCATTTATATTACTTAATGTGAATAGACGAGGTGAATATTTAGGTAAAGAAGGATTTTCTTTATCTGTATAGTATTTCAAATATTCATTTTCATCTACTATGTTTTTAGTTATTATCGCTATAGGATCACGGGAATCATATAAAATACCTATAGATTTTGAAACGTTAATAGCATGTTTATTTAAGTCAGCAAAAATCTGCTGGCTTCTTTTTAATCCTTCATCTATAAATAAAACAACTGAAATTGTTTCGTTACCAAGTTCAGGAGACGTTTTTAATGCATCTTCGATAGCAGCTCTTCTATGCTGTCCATCATTTATTAGTAATTTGCTATCCATACATATTTTTAGAATTCCTATTCCATCATTAGTTTGTTCATCCATTGGTGTGAAATCAAATTCACCATCTATGGATGCAGTAAGTGATGAAAATACGTAATCATTAGGATTATTAACCATGTAAGAACTCATTTCAGGAATTCTTGATTTATTTAATATTCTTTGTGCTCTATATTCAGGAGGAATTTCTTCTTCATTAAATATAAATAGTTTTGGAAGAATTGATAGAGGACACATAATTACAAAGAAGTCTCTATTTGCTTGTCTTCCTCTTATAGCAGGAAAAGAATAATAAAAGTTATTTTTCATAATTGCCTCCTACGTACGTAATATTCAAATGTAATTATAACAGTAATGTTTAATCTAGTAAACAGTACTTAAACAAAATATAAACATTGTGTTTACTGATTATATTTAGATTTATATAATAAATGGAAGAGGATAAATAAACAACAATAAACAAATTTAAATTAAACGTAGGGGGAGTTATGGGAAGAAATGAAATGTATAAAGATTATCTTGATAAGATGATTTCAAATAAAACAACTAGCTATAAATTATTTTGGATTAAGGGGATAATACTTGAGATTATTAGTGGCAAGAAAGAAATAACATTTAAAGAAGTAGCTAGCAGAATGATTTCAGAAACGTATAATCCTATCTTAAATGATGAAATTAAATTTAATGATACAGATCAATTAGAGAGTATTATTTATAAATTAAAAGAATTAGAATTAGTAGATGAAGTGAATAGTAAAATAAATATATATGAAAGAATTTTAAATTCTACAGGAAAAGAAGTTGAAAAGCAGCTATCAAAAATATATAAATATGTTCCATATAGATTACTTTCTCCCTTTTATGAGGATGATTTAAGGGGAAAATTAGATGGAGAGAAAAATAGAATTATAGAAGAAAAGTCACAGAATGATAATGAGGTATTCTATAAACTTTACGGTAAAGATAATAGAATAGTTGTTAATGACGAATGGATTAAATATGTAAGAGAAAATGAGAATTATATAGAAGAGCGGATAGATGAAAAAATAATTGATTATATTATAAATATTAATAACGGAGTTGATTATAAAAATATGAATAAATCTAATGGGGAAAGTAAAGGGTGGATATTTTCTAATAACGATAATGAAAAATTTATTGGCAGAAGAATATTAGATTCAGCATTTTTAAATAATGGAACAGTTTTGCCTAAAGATAAAACTGTGCGAGAACGATTTTTAAGTAACTTATCAAAAGAATTATTATATACTGAAAGCAGAAAAGTAGATGTTACATTAGAAGATAAAGTTTTTAAATGTACAATTGATAGACCAAAATCTCATTCGGAAGAAAGTATGTATGTAAGAATAAAGTTCTTAAAAGAAATACGAAGTTTTATTTTAAGTAAATCAGATAGTAATTCTTACAATTATATTGATTTTTATATAGATGATAAAAAAGATTCATATAAGCTAGAACTAATAAAATCATCATTTTCAGAAGAAGATTCAAATAAAGAAAGTTTTAAATCATGGATGGTAAACAAGTTGAATTGTACTCCTAAAACTACTAATACATATACATCATGTATAAAGAAAATAGATGACGTATTAGGAACTAATATTTTCTACCTAGAAGAAATAGATGATATTAACACAATAATAGATGAATTCAAAAACAACGAAGAACTTAAAGCAAGGGATAAAAAAGAGCATGGCCCATATGGATGTGCCTTAAACAGATATAAGGATTATTTACAATATAAAATAAAAGAAAAATCTTTAAATAACCCAGATATAATTAAGGATTATGAAGTAGATGAAACAATAACCTTCATCCACAACTACATAACATCTTCCGGCTATACTTATTCTCAATCCCTAATCAAAAACATCTACCTATCCCTAAAAACCAAACCCTTCCTAATCCTTAGTGGAATCTCAGGGACAGGTAAAAGCAAAATAATAGAACAATTTGCAAAAGCCCTAGGAGCAACCTCAGAAAACGGCAGATTCAACCTAATACCAGTAAAACCAGACTGGAGTGATAGCACAGAGCTTCTAGGCTACAAAAATATAGAAGGAAAATTCATCCCAGGAAGAATAACAGAAATCTGTAATGAAGCAATGATGCATAAAGAACTTCCTTACTTCATAGTCCTAGATGAAATGAACCTTGCAAGAGTAGAATACTACTTTAGTGACATCCTTTCTATTATGGAAACAAGAACACTAAACAAAGAAGATGGAGAAATAGTAACTAATAGATTCTTTGATAAGAAGTCTCTAGATAATACAGATGGTGATGCATACATAAAATACTGGGATGTTTATCTACCAGACAATGTTTATATAATAGGAACAGTTAACATGGATGAAACTACCTTCCCATTCAGCAGAAAGGTTTTAGATAGAGCCAATACTATAGAGTTTAACAAAGTAAACCTAAACTTTGACTTTGATGGTATTTTTGCAGATGAAGAGGAGCCAAGAGTTTTACATAATAACTTCTTAAAGTCAAACTTCTTAAAACTTGCAGATTGCAGAGATAGTAAAGATATAGCAGTTAAAGTTATAAATAACCTTATAGAGATTAATGAAATTCTAGAAAAGTACAATTATCATTTTGCATATCGTGTACGTGATGAAATTACATTCTATGTTATCTATGCAGTAGAAAATGATTTATTTACCTTTGAGGAAGCTATGGACAGATGTATAGTTCAAAAGATTTTACCTAAAATAAGTGGTAGCAACAACGAGTGTTTTGAAGCTTTAATTGATCTTTTTGAGCATTTTACTGAAGTTAAGTTTGATAATAGAAACTGCCTTGATGAAAGTGAATTAAATAATAAGGAAAAGAATATTAAAAAGACTCTTACTTCTGAAAAATTAAGCCTTATGATTAGGAGGTTTATAAAAGATGGATTCACAAGCTTCTGGTAAAAATGAGCTTCTTAGTTTTGAAACATCTAACCTTGTATTTGTACTTAAGGGAGAAAAATATGGAACAAGCAGTCAAGCAGAGTTTAAGTTAGATACTTATGAGGAAGAGGTGGAGAACCTTAATTTTAAAGGAGAAATAGGATTAACTGATTTAATTGTTAAAGTTAATGGAGTGGAGAAACTTAAGATAACTTTAGAGGTTTATCCTTCAAAAATAAGTTATAAGGAAGATTATCAAAACATATTAAAAGATGTTAATGAGGAAATTTATAACTTAGCTTATGGTTTTCTTGGCAGAACTTATTTAAATAGTGAAATTAACAATATGAGGAATAAGGATGACAGCGAGTTTTATAGTATTTTAAACTATGTTTTTGAAAAACTTACTAAAGCTATAGATACAGTTTTAAATAATCCTTATCATGCTTTAACTAAGGAAGAGAGAATTGTAAAGTATCACAATATAAGAAATGTTACAAATGAAACTATAAGATATCTTGAAAAAAGACCATACCTTATGAAAAATGTGCAGGGCAGGTTACTTCCTAGTGAAGCTCTAGTAGTTAAAAAGACTGTTACTAATGATGTTAAGGAAAATAGGTTTCTTAAGTTTATTTTAGAGAGCATTTTAAAGAAGATTGATAGGTTTATTATTAAGTTTAAGAATTCTGGTAGGGATATAGAGTATCTTGAAAAGATTTATACTTTTAAGAGGGACATTAAAAGAAGAATCAATGGTTCTTTCTTAAGAAATATAGAATCTAAATTTACTACTGAAGATACATTGCTTTAGCTCAATCTAAGAAAACCTTTGATAATGAAGCAGGCATTTTGTGGTATGGAAAAGTTAAATCTGTAGAACCAGTAAAAAGGTCTGAAATTCAGGAGATTCCTAAAAATAGTGATGATATTTATTATAGGTTTGAAATTGAAAAGTGGATTAAGCTGCCACATAAAATTGAAGCCAATGGATATCAGGTAAGACGTTTTTTATATACTAGTATCTATCTTCTTAAAAATGCAGAGACTGTCTCTGAAATTTGCATTAAGAGTAAAGAAGTGTTTAGGCTTTGGAAAGAACTTAAGAGATATAGCAAGGATGTAAGAGCTCAAGGAAAAGATGATGTTGTAAGCTTTATCTTAGAAGATATTACATTCATTATTAAAGGTGAAGATATTATGGCAGTTAAAGACGGAATAGTGAAAACAGAAAGTAAAGAAAAGTTCGAAAAGACTCCAATTAAAATCTTAAAAAGTTTAATTAACATAAGTCATTCAGAATAAATATAAAAGTAATGTATTAAAAGAGTTTAAAATAAGGATGGTATAACAAAAAAAAGATAAGATATTTAGCCTATACAGAGCTAATTATTTTATCTTTTTTAATATCATAACATCTTATTTTGCCTTAAAGATAGCTCTTATAAAGTTATTTAATCCACTTGCTATTGAAGTATTGTCATGGCCTGCACCTGGTACTTCATAGTAAAGGTGATTTTGACCATTACGAGTTAATATATTGTGATATTGTTTAGGGAATGTTCCTACAACATTATCATTTGTTCCAGCAGCAATCATTAAAACATAAGGATCATAAGCATGGTTAGATACCTTGAATTGGTCTTCTCTAAGTTGACCTTTATGGCTCATGAATTGGTCTTTTCCTGGAGTTACTCCTGGAGCTGGACACATAGCACCTACATAACCAAACTTATTAGCTTTTGTAACACCTATGAATAGAGTTTCTCTTCCTCCCATTGAGAATCCAGCAATGGCAGTATTATCTCTTCCAGTTGCTACTGAATAGTTACGTTCTATATATGGCATTAAGTCATTAGTTAAATCATTAACGAAGTTATCATATCCTTTAAGACCTTCGTCACTAAGTGCAGGTTTTGAACCAGCTGGAGCTGCAAACATGTTTGGAAGTACAACTATCATTTCTTTTGCATTTCCATCAGCTAGATGATTTCCTAAAATATATTCAATTCCATTACCTAACATTGAGTTTTCATCACCAAAAACACCATGTAAAACATATAATACAGGATATTTCTTTTGAGGATTGTAGTTAGCTGGAAGTAAGATATTAAATCCTCTATTACACTTTGTAGTGTTAGAATAATATGTCTTGTGTTGGAATGAACCATAAGACACACCATTTCTTCTGCCTGAAATATTGCTTGGACAGAAAGTATCTATCTTCATATTTTTCATATATTGATCAGTAGGTCCTTGATTAGGTTGTGGGTCTGGTTGAGGATTAGGGTTTGGTTGAGGATTAGGGTCTGGTTGTGGTTGAGTACCTGTAGTTTGAGTTATTTTAACATCATCTATATATATGTCACCAGTATTTGCAGATGTTTCAAAATAAATTACAGGTTTATTTGCTCCACTTGGTATTGTGAATTTTCCATTAAGACCAGTCCATTGTCCAGATCCAGCAGTAGAACTAGCAACTGTAGAATATTTAGTATTTCCAGAGTTGTCTTTATAAGATAAAGTTATTCTTACTTGTATATCATTGTTGATTTGCCATGACATAAAGTATGAAGAAATATTGTAAGTTCCTCCTGCTTGAACTTTACCAGCTAAATTATAGATAGCTCCATTCCAGCTTTCTTTTCTGTTTCCAATGTATAGACTGCTATTTCCATTATGCTTTGTCCATCCAGCTTTACCAACAGTACAGTTACCCATGGCTGTCCATCCATCAGTACCATTTTCAAAAGTAGAATTTACAATTGTTTTGTCAGCAGCACTTACAGGTAAAGTAAATAGTGTAGAGCTTATTAATGCAGCTGATAAGACAGCAGTTAATGTTTTGCTCATAAATCTTTTAGTTTTCATTTAAAATTCCCCCTAACTAATTCTTAAAGTTTTTTACTTTCTATAATTAAAGTAAAAATATACAAATACTGTACAAGTACATTATAAAACAATTGACTGAATTTTTTGAAAAAATACAGTAAAAAGTCTATTTTTATTCGTGAAATACTTTAAGAGAAATAAAAGGACTGTTAAGAAGTGATTTAAAAAGTTGTTTGATAATTTTTCTGTAAAACTAGTAAAGAAATCTAAAGCTTACCATTTGTTATATATTATGAAAAGATTATGGTAGTTAAAGAAGGAATGGTGAAAATAGAAAGGCAGAAGAAATTCTACCACAAGAATTAATTGGACTTATACAAAAATACGTGGATGGAGAAAATATCTACATATCAAAAAAGAAAGGTAAAAGAGAAAAGTGGGGTAAAAGAACAAAGATACGTGAAGAACTTAAAGAAAGAAATACCATTATCTTTATGGATTATCAAGATGGTTGTAATATTGAAGAATTATCATCAAAATACTTTTTATCAGAGAAGAGTATTCAGCGTATAGTATATGAAATGAAAAAAGCATCATAAAAATATAAATTCAAGGGCTTTATCAAAAGTATGTATTTTGGTAAGGCCTATTTTTACATAAATTTTTTTAAAATTTCTTGAGGTGGAATTTATGTTAAAGCTAAATCATAATTGTTAATAAATGTTGGGGATAAATTTTATGGGAGTTATAGAATATTTTTGATAAAATATAACAAAAGTGTTTTTAAAATAAAAATTGACAAATTATGAATAATGTATAAAATTTAGGGTATAAAATAAAATAGTAATGTAATAAGTTAATGCTATAGATAATTAATATATGTAAAGAAAAGGAGTGAGCAGGGGAATAGGTATACCCCATAAATAATGAATAATAGACCATCATTTTCAAAAAATTTATCCATAGAAGAATTTGAAAAACACTATTGGTATAAAGTTGAATTAGAAAAAATTTGTAGACAATATGATCTTCCTTCTCAAGGAACTAAAGCAGAATTACAGGTTTATATTAAAGAGTTTTTATCTGGAAAGAAATCATTAAATAAGAGAGCTAAGTCCTCAAGAATAAGAAAAAATGTAATACTTACTAATGGTGCTATAACTCTTGAAACTAAGTTAATTGGTGGAGGTTTTAAATTTGATAATGTTGCTAGAAAGTTCTTTGCAGATTATTTTAAAGTGGAGAAATTTTCTTTTACAAAGGATATGGCAGTAGCATTAAGAAAAGCAGAAGAAGAAAATGATTTTGAAATGACAGTAAAAGATTTAATTGATATTTATGTTGAAAGCAAAAAGAATAAGAAAAAGAGCAAATCAAAAGTAAAAGAAAAACCTAAAATAGATGAAAGTATACAAAATGCTGAAGAAAAAACTTATCAGTGGAACAACTTTGTGAGGGAATTTTTCAATGATACACATATAAAGGTATTTAATAGAAATATTAAAGTAGCAGCTTATCTGTGGAGGATAGTACGTGACAATCCTGGTTCAAAGAAGTATTCTACTGAATTATTATTTAAGTATATGGATGAATTAGAGAAACTATAAGAACTTTATATATTTATAAAGGAGAGAGTGAAGTGGGAAATGTATGAAAAAAGAAAGTACAGCTAATTTGTTTTCATATCTTGATGATAAAAAGATTAGTGAGTTATTATTAACTGCTCATGAGATAATTACTGATGAATCTGTTTATAAAAAAGTTAAAATTTCTGAGGCAACAGATTCAACTCTTCAACAATATGGTAAGTGGAATAACAGTTATGAGAGAACTTAAAAATATAAGTGCTTCAGAAAAATCTATTCCTATAGTGTTTACTTCTATGATTAATAATAAGAAATATGATTTGAGTTTCAACCATGATATTACATATTCAATTTCACAAACTCCTCAGGTTTATATCGAATGTAAAGAAAATGAGAAAATTCAGGCTTTTGAAAATTATAAAGAAGAGTTTAAAAAGAAATTCATAAAAGGAATATCTGCTCCAAGGTTTGATTTAGCAGTAACTAAGATAGAACATAATAATTATTATTTAATGGTGTGGTTTGGATATGGTTGTTTTTGATGCACCTTCTTCTTACAGGTTAATTGATGAATTATTTAAGCTTTATAAAGGCGGAGCAATTCAACGCAATAGAGAATATAGATATAGCGATTATGTTACTTTAAAAGAAAGTAGAATTGAAGATTCATCTAATTATTTTAGTAGATAGAATTATAGATGAGGATTTAAAACACAATACTTCTGATGCGTTAAATGAGAGGCAAGTGATATATTAAAACTAGATATAAAGAAATTATTTTTAACTTATAATATGCCCGCCAAGATATGATGAATACAGACAAATATCCATAAAAGTATTTCAGTTTTTACTTAAGTTTTCTTATATGTTGCAGGTGGCAAGTATTGATGAATGCTATCTAGATGTTACGGATAAAGTGGATTTAGATAATGCAAGAGAATATGCTAAAAGAATTCAGGATGAGTTACAAAAGAAGTTTAAACTTTCTTGTTCTATAGGAATTTCATATAATAAGTTTTTAGCTAAAATGGCTTCTAATATGAAAAAACCTCATGGAATAAGTTTTATTGATAAAGATGTATTAAAAAATTATATTTGGAAAAAGGATATAAATGAAATGTATGCCCTCGGAAACAAAACTTGCTACTGGTACTAAAGGAATTATCAAGGATGACAAGTAGTAGAATAAAAGTACGAGGTGTCTTGATAAAAACTATTCAAATGACTATAAAATATGAAGATTTTAAGATTGTTACTAGGAGGAAGAGGTTAAACAAATATTTTGAGTCTGAGGAAGAAATTAAACAAATGGATTTCTTTTCATTAAATAAAGAAATAGATGTAAAAACTGAAGAAAGCAATAAACTGGCAAATAAAGATACTGTCTATATATTATGCTATAATTTTGATTAATATAAATTAAGGAGGAGCATAATGAACTTAAGAAAAGTACATCACATTGCAATTATAGGAAGTAATTATGAAAAATCAAAACATTTTTATGTTGATTTATTAGGGTTTTCTGTTATTCGTGAAAATTATAGAGAAGAAAGAGATGATTATAAAATTGATTTACAACTTAATGATATGGAGTTAGAATTATTTATAATTAAAAATTGTCCACAAAGAATGAGCTATCCAGAAGCATATGGTCTTAGACATCTTGCCTTCGCTGTAAATTCAGTAGAGCAGACGGTAAAAGAGCTTAACGAAAAAGGTATAGAAACTGAGCCTATTCGAATTGACGATTATACAGGCAAGAAGATGACTTTCTTTTATGACCCAGATGGATTACCATTAGAAATACACGAGTAAATAACAAAAATATATAGTTATATTAAATCATTACTTAATGAGGAGTGGACTAAGTATTTAACTAAGGAAAGTTTAACTTTAGTAAATAAATCTTTTGTTACATCAGACTATGAGGAAACAGAAGCGGATATAGTATATAAGGCAAATATAAATAATAAAGAAGTATATTTTTACATACTTCTAGAATTTCAATCTACAGTAGACTATAGAATGCCCCTTAGGTTTAAAGGAAACTCGACTCACATAAGTTCGCTGAGTAAGTTCCAATAGCCAAATATAAAATTTGGATTGTCACTTATGTGTGAAATATTACGTGAACATGCGGTAAATACTGACTATAGAAAAAGAGATAAAAATATAAAGGCACCAGCAGTAATACCAATAGTATTATATAATGGTGAAGAAAGATGGAATGTACCAAATGAATTTAGAAAAGTAATATATAATGAAAATCTATTTGGAAATGGACTTTTGAATTTTAAATATGACGTTTTTGATATAGGTAATGATGAAGAATTTAGTAAGGAAAAGCTAATTGGAAGTAAGAATGTTACATCAGCTATTGATATATTAAATGCTAAGAAAAGGTAGAGAAGAAGAAAAAGTAGAAATAACTAAAAATTTATTAGATATTTTAGATGATGATATTATAGCCTTAAAGACAGGGTTAGATATAGAAAGAGTTAGAAAAATTAGAGTAGAGCACTAGAATGTATTATTTAATATAGGAGTTTCTGAAATATATTTGTTTCAGAAGCTCTTATTTTTTATTTATAAAATAAAGTTGATGGTACTATTCACTATGGAGAAACTTGGCCCGGAAACAGATATAGTGTAAGTGTCAAAGAATTGACGACTCGATATTGGTAAGCTGATTTGCTAAGATAAGAGATATTAAAAATCGGGAGGTTTTATAATGTCAAATACACTTATCAATAGTAAATGGGAAAATGTATTAGCTGAACTTTCATCTTATACAGGAACTGTAACATCTTTCTGTAAAGAGAAGAACATTAACAAAAACCAGCTTTATTATTACAAAAGAAAATCACAGAAAGTCAGTGACGGAGTTTTTCAAGCAATAAC
>SVCL01000007.1 GCA_015058405.1 Clostridium sp.
TAAGATGAAAGTTCAGCTAATACATTTTCCTATTTACTATTGATAAGTGTATTTGACATTATAAAACCTCCCGATTTTTAATATCTCTTATCTTAGCAAATCAGCTTACCAATATCGAGTCGTCAATTCTTTGACACTTACCTGAGATTAAGGTGAAAAATTTAGCTTATAACAAAAAAGTAACAGTACATTATAAAGATAGCGCTTATCCAGATATATGGAGTGATTGTGAGGCTTAATATTCTCATTCATTAGATGGAAATTACGAGATTTGGAAAAGTACTGTACCATTTAGAGGAGATGTCATAGAGTATTCAATAAAATATGAAGTTAATGGACAAACTTATTATGACGATAATAATGGTAATAAATATATAACTTATTATAATAGAAGTACTGGAAAGTTTGAGACAATGTAATAAAATAATGGAGTAAAATTTACATTAATTAGACAAAAGTTAATTTAAATGATTACAAAGAGCTGATATAATTTAGGTATATTTTAATATTTAAAATTGAATCATTTGTAATACGTAAAGGAGAGTATTAGTATGCATTATGGAAATTTGCAAAAAGTGAAGGATGGAGAAAGAAGATATTCAATTACACCATTTATACCTGGTGGGTTTATATCAGCAGATAAGTTGGAGATTATTGCAAAAGTTTCAAGAAAATATAATGGAGTTATTAAGATTAATTCAGGACAAAGAATATTAATAACTAATTTAAAAGAGGAAGATTTACCTGCAATATGGGAAGAGTTAGATATGGAACCAGCAGTATATACAGCTAATTCTATTAAGAATGTTGAAATATGTCCAGCTGGTTTTTGTAAAAGATGTAAGTATAACACCATGGGAATTGGAATGAAGCTTATTAAGAAGTATGGAAGAAAAGAAATGCCTTGTAGAACTAAGATTGGTGTAGCAGGATGCAGAAATGCATGTGGAAGTGTATACTCTAAGGATATAGGGGTAATTGCTGATAAAACTGGAATTATGGTAGTCGCAGGGGGATCAGGTGGATATAATCCAAGAGTTGCTGATATTATTAAAGATGAGCTTAATGAGGAAGAGGTATTAAAAATTATAGATAACATAATTGAATTCTACAAAAAAGAAGCTGAATTAGGTGAAAAACTTAGTTTTATGATTGAAAGAATTGGATTAGATATATTTAAGAAAAATGTTCTAAAATAAATTATATTAATAAAATATTATTGTATTAAGAAAGGTTAGATTTAATTTGACCTTTCTATTTTTTATTTTAATATTTTAAAAATTTTATTATAAGTTTGGTAAGAAAGTAATTTAAAAAAAACATAATACAAATATTAGAAGAGTATAACATAAAGTGAGTGTGGTTAATATGAAAGAAAGAAAACGTAGATTTAGTTTAATTCTAATGATTATAGTTTATACATTCATGTCTATTACAAGTACTCTAATAACATTTGCAGCTGATAATAAAAATACAGAAATTGAAATAAGAGATGAAGAAACTGGAGCAAAGATATCTTTCTCAAAAGATGCAATCCCTGAGAACATAAGTGTAGAACAATTAAAGTTGAAAATAAATAGTGTTTCTAAGGAAGAAGATAATATATCAGAGCAGGATTTTCTAAAGGGATATGATGTTAATGGCATTAAGATCTATGAAGTTTTATTGATTAATTCTATAACAGGAGAAAAGATTGATTTAAATAAAAAAGTTAAATTATATCTACCGATACCTAATGAATTCAATAAAAAACTTTTGGTTTATAGTAAAGTTAATAATAAATATGAAAAGACTTATGAAGAAGAGTATTCAAAAGATAGAAAATGTTGTTTTGATACGGATAAATTATCTAAATATATTTTAATAAATGCTTTAAACTTGAAAGATGAGAAGGATGATAAATTAACAGGAAAAGTAGTAAAAAATGTTTCGGAACAGCCTTGCAACCTAAGTAATGGAGGTTTTGAGGAACCAGATATAACAGAAGTTACTGGAGAGCCAAATAGAAAAGCACTTCAAGTAGACCAATCCCTTGTACCATATTGGAATACGACAGCATATCAAAGTAAAATTGAGTTATTGAGAGATAATACAGGGGTATATATACCAAATGTAAGGCTTTCTCCTAGAGAGGGGGAACAAGCAGCTGAATTAAATGGAGATAGTGATGCTTTTAGTTGGACAAAAGATAATGTTCATACAGAAGAATGGAATGTGTGGCTTATGTCTTCTGGAAATTCAAGGTGGGAGGATTATGGTTCTAAGATAATAAATGCAAATTATGATTTTACTTATGAGGTTCCGAAAAATTGTCCAGAGTCAATTTTTGCTTTTTCAGCGTTTCAAACAGCTACTTCTAATGATACTCTTGGCAACTTTTTGGATAATGTAGAATTTATAGAATATTATAATGTGGAAGCTCATACTACACCAGGAGGTACTGGAACTTATATTTATAAGGGAGATAATGAAATAAATTATTATACTAATTATACAGGTAAAGTTCGTAAGAATGAATCTTTTGAAATAATAGCTCATGAACTGGCAGGAAAAGATTTTAGAAAATTTATAGGGGCTATGATTAATGATGAATTCATTAGTGTTGAATTGTTTACGGCAGATGGAAAGGGAAACTATAGTTATAGAGTTGAGGCTGTAAATTGTCATTATAAGATAAGATTAATAGAGTAAATTATGTTAAGGCCGATAATCCTGACGATGATACTTTAACCATTGTAGGTAATAAGGCAGGTACAGATGAAGAGGTAGAGGTTAATAAAATATTAGCATCATCTGGTGCTACTATGGTTGCTCAATGGAGGTATAGACAAGGATTTATTCCTCAAGTGTGGGATGTAGGCCAAAAAAAATTTATTAATAGTGATAAAGGTGGAAGTATTTCTATAATAGGAGGAACATCAGAAAGTTATAAGGATGTAGGAAAAGCTTATTATGCAGATAATAACGAACAGGTTACTGCAGTAGCTGAACCTAATATAGGTTATTTATTTAAAGGGTGGTATGATGAGAATAATAATCTTATTTCGCCTAATAGTTCTTATAGTTATGCTTTCTTATGCTGGCTATTGTCTTTGGGATATAAAGATGATAAATGATGGAGCATTTTTAGAGAATGATTTGTTGCAGTTTAAACCTTCAAGTTTTAATGATAAGAAATCTCTTGAAGAACTTTTGAAGATTAATAAAGATGTAGTTGGATGGATTAATATAAAGGATACAAATATAGATTATCCTTTTGTTATTGGAAAAGATAATCTTGAATATGTAAATAAAGATATTTATGGTGAATTTTCTTTTTCAGGAACTATATTTTTAGATAGTCATAATAATAGAGATTTAAGTGATTCCTATAATCTATTATATGGACATAATATGGCTAATGGAGCTATGTTTGGAAATCTAAATAAATTTAGTGATGGAGAGTATTTTAACTCTCATTTATACGTCGAACTATATTCCTTTTATCAGAGTTATACTATAGATATTTTTGCAAGTGTTATTTTAAACGGAGGAGATAGTAGAATTTTTTATCCTAGCAATTTTGAAGAGAAAGAAATGGAGGATATATTG
This sequence comes from Clostridium sp., assembly GCA_015058405.1. Taxonomy (GTDB): domain Bacteria; phylum Bacillota; class Clostridia; order Clostridiales; family Clostridiaceae; genus Clostridium. The sequence goes on from SVCL01000007.1 coordinate 3,592, forward strand.
AATTATATTAAAGAAAAGTCTATTTGTTATAGAGATGTTGGAATTACTAAAAAAGATAAAATAATTGCATTATCAACTTGTAGTGATACTAAATCTAGTGATATGATGGTAGTGTTTGGAAGATTAAATAATAAAAATAATTCACAATAAAAAGACACATAATATAATATATAAATGTTAGGAATGATTATATTGAAAGATAGATATATATGTGAGTTATGTAGAAGAGAAGAGGTACCTAAAGTTACAGAACATCATTTGATTCCTAGAGAAGAAGGAGGGAAGGATGGAGATGTAGTTTGGCTTTGTGAAAGTTGCCATAAACAAATTCATGCACTTTATTCCAATAAGGAACTTGCTATAAGATTAAACACTTTAGATAGCCTGGCAAATGATGATAATATACTTAAGTATCTGAAATATATAAGAAAGCAGCCGCCAAGCAAAAAGGTCAAGGTTTTAAAATCTAAAAATATACGTAAAAGAAGGTAGTTAAGAATATAATAAAAGCACTCTAAGTATACTCATGCTTAGTAGTGTTTTTGTTTATGTGTTAAGTTTTACATAATATTAATAAAAGTATAGAATAAATGTAGATATTAATTAAATAGAGGTGAAATATTATTATGGACACGTTAATTAGTGCGGATAATACTTGGGTATTAATGTCAATTATGTGTGGGTCTGTAGCTTTATCAATATGGCTTGAACAAAAATATGAATGGGCAGCTAAGATTTCGGGGGCTATATTAGCACTTATTTTAGCAATACTATTTACAAATTTAAATATAATACCAACAAGTTCTGCTTTATATGATGATGTAGTATGGGGATTTGCAGTACCACTTGCTATACCATTATTGCTTTTACAATGTAATATAAAAAAAATATGGAAAGAAACAGGTAGACTTTTAATTATATTTTTAATTGGAGCAGTAGGATCATGTGTAGGAGCTCTTATTTCATATTATTTATTAAAGGATAATATTAGCGAATTAAGTGGTCTTGCAGCAATGATGACTGGTTCGTATATAGGGGGAGGAATAAACTTTACAGCTCTTGCAGATGCATTTAATGTATCTGGAACTATGATTTCAGCAACAACTGTAGCAGATAACCTTGTAACTGCAACTTCAATGTTTTTGTTATTATCAATTCCTGCAGTAGGGTTCTTTAGAAAACATTTTACTCATCCACATATAGACAAGAGAGAAAAAATAAGTGATGATAAAGCTTCACAAAATGTAGCAGCTGAGTATTGAAATAAGAAAGAAATATCTCTGAAAGATATTGCAATTAACTTTGCTTATGCTTCAATTGTTGTTACAATTTCAAGATTAATTGCGAAAGTGCTGTCAGATAATATACCAACAGGAAGTATAATGCTTAATATGTGTAACACATTTTTTGGAAGTCAATATATTTGGATAACTACTTTATCTATAATTGTTTCCATGATTTTTGAAAAACAAATTGAAAAAATTTCAGGATATACTGAGATTGGAACATACTTAATTTATTTATTTTTCTTTGTAATAGGGGTACCAGCATCTATACCTATGATTATAGTAAATGCACCTTTGTTATTTATATTTACATTAATAATTGCTTTAACAAATATGGCTTTTTGTTTTGTGTTTGGAAAATTATTAAGATTTGATCTAGAAGACATTGTTTTAGCTTCTAATGCTAATATTGGTGGGCCTACTACAGCAGTAGCTATGGCAATATCAAAAGGGTGGACAAAACTTATTGGACCAATTATGCTTATTGGAACTTTAGGATATGTGATAGGAACTTATTTTGGAATAATTGTAGGAAGTTTATTAGGTGCATAAAAATATATATTTTTAAAAATAAAAACAGATAGAGCTTGTTTAAGTACAATCTATCTGTTTTATTTTTAGAGATTAATTACTAAAATTTATCCCATAAGTTTGTTTAATTCTTCTGCAACTTTTACAGCCTCTTGAATAGTATTACTTACTTCTTCCATAGCTCTTGATTGTTCTTTAGTAGTTTCAAGAGTAGTTGTTGAATTAGCAAGTGTATCATCGATTGAACTTTGTATTTTATTAGTTAATGTAGAAATTAAATTAGCAGTTTCTCTTGAGTTTTCTGCAAGTTTCTTTATTTCAGATGCAACTACAGAGAAGCCTTTACCAGCTTCACCAGCACGCGAAGCTTCTATAGAAGCATTTAAGCCAAGCATTTTGACTTGAGAAGCAATATTTTTTATAGAATCAAGAACTTCATTTATTTTGAAAGTAAGTTCTGTAACTAATTTTATATTAGAGTTTAAGCCTTCTTGGTTATTTGCAATATCAAAAGCTGATGCAGATAATTCTTCAATAGTAGCAGAAACTTGGATAAAATTATTACTTAGTTTTTTTATTAATGAATTTGATTTTATATAGTTGTATCCATTAACAGCAAGAGTATTAACAACTACAAATAAAACTTCAGCAGCGGCTTTAATGTTTTCAGTTTTTGTAATAGCAATATCTTCGTTTATAGAAGTTAATAAGCTTTCAGCGTTAAGTCCTAATTCACTAGCAGTTTTTAAATAAATAGCTTCATTTGGGCTTTTATCTAAGATTTGTCCTCCTAAAACAGTTCCAATAACTTCTCCTTCAATAATTATTGGTGCGGCAAAGTCAATAAGACCTGCATGGCATGGACCAACAAATGGTTTACCGATTTTAGCAGCTTCTTCCCCCATTCTTTTATGTGATGCAGCACATCTAGAGCTACCTGCTGAACATCTTCCAATATGTTTACTGCAAAATCTAGTATAAGAACTTTGCTTAGTAATAGCATTACCGCTTTTATTTACAGTAATAGCAGCGCAATTCATTGAAATTGCAAAGTTATCTTGAAACTTTTGTAATACATCTAAATCGATAATATCTTCAACTTCAAGTACTGATAAGTCTAAATCGTCATTTTCTAAAAATTTAATCATAAATTCTCTTTACTCCCTACAAATATATTTTACAAAATAAGGATAATGCAAATATCGAAAAGTGTCAAATGTAATATATTCAAAATAAATATTTACAATATATATTATAGAAATTAAAATGAAGTTAATTAAGGTTTAGGAGGCGGTAATATGAAAGTTGAAAAAGGAATTTGTCCTATTTGTGGGAAACCTAATAATTGTGCTTTTGAAAAAGGAATGATACATGAAGGGTGTTGGTGTGAGAAAATTTCAGTTCCAAAGGAATTAAGGGAGATGGTACCAGTAGAATTACGAGGAAAGGCTTGTATATGCGAATCTTGTGTGAGGGAATATAAAAAGAATCATTAGATATATAAATTTAAGAGATATATAAGATTATGGATAATTTTAATATTTTAAATAAAGAAAATTTTTATCATCCTTTAATAATAAGCATTCCACATAGTGGTACGTATATTCCTAGTGATATACAAAGGAATATTGTAGAAGGTATTGTATTAGCAAATACGGATTGGTTTTTGCCGGAATTATATGATTTTTTTGAACATATGGGAGTAACAGTAATAAAAAATAATATTAGTCGTTATGTTATTGATGTAAATAGAAATTCAAATATTATAAAAACTAATGATTATAGACGAAACTTAGTTTTTTCTAATACAAGTAGTGGAAGAAAAATATATAAGAGACATATAACAAGGAAAGACGTAGAAAGAAGAATTAAGTTATACTATAATCCATATCATAATGTTATAAAAGAATTAATAAGAGAAAAATTGAAGATTTTTAAAAAAGTATATATTTTAGATTTACATAGTTATGATATAACTCCAAGTGGAATTACAGATAAGGTATTACTAGGAAATCAAAATGGTAGTACATGTTCTGAAAAATATTTCGATATAGTATGTAATGCTTTTTTAAAAGAAAATATAGATATAGAAAGAAATAAAGAATTTTTAGGTGGATATATAACTAAGCATTATGGAACAGAGTATGGTGATAGAGTGGAAACTATACAAATAGAAATACCTTATAGTAAATATATTGAAGATAGGGTGTTTGGTGAAGAAGTAGTAAAAGTTTATAATGAAGAAGTTTTTGAAAAGATGAAACATAGGTTAGAGAATATATTTAATGATATAATAAAAGAAATTTAGATTTGAAGGACTAAACAGTACCAATTGTACAGTTGGTGCTTTTTTCTTTAATGTATATTTTAAGAAAATAAGTTTTTATATAATAAATAGAAACACCTGATAATCATTATCATTTGACTTGACAAATTGATTACCTTGCTATAACATTTAATTGAGAATTAATCTCATCATATATTTTATATCTCAAAAAAAAAACTATTTTGAATGCACACATCAAAATAGCTCTGAAAATTTTACATTAAAAGTCATATAAAATATGACAAGAATAAAATCTTATTGTTTAAGTCTCACACACGCTTAAATGATAAGATTTTGTTTTGAATTTGTCAAGCTTTATTTTAATAATAGGAAGTTAGGTTGTTTTATGAGAATAAATGTATAATATAGAAAGTAGAGGACTTAAGTTTAATTATATTTTTACGAATAAAAATATAAGGGATAATATGAAGTTATTAAATGTAGTGTAAATAACTAATTTATCTTAATAAAAAGTATAAAAGGAAAGAGGTGTAATATGGATATCGCAGGTTTATCAGTAGTAATGAGTCAATATTCAGTACAAAGTCAAGTTGGAGTTGCTTTAACTAAGATGACTATGGAAAATATGAAAAATACTGCTTCAAATTTAAATGAAATGATGGGATCTATAGCTGTTAACCCTAATGTAGGTAAAGTTATAGATGTTAGTGTATAATAAATAATTTATTTATTATTTAATAAAATATAATAAGAAAATCTATCACGTAAAAAGTTATATTGGGATATTACTAGGTTCCAAATATAACTTTTTTAATGTATAAGAAAATATAAAGTTATAGATAGTTAAATACTATTACTACATACTTTTAACTATTTAAGATAATAAACTTATGCTTATAGGAGGTGAAAAGTATATGAATTACAGTAATGAAATTACAGTAAATATTAATAGATATGATTTTGAAATTCACACTGACAGATTTACAATAAAACCAGTAACTATAAAAGAGGCTGAAATGTATTATAAAGAATTTGATGAGGAAATTACAAAATATCAATATGCAGATTCTTTTGAATCTATAGAAGCTGCAAGAGAACTTATAAAGAACTTTATTATGCTAAGAGAAGCAGGAATAAATGTTATGTTAAGTATTTTCGATAGAAATAATATTTTTATTGGTAGCATAGAAATATACGGATTAAATGAAAAGTTACCAGAGTTGGGAATTTGGATTTGTAAAAACTTTTGGAGAAAAGGTTATGCATATGAAGTTATAAAAGAAGTTATTAATTATTTAAATAAGTTTAATAATTTTGAAGGATTTATATATGAAGCTGATAGAAGAAATAGAGAAAGTCTAAAATTAATTAATAAATTTAATCCAATATATAAGGGATTTAGTGAAGTTTTAAGTGATAGTGGAAAGAAATTAGAATTAAATAAATATATTATAAAATAGTGTTCATCATTGAAAAATAATTTTCAATGATGAACACTATTTTATTTTAACTTAAGCTAATGAGTTTTTTGAACCAATGGTTTCAGAGTTGGCCTTATTTTCTATACTCATATATTTATCTATATCTAAATCTTTCTCACTTTTACTTATTATTAATGTACAGATACAATCTCCCATAACGTTGATTGTTGTTCTACACATATCCAAAATTCTATCTACACCTAATATTAATGCTATACCTTCTACTGGTAATCCGACAGCTTGTAGTACCATTGATAACATAACCATACCTACTCCTGGAACGCCAGCAGTACCTATAGATGCTAAAGTAGCAGTAAGAATTATAGTAAGTATACCTGAAATACCTAAATCAATGCCATAAATTTGTGAAATAAATATAGCGGCAGTCCCCTGCATGATAGCAGTACCATCCATATTTATTGTACAACCAAGTGGCAAGGTGAAAGAAGTAATAGTATTACTTACTCCAGCTTCTTGCATAGTTTCAGATGAAACTGGTAATGAAGCATTACTTGAAGATGTTGAAAATGTTACTGCAGCTATTTTGGTGAATTTTTTGTAGAATGGTTTTAGTGGAAGTCGAGTGAAAAGTTTTAATAATCCACTATAAACTACAAATCCTTGAATAGCTAAAGATACTAAAATACAAATCATATATTTTAATAAAGGTATCATGGCATCAAAACCGGTAGTGGCAAATGTTGTAGCTATAAGAGCGAATACCCCAAAAGGTGCAAGGTTCATTATCATTTCTAACATTTTCATAAATAAACTATTAAAGCTTTCAAATACTTTTTTTACAGGTTCAGATTTCTCACCTATTAAGTTCATAGCAGTTCCAAGAAGAATTGAAAAAACTATAACTTGTAACATATTTCCTTCAACCATTGATTTGAAGGGGTTTGTTGGAATCATATCTAGAAGTGTATTTATGAAAGATTTTGATTCTCCAATAGTAGCTTCTTTAGTAACTATATGAGACATATCTAATCCTATACCAGGTTTTATAAGTAATGCTAAACAGATTGAAATACTTATAGCCATAGCTGTAGTGAATAAATAAAATAAGAGAGTTTTTCCTCCAACTCTACCTATCTTCTTTACATCTTCCATTGAAGATGCACCACAAGTTAAAGAAACAAGTACTAATGGTACAACTAGCATTTTAATTGCAGCAATAAAACCATCCCCAAGAAGTTTTAATATACCATTTAAAAAAAGATCATCTTTTAAAAATCCATTAGGTAAAGTTTTTAAAAGTAACCCTATAATAATTCCTAAAAATAAACCTAAAAATATTTTTTCTGTTAAACCTAATTTTGTTTTCATATAAATAGCCTCCTTTAATAGTATTATGATGATTATTATACATATATTATCCAAATTGTGCAAGAGATTTAATAAAAAAAGTCAAAAATAAACTTGTAAGTCTACATATTAGTGTCGAAATTGATAAAAAATGAAATAATTACGTGTTGTACTTGCAATGTTTAAAAGATTGTACTAGATTACTTGCAAAAAGCAGAAAATTAAATTTTAATTAAATATTTTCAATGTGGGTAGTTATAAGTGAAATGCTTATTTGACAGAGTATTAAAAAAGAAAAATAAAAAATAAAAAAAAATCAAAGGTGACATCATAATATTGACATCGAAGTAATAATATAGTAATATAAATAAAAAAATGATATTAGAAGCTATGATTAAGAGTAGTAGAAAAAAGTATGCTTTTCAGAGAGTAGGGGTAGCTGGAAACCTATAAGCTATGTTTTTTGAACTTGCTTATGAGCTATAAAGTTAGAGTATTTAACTTTATCGGTTTAAAAGGTCGTTATTATAATTAAGAAAAATAATTGGATGGTACCGCGTAATTGCTCCAAGATAGGAGTAGTTGCGCTTTATTTTTTATAAAGAAGAGGTGAATAATTTGGGGTTAACGCGATAGATAAAAAGGTGATTTTTATAGTTAAGCTTTATGGTGTTTTGGAACTCCTCTATACTAGTAACATTTAATAATGTATTAAGTACAAAGCAATACTATAAATATTTTAAGGGGGCAAAGATATGTTAAATTATAAAAAGTATAAAAGATTTCAAACTATAAGTTTTAAGGAAAGAACATGGCCAAATAAGACAATAACAAAAGCACCAATTTGGTGTTCAGTTGATTTGAGAGATGGGAATCAAGCTTTGGTTAATCCTATGACTGTTGAAGAAAAGTTAGAAATGTTTAATCTTTTATTAGAATTAGGTTTTAAGGAAATAGAAATAGGATTCCCATCTGCATCACAAATAGAATTCGATTTTTTAAGGACATTAGTTAATAATAATTTGATTCCAGATGATGTATCTATACAAGTATTAACTCAAGCAAGACCACACTTAATTAAGAGAACTTTTGAAGCTGTAGAAGGTGTAAAAAATGTAATTCTTCACATATATAACTCTACTTCTATTTTGCAAAGAGATGTAGTATTTAACATGGGAAAAGAAGAAATAAAACAAATTGCTATAGACGGGACTAAGTTAGTAAAGGAATATGCTAAGGGATTTAAGGGGAATCTTGTGTTAGAATATTCACCAGAAAGTTTTACTGGAACAGAAGTAGATTATGCGTTAGAAGTTTGTGAAGCAGTGTTAGATACTTGGGGAGCATCTAAAGAGGAAAAAGTAATCATTAATCTTCCATCAACTGTAGAAATGGATACGCCAAATGTTTTTGCAGATCAAATAGAATGGATGAGTACTAACTTTAAGGATAGGGAAAGAGTTATTATAAGTGTTCATCCACATAATGATAGAGGAACAGGTGTTGCAACAGCTGAACTAGCACTTTTAGCAGGAGCTGATAGAATAGAGGGTACTTTATTTGGTAATGGAGAAAGAACAGGTAATGTAGATGTTTTAAATATAGCATATAATATGTTTGTTCAAGGGGTTAATCCTGAGCTGAATTTAGAGGATATTGAAAAGATTATAGAAGTTTATGAAAAGTGTTGTAAAATACCAGTGCATGTTAGACATCCATATGCAGGAGATTTGGTGTTTACTGCTTTTTCAGGTTCTCACCAAGATGCAATTAATAAAGGAATGGCAAAATACAATGAAAGAAGAGGAGAGTACTGGGAGGTTCCATATCTACCAGTTGATCCAAGGGATTTAGGAAGAGAATATGAAGCTTTAGTTAGAATAAATAGTCAATCAGGAAAAGGTGGAATAGCTTTTGTAATGGATAGATATTATGGATATAAGATGCCTAAAGCTATGCATAAGGAATTTGCTGATGTTATTCAAAAGCTTTCAGAAAAACAAGGCGAAGTAGCACCTAAGGTTATAATGGAAAAGTTTAATGAAGAGTATTTGGAGAATGAAGATACTTTTAAACTTCTTAAGTTTAAGGTGGAGGATGTACATGAAACAGAGAGTAGTGATACTAAGATAACTGTTAGATTTTTGTATAATGATAAAGAAAAAATTATTGAAGGAATAGGAAATGGTCCAATAGATTCATTGAAAAGAGCATTAAATAATTCAGGATTTGTTAATGTTCATATACTAGATTATACAGAACATGCTTTAGGAAAAGGTTCAGGAGCAAAAGCAGCAGCTTATGTACATTTAGAAAGATATGATACTAGAAAGAAAACTTTTGGTGTAGGAGTAAATAGTAATATAACTTTAGCATCAATAAAGGCTGTATTTAGTGCATTGAATAGATTATATAATTAAGATAATAGTAGAGATGTATAAAAATGATTAAGAATAGTATTCGTTTTATACATCTCTTTTTTTATTTACCAGCTTCCGGAAGAACCACCACCATTTGAAGAACCACCACCAAAGCTGCCACCACCTGAAGAACCTCCGCCGAAGCCACCAAAGCCGCCACCGGAAGAACCACCACCTCTATGATGTGAAGAGAAGAATATGATATTAAGTAAAAGCTTACTTATTTTACCCTTATTAATAATTAAATCTATCAATATTAGTATTATAATAGTTATAGCAGCGGGAAGTATATTTTTCGTATCAGTTGATTTGTTAGGAATAGCTACTTCTGGAGAATTATCTAACGTTACACCATATTCTTTAGCTATAGAATTGCAAAGTGCACTGTAGCTGTCTAGGATTCCTTTTGCATAGTTATTTTGAATGAATTGAGGCTTTGCTAAAGAATCCATAACTCTGCTTGTTAGAACATCTGGTACAGCGCCTTCAATACCACGTCCTACTTCAACTCTCCACTTTTTATCTTTAATAGCTAATAGAATTAGTAAACCATTATCTTTATCTTTTTGTCCAATGCCCCAATTTCTAAATAATCCATTAGCATAACTTTCTATATCTTGACCATCTATAGTACTTATAATTACTACAGTAGCTTCACAAGTTGTTTTATTTTCTAATTCTCTTCCAATATTAACTATTTGTGATTTTTCATCTTCAGTAAAAGTATTAGTATAATCATTAATATATTTATACCTAGTGGGTACAGGATAATTACTAGAAGCAGTTACGTTAATACCTATTAAGACTAATAAACATATTAAAGTAGAAATTAAGAAGAACTTAAGTATATTTTTCATAAAAATTCCTAACTAGAAAAGTCTACGGAAGGGACTTCACTAGCTCCATTACTTGCTTTGTATAGTGGCTTTTCTTGAAAGTTAAATATTGAGGCTATAATTGTAGTTGGAAACTTTCTTCTCTTTGTATTATATTTTGTAGCAGCGGTATTATAGTCTTGTCTAGCTATTGTAATTCTATTTTCAGTTCCTTCTAGTTCTACAGTTAAATCTCTAAAGTTTGAGTTAGCTTTTAATTCAGGATAATTTTCAACTACTACTAATAATCTAGAAAGTGCAGATGATAGTTCAGCATCGGCATTTGCTTCATCTGTAACATTAGTTGCACCTGCAAGTTTGCTTCTGGCATTAGCTATATCTGTATATATATCTTTTTCATGTGTAGCATATCCTTTAACTGTGTTTACGAGATTTGGTATTAAATCAGATCTACGTTGCAATTGAGTATCTATATTTGATTCGGCTGCATTTACTTGTTGTTCTAAGTTTACTAAGTTATTATAACTACTTATTATTGGTATAATTAAAATTGCTAATATCACGACAATAGTAAGTAATGTTTTTAAAGATTTATTCATAGTATTGACTCCTTTCAATAATCCATTTTATAGTATATACAAAAAAATAAAAAAATATATGTAAAATTTTTAAATCTATATATATTTAATAAAAAATATGAAAAAAAATTACTGAAACATTAGATAAAAGATTGCAAAATGTTAACTATCTATATATAATATAATAAAAATGAATAGCGTCTGGTTGAAGATAATGGGAGAGAAACATTTGATTGTTCACCGAAGAAGTAACTCTTTCAGGTAAAAGAACCGTTATTGGACAGGCCCTTGGAGAGACTCTATTTTTAGAGCACCGAAGGAGCACGACTTTTATAGTTTAAACTCTCAGGTAAAAGGACAAGGGATATTAAAGTAAGCTTTTTAGTTGTACTTTATATTATCTCTTCCTGAATTAGATTTAAGGAGGATTTTTTTTATGCAATTACAACAATTTTTAGAGAAAGTTAGTGGATTAATATGGGGAGCACCTTTATTAATATTACTAGTAGGAACAGGAATATATTTAACAATTAGACTAAAGTTATTACAAATATTTAAGTTACCTTTAGCACTTAAATATGTTTTTGGAAAAGATGAAGAAGCTACAAGTGATGAGGCAGAAGGAGATGTATCAAGCTTTGGAGCTTTATGTACAGCGTTATCAGCAACTATAGGAACAGGAAATATAGTAGGTGTTGCTACAGCTATTAAAGCTGGAGGTCCTGGGGCATTACTTTGGATGTGGCTTGCTGCCTTTTTTGGAATGGCTACAAAGTATGCAGAAGGAGTACTTGCTATAAAATATAGAGAAGTAGACGAAAATGGGCAAATGGCAGGAGGCCCAATGTATTATATACAAAATGGATTAGGTCTTAAATGGCTTGCTAAAATATTTGCAGTGCTTGGAGTAGGGGTTGCATTTTTTGGAATAGGAACTTTTGGGCAAGTTAAGTCTATAGCTGATGCAACAAGTATAGCTTTTAATGTTCCTTTAACAGTAACTGCAATAGTAGTTACAATATTGGTAGCTTTAGTTACTCTTGGAGGAATTAAAAGGATATCAACTGTATCAGAAAAGGTAGTTCCTTTTATGGCAGGAGCTTATATTATTGGAGCTATATTGGTACTTATTTGTAATTATTCTGCTATTCCTAGTGCTATAGCATTAGTTTTTAAAAGTGCAATTAACCCAGAAGCAGCTTTAGGTGGTGCAGCAGGAATTACTGTACAAATGGCTATATCAAAAGGTGTAGGAAGAGGTGTCTTTTCAAATGAAGCAGGTCTTGGTAGTGCACCAATAGCGGCGGCAGCAGCAAAGACTAAATCTCCAGTAAGACAAGGGCTTATATCAATGACTGGAACATTTTTTGATACAATAGTAATTTGTACAATGACAGGTCTTGCAATAGTTTTAACTGGCGCATTAGAAACAGGAGCTGAAGGATCTGCGTTAACAACAGTTGCTTTTGAATCTGGATTACCAATAGCTGTATTAGGAAAGTATATAGTTAATTTGGGTCTTATATTTTTTGCTTTCACTACTATACTTGGATGGAATTACTATGGTGAAAGATGTATGGAGTATTTAGGAGGAGTAAAATCTATAAAGCCATATAGAATTATATTTATTGCTTTAGTTGCAATAGGACCATTCTTATCGTTAGATTTAATATTTACGGTAGCAGATATAGTTAATGGGCTTATGGCGTTTCCTAACCTTATTGGATTAATAGGACTTAGTGGAGTAGTAATTAAGGAAACAGAAAACTATTTTAAGGAACTTTCAGAAAGTGAGAAGGATAAAATAGCTTAATAATAAATATAAAGGCATGCTAGTATTTGTAGCATGCCTTTTTTGCTTAATATTTTACTTTGAATTTAGTTTCATTTTCTATAACTGATATATTCTCTTTCACTATATTATCAACTCTAATAAACATATTACCCTTGCTTAAGATATCTAAAAAGTTATGTAAATCTTTTTCTGAACCTTGAGCTTCCATGGAAACAGTACCATCGTATTCGTTTTTGACAAAGCCAGTAATAGAATGTTTTAAAGCAGTGCTTTGAGCAAAGTATCTAAAACCGACTCCCTGAACTCTTCCGTGAAAAATTAATAAATATCTATACATAAATACACCTCGAAAATAAGTACTCATTTTAAGTATAACATATAAAATAATATAAATTTAAATATTATGAAGATTTGGTACATATAATGTTATTAATAGAAATATTAGGGGAGATATTTATGGAAAGAAGTTTAGTGTTAATAAAGCCTGATGCGGTAGAAAAAAATATAATTGGAAAGATAATTAACTGTTATGAGAATGCAGGACTTAAGATTCATGCATTAAAGTTATTGAAAGCTACAGAGGAAATAGCATCTAAACATTATGAAGAACATAAACAAAAGAAATTTTATGATGATTTAATTAAATATATAACTAGAGGTCCATTATGTGCTTTAGTAGTTGAAGGGGAAGGAGCCATAGATAAGGTAAGAAAGATAAATGGTTCAACTAACCCTAAAACTGCTGAAATAGGTACTATAAGAAAGATGTATGCAAGTAGTATAACAGAAAATTGTGTTCATGCTTCAGATGGAGCAGAGAGTGCCAAGAGAGAAATTGCAATTTGGTTTCCTGAAGAAAAAGATATAATATAAATTTGAATATTAAAAAATCTTAATATACTTAAGTATAAGTTTATACTAAGTATATTAAGATTAATTTTAACTTGCGCCTATTCTAACCCATTCATCATTATATATTTCTTGAGCTTCTTTGCTTAAGTTTTTAAATATTTCACATTTTTCTAGGATTTCAGGTGTAGGATATTTTTCTTTAGTCTCTTCATCTAACATTTCAAATGTTGCAGTGTTAGGAGTGTAATATCCAATATAATCAACATTTTGTTTGGAATTTTCAGGGTCAGTTAGGAAGTTAATAAAAGCTTCAGCACCTTCTTTATTTTTGGCACCTTTAGGGATTACCATACAATCAAACCACTTGTTAGAACCTTCTTCAGGAACTACATATTTTAGGTCTGGATTTTCTCCCATGATGTAGTTTGCATCTCCTGACCAAACAGTTGCAATAGCAGCTTCGCCACTAATCATCATATCTTTAACTTCATCAACTACCCAAGCTTTAACTATTTTTTTCTTTTTTAAGTCAATTAAAGAATCTGTAGCTGCATTGATTTCAGCTATATTTCTAGAATTCATAGAATATCCTAGTCTTCTTAAAGCAACACCCATCGTATCTTTAATAGATTTAAATAAAAGAACATTATCTTTATATTGTTCATCCCAAATAATGTCCCAGCTAGTAACAGGTTCTGTAACTACTTCAGGATCATATATGATACCAACAGTTCCCCACATGTAAGGAACAGAATATTTATTTTCTGGATCATAGGAAAGATTTTTATAATCGTCGTTTATATATTTAAAGTTAGGAATATTACTAAAGTCTATTTCTTCAGCTAAGTTTTCGCTTATCATTTTTTCAATCATATAGTCTGAAGGAAAAACTAAATCATAATTACTGCTACCAGAAGTTAATTTAGAATACATATTTTCGTTTGTATCATAAGTAGAGTATTTAATGGTATAACCAGTTTCTTCTTCAAATTTAGTTATTAAATCTTCATCTATATAATCTGCACAGTTAAATACATTAATTACGTTAGTTGAATTTTCCTCTGATTTTGAACATCCAGATAAAGTAGTAACAGTTATTAGTGCTGATAATAGTACAGATGCTATTTTTTTAAGCTTCAAATTTGTCACCTCCAGAAGATTGTTTTTGATTTACTATTAGAAGTAAAACTAAAACTGTAACAAATATTATGGTAGATAAAGCATTGATTTCAGGTTTAATACCTCTTCTGGCCATAGAATAAATTTGAATAGAAAGATTCGATACTCCATTACCTGTAGTAAAGAATGATATAACGAAATCATCTATGGACATAGTAAATGCCATTAAAAATCCTGCAACTATACCTGGCTTAATTTGAGGTATAATTATTTTTCTTAAGCAATAAAAAGGTGTAGCACCTAAATCTAATGCTGCTTCTGTAGTATTACTTGGTAATTGCTTTAATTTAGGTAATACAGAAAGTATTACATAAGGTATACTAAAAGTTATATGTGCTAGTAACATTGTTACAAAGCCAAAGTTAAACTTAAAGAATATAAAAAGTGACATTAAAGCTATACCAGTAACTATATCAGGGTTTAATACAGGTAAGTAATTTATATTAAGTAATAATTTCTTACCTACAGAGTTCTTCATATTGTTAATACCAATAGCTGTTATAGTTCCAATAATAGTAGAGATTATTGAGGAAATAATAGCTATTATTATTGTGTAATATAGGGCACTCATTAAAGAGTCATTTTGAAATAATTGTTCGTACCACTTTAAAGAAAACCCACCCCACCTTGCCATACTTTTTGATTCGTTGAAAGAAAATACTATTAAAGTAAGTATTGGAGCATATAGAAATATAAAAATAATAATTAAATAAAATTTACTAATAAAGCTTTCTAATTTTTTTACCAAAGTCCTGTGCTCCCTTCCTTATCGTTATCATCAAATCTATTCATAATAGCCATAGAAATTAAAATTACAAACATCATAAGTATTGAAATAGCAGATCCTAAATGACGATTACTCATAGTAGTGTATTGCTGTTCAATTAAATTACCTAATAGCATGTATTGACCTCCACCTAGAAGACTTGAGATAACAAATGTAGATACAGCAGGCATAAATACCATAGTGATACCAGACATTACTCCAGGTAAACTTAGTGGAAATATTATTTTTTTAAATATATATTTTTTATCAGCTCCAAGATCATAAGCTGCGTCAACTAGACTTTTATCCATTTTACTAAGTATTGTGTATATTGGTAAAACCATAAAAGGTAAGAAATTATATACCATACCTAATAAAACGGCACCATCATTATATAAAAATCCTATTGGCTCTATGCCAAAGTTTGATAGAAAATTATTAATTATACCATTCTTACCCAAGATAGGCATCCATGCGTAAGTTCTTAATAGAAAGTTCATCCACATAGGAAGAATAAATAACATAATTAAGAGACTTCTCTTTGATTCGCTCATATTAGAAATTATATAGGCCACTGGATAACCTATTAATAAACAAGCAGCAGTTGATATTAATGCTAATTTTATAGAACGATAAAATATTTTTCCATAAGCTGGGCTTAAAAGTTTTGTGTAGTTAGAAAAAGTAAAACTGTAACCATTTGTAGTTGATTCAGTTAAACTGAAAAATAAAACTATTAATAAAGGAATTACTATAAATAATGCACTCCAAAAGATATAAGGGTAAGTAATAATTGATCTATTTTTTTTCTTCATTATTCATTAACCTTTTTCATTATATGAATATCTTCTGGATTTATAGTTAAACTTACTGGAGTTCCTTCTTTAAAGTGCTTTGTATTATGAATTTTCCAAGAGAAATCTTCTGTCTCTACTACCATTTCGTAATGAACTCCTTTAAATATTACAGATTTAACTATTCCTTTTAGCATACCGTCTTCTTTAGACGATATACCAATATCTTCTGGTCTAACTACTACATCAATATTTTCATTAGGTTCAAAACCTTTATCTACACAAACAAATTCTTTATTGCTAAAGATAACTTTAAAATCTTCTAACATAATTCCATCTAAAATATTACTTTCACCTATAAACTTTGCAACAAATGCATTGCTAGGTTCATTATATATATCTTCAGGAGTACCTTTTTGTTGGATAACTCCATTATTCATAACTACTATTGTGTCAGACATAGTTAATGCTTCTTCTTGATCATGAGTTACAAATATAAAAGTTATACCAAGTCTTTGCTGTATATTTTTAAGTTCAATTTGCATTTCTTTTCTTAATTTAGAGTCTAATGCTCCTAGGGGTTCATCAAGTAAAAGAACTTTAGGTTCATTTACAAGAGCTCTAGCTATAGCAACTCTTTGTTGTTGTCCACCACTTAAGGAGTCTATGCTTCTTTTTTCAAAACCAGATAAAGATACCATCTTTAGCATAGCTTTGACTTTTTCATCAATATCATTTTTTGATAGTTTTTTAATTTTTAATCCAAAAGCTATATTTTCATATACATTCATATGAGGAAATAAAGCATATTTCTGAAAGACGGTGTTTACCTGCCTTTTATTTGGGGGGAGATTTACAATGTTCTCTCCTTCAAATATAACTTCACCAGAATCAGCTGTTTCAAAACCAGCTATTATTTTTAGGGTAGTAGTTTTACCACACCCAGAAGGTCCAAGTAAAGTTAAAAATTCATTACTCTTAATGTTTAAAGATAGATCGTTAAGTATTGTATTTTCTCCATAGCACTTATTAATCTTTTTTAATTCAATTATATTTTTATCCATCATAAACACCTCTTTCTAAAAAATTTAAAAGGATGGAGGAGTACTAATCCAAATTACTTTTGCTACGCTTTTGCTAGCATTAGCTATAAAGTGGTTTTCTTTAGGTTTAAAATAAAAGCTTTCGCCTTTTTTTACTTTATATTTCTTGTTACCTAAATGTAAAAATATACTTCCAGATAAAACATATCCGAATTCTTCACCTTCATGAGGTTCTTCTTCTACATACTGACCACCAGCTTCTAAAGTAATCATTATTGGCTCCATACTATTTTTTTGTGCATTTGGTACAAGCCACATAAGCTTATACTTTAAGTCTTCATCTTCTGTTTCAAACATATCGTCATATTTAAAAGTAACTCGTTCATCTTGAGTTTCACTGAAGAACTCTTGTAAATTAGTACCGAGTATCTCTAATATATCCATTAAAGTTGCAATAGAAGGCGATGTTAAATCATTTTCAACTTGGGATATAAATCCCTTAGAAAGTTCACATCTATTTGCTAGCTCTTCCTGAGTTAACTGTTTAGCTATTCTAAGCCTTCTAATTTTCTCGCCGATTTGCATTATTTTCACCTGCATTTCTTATAAAAAATAACTTTTACTAAACTTTATGTTTAAAATTACTAAACAACAAAAAATATTATATAAACATTAATTAATAAAATCAATATAAAATCAATATTTTTTTGGGTTAAATTATAAAAAATTAATATAAGAAACAATTACTATACAATATATTCTATATAATGAAAAATTTAGTTGAAAAATGATGGGAGAATAATCTATATATAGTTTGTGTTAAACAGTGAAAATATAAAATAAAAGTTATTCATTATTATAGTATGTGGCTTATTTATCAAAACTATTGATAATGTTAATTAAATATGAGATATTTAATATATATATAAATATAGAGATGAGCATAATTGATCTTTTGAAAAGTGAATATTGATTAGAGAATAAAAAATAGAAAAATTAAGATTATTATTAATAAAGTGACTTAAAAAAGGGCAGGCTATCCCTATGAGGATAATAAAATGTAAAAAATTAGGTTGTAAAAGAACTAACTAGCTCGTTTAAGCTTGCTTAGAGAACAAATCTTATCTTCCTTTTTATTAACAATTGCAGCAAGAGCAACTGTTAAAAGGCATATATGACCTAAAGTGTTTAGGTTAGATATGGAAGAAATA
>SVCL01000066.1 GCA_015058405.1 Clostridium sp.
TAAGATGAAAGTTCAGCTAATACATTTTCCTATTTACTATTGATAAGTGTATTTGACATTATAAAACCTCCCGATTTTTAATATCTCTTATCTTAGCAAATCAGCTTACCAATATCGAGTCGTCAATTCTTTGACACTTACAATAAGAAGATATTTATAAAAATTTTAAGCTTATATTTTAGAATTATACAAAACAAGTAAGGGCTACAGTATTAGAGCCTTCTGGTGTACAATTATCATTTAACCAATCATCCATTGATTTAATATGTTCTTTCATCATAATTTCTGCATAATTTTTATTCCAGTTCTCAACAGAAAATTTGAATTGGTTTCTAGTAATATCAAATACAGTTTGTACTACAGTACCTCCCTTTTTCTTATTAGCTACTACTCTAACATTTGAATTAAATATCCAAAGATAAATATAATCCTTCTCTACGATAAGAGAACCTTGTAAAAACAAGTTATCTGATTGTTCTGTTTTTTTATGTGATATGGCAGCTGATGTTATGCTTATAAGGGAACTACGAATTCTTGCCTTATCTTCAGTAGAAACTCCAACATAATAATTAACAATATCATTTATTGATGTATTCCAGTCTTTACTTTTTCTATCATAATGAATTGTATCAGAATGAGAAAGAGTAATTAGAGGGCATGAACTAAGCTTATTAATAGCATTTAATAAAGTGTTTATTTTATAGCCACTAAGTCCTTTAGTTGGATCTATATTATATCCTTTAAAAATAAAGTCTATAATAGAAGTAAAACCAGATGTAGGATTTTCTTTAAAAATTTCTAATATAGATTTAGTTTCAGTAGGAGTTAGGGCAGAGGAATTTGTTTTACCTTTTAATCGAGAACTCAAAAGTCTTGCTCTATTCATTGCAGTACTAGAGAGTGAACCCAAATGAGTAAAGTTCATTATAAGCTTTGGATCAACACTTTCTACCTTAGTATCTAGATTGGGGTCTAAGAGAATATCTTTGTCATCTTCATAAACTCTACCTGTTTTTGTACTAGCCTCAAATTCTGATGAATTATTTTTTTTACATTCTTTAAAATTAGCCTTTTGTTCTTGTATCCAATTGTCAAAGCTTTCTATAAGTATTGTGTCTTTTTTATTATCCATAAAATAAAACCTCCTAAAAAATGGCGCAGTCGCATAAATTTAAAGTACTATTTGTGCGACAGCACCATTTAAAATAATAAATTATTTACCAGCAAAGCAAAGTAAGTTTGGTTTATCATCTCCGTCTGGAGTATTATTGCTGTCTAACCAGCTATCAAGAGATTTAACGTGAATATTCATAACCTTTTCTGCATAAGTTGGCCAGTATTCAGTATAGAATTTTAACTTGATTCTAGAAATATCAAACTTAGTTTGAGTAACAGTATGACCTTTCTTTTCATCAGCTTTTATTTCAACATATGAATAATAAACGTATAAGCAAAGACCATCACGGTTTGTGTCAACTGTAGATTGAGTGAAAAGAGACATTGATTGAGTAGTCTTAGTATTTGATAAAGCACAATCTGCTAAATTTACTAAGGATTTTTCAATTTTACTCTTTTCAGTAGATGCAATACCTTCATATAAATCAACTATTGCATTTATTGCTTTCTTCCAGTCTGAAGTTTTTCTGTCATAGTGTTGAGTATCAGCATAACATACAGTCATTAAAGGACAAGTTGCAACCTTCTTTAGGTAAACCTTAAATTTATTAATATTATCATCTTTAAATGGTTGAGTAGGATCAAAACCTGAAGAATTTCTTGCCATATCTATTAATGATGTACATCCAGAAGTAGGATTCTTCTTGAAAACTTCAAGTAATTCTTTTTGGGTTTTATCATCTAATGAAGATCCATCATCAAGTCCACCTAAAAAGTCATCAATATCTTGTGAAAGTTCTAATTCTTCATTCAATTTATTACCAGTAGCTACAACTCTTTGGTTTAATGGACGGTTGCTAGTACCTCCTCTCATACTTGGAATGTTAAATGCCTTTTCAATTTGCATTTCTGATTTTGTTTCAGAAAGCCATCTTTCTAAGTTTTCTCCTAAATTTTTGTTCATAATAAACAACTCCTTTTTGATATTTTTTTAATTTACTTGTATTGAACATAAAAAATTTTTGCTCTGTACAAGCGATACACTAAATAAGAATGAGAAAACAAGCAAAATGTAAACATAAAAATAAAAACTTGACAAAAATTAAAATATATGGATATAATCTTAAAAAGATATTTTGGAAAGAGGGAGAAGAATATGAGAAGGTTAGATTTAAGAAAAATTTTATATGAATTTAAAGGTGTAGAGGATAAGGGAATTACCTTTATAACTTCAGTTAAAGAGCATAAATATGTATCTTACAATTGTATATTTGAAAATTCACTTAAAGCTGGTGAAATTATAAAAAAGAATAATATAAAAAAGAATAGTAAAGTGATTTTTCAAATTGATTCTAATGAACTGTTTGTATACTACTTTTGGGGATGTATAGCTTATGGATATTATCCAGTACCTTTAGAGGTGGCTAAAAATATAGAAAGTAGAAATAAATTAATAAATGTTGCTAGTTCTTTAAAAAATACAGTAATTATTACTACTAAAAGTCAGAGAGAAAAGTTAAAAAAGATAGAAGATAAACTTTCTTGTGAGATTATAGAAGGAGAAAATTTAGAAGATATAAAAGATGTTGGTGTTATAAAAATAGATGAGAACTTATTTGATGAAACGGCTTTTATTCAATTTTCTAGTGGATCTACAGGTAATCCTAAAGGTGTAATGTTATCTCATGAAAACTTAATAACTAATATATCAGCTATTAAAAAAGGAATATCTTTAAAAGAGGATGACATAGGACTTAGTTGGCTTCCGTTAACTCATGATATGGGACTTATAGGATTTCATTTAACACCTTCAGCATATCTTATAAATCATATCATTATAGATACAAAGGTATTTTCATTAAAACCCTCTATTTGGTTAGAACTGATATACAAGTACAAGGCTACTATTACATGTTCACCTAACTTTGGGTATATTCATTTATTAAATTATCTAAAAAGAAAAAAGATAGATGATAAACCAGATTTATCCAGTATTAGAGTATTATTTAATGGAGCAGAAAGAATATCATATGATATAGTTACTGAATTTGTGGAAAAGATGAAAAAGTATAAATTAAAGAATGACGTTATATTTCCAGTGTATGGTTTAGCAGAAGCATCACTAGCAGCAGCTTTCCCAAAGGTAAATACTGCTGTTAAATATTTAAGCGTTGATAAGAAAAAGTTATTTATAGGGGATAGAATTACTCCTATGGAAGGTGGAGTGAAATTTGTATGTGAAGGCAATAGCGTAGAAGGGGTAAAGGTAGAGGTTTTGGATAATGAAGGTAAACCTGTAAAAAATATAGTTGGAAAGGTACATATTTCAGGAAAAAGTGTAGCTAAAAAGTTTTTGATTAATGATGAAGAAGTACCTTCGTTAGTTAAGTGCAATAGGTTGTATACAGGTGATATTGGATTTATTTATAATAATGAAATTTATATTATAGGAAGACAATCAGAACTTATAGTAAATGGTAAAAATTATTTTTGCACAGATGCAGAAGAATATATAAATAAAAAAATAAATTATAAATATCAATTTGTGTTAATACCTATTGGTAAGGATGAAGATGATGAGTATGGAATAGTGGTATTTTTAAAACATAATTATGATGAGGGCATTATAGATTTGTTTAAGAATTTAAGAGGAGAAGTTTTTAATGAAACTTCTATACGTTACGATGGCATTGTATTTGTAAAGACTATTCCTAAAACAACCAGTGGAAAGGTAAAGAGATTTGAGATAATTAATAAATATAATAATGGAAAGTATGATGTAATTAGTCTAAGGGACAAGGTTAAAGATAAAGAAGAGTATAGTAAGTTTCAAGTAGAAATATTAAATTTATTTGAAAAAGCATATAAAGAACGACCAAATATTGATAAAGATGTATCCTATCTTTTTAATGAATCTTTAACAAATGTTACTTTTTTATATTATGTAGAAAGATTTTATGATATAAAGATTGATATAGATGCTTTTAATGGATTAAATACTGTTAATGAAATATGTAAAAAGATAGAGTTATATATGGAAGAATAAATTTATAAAAGTATATGAAAAATTAATATGATTCAAAGGTGGCAAATTTAAAATAAATAATTTTAAAGGGAAGAAGTAAAGAGCAAGTGAAAAGTTGTAAAAATTTACAAAAGTATTATTAAAAATGATAATTTGTGTAAAAACAGAAGGAAAAAGGTTATCTTTAGAGAACTTATATATTGGGGAGGCGATAATATGGAGAAGATTCATGATTATGGAGAAATATTAATTTTTGAAATTGTACCAAAGATTTTTGAAAAGGTTGAGTTATTTGGAGATTATATTTTTCAGTACTATTTAAATGTAGAATCTAATAAAACATCCATAAAAGATTTAAATGAAGAAGAACTTGAAAGTTTTAAGAAACAAATAAATCTAAGTAATAAGATAATTAGATTTGACAAAGCTACTAGAGATGAAACTTGTAATTATAAATATATATATAAAATACCTATAGAATTAAATTAATTTAATATAAACAAAAAGCAGATATTTTTTAGTTTTTTAAAATTAAAAAATATCTGCTTTTTATTTTTTGCCTAAAAGTGAAGAGGTTAATATGATTTAAATATTTTAGAAATGATAATAAAGTTATTCATACTAGAATAAATATAAAATACTTATAAATATTTATATTTAAATGTTTTTATATACATATGATAAAAAAATGACATAAAACCTTAAGTTATTTAATATCAATAATGAAAGGGGGAAAGGATTAGATGAATTATTTAAATGATTTAATAGCAGATAGACTTGGTGGATTAAACTTTGACAAAGGGATAGACATATATAAATTTGAAAAGATAAAAAGAGCAAAAGCAGAAGCAAGAATAAAAAATCCTACAATGAAATTAATTGATTTAGGAGTTGGGGAACCAGACTCATGGGCAAGTAAAGAAGTAGTAAACGTATTGTATCATGAGGCGGGAAAAAAGGAAAATAGGTTTTATGCAGATAATGGAATTATAGAATTTCAAGAAGCTGCCTGTAAATACGTGAATAAAGTGTATGGAGTAAAGGGATTAGATCCTAAAAAAAATATTGTTCATGGAATTGGATCAAAATCTATTTTAGCAATGTTGCCAACTTGTGTGATTAACCCAGGAGATTATGTATTAACAACCACGCCAGGATATCCTATTTTGGGTACATATACAAAATATTTAGGTGGAAAGGTATATAAGTTAGAGATTAAAAAGGAGAATAATTATTTACCTGATCTTTCAAAGATACCAAAAGAAGTTTTAATTAAAACTAAAATTCTATATATAAATTATCCTAATAATCCAACAGGACAAGTGGCAACAAAAGAGTTCTTTGAGAGTGTAGTTGACTTTGCAAAAAGAAATAAAATTTTAGTAGTTCATGATGCGGCTTATGGAGCAATTACTTTTGATGGGTATAAACCTTTAAGTTTTCTCAGCATAGATGGGGCACTTGATGTTTCGGTTGAAATACATTCTTTGTCAAAAGCTTTTAACATGACTGGATGGAGGATGGCTTTTATTGCAGGAAATGAGAAAATTATAAAAGCTTATGCTACGGTTAAGGATAATACAGATTCTGGTCAGTTTAGAGCAATTCAAAAGGCAGGAGTATATGCTTTAAATCATACTGAAATTACTGATGAAATATGTAAAAAGTATTCTAGACGATTTGATCTTTTAGTTAATGTTTTGAAAGAAGTTGGATTTGATGCGGAAAAACCAAAGGGAAGTTTCTATTTATATGTGAAGTGTCCAATAGGAGCAGGAAATGTTAGGTTTAAAAGTGCAGAGGAAGTATCAGAGTATTTTATTAAAAATGCCTTAGTTTCAACAGTGCCTTGGGATGATGTTGGTTCTTATTTAAGATTCTCTGTAACTTTTGAAGCAAGTGAAGATGAGGAAATTAAGATTATTAACGAATTAGGAGCTAGACTTAAATCTCTAAATTTAATTTTTGAATAATTCTATTAAGAAGTAAAAAATAGACTATATTAAATGATAATATGGTCTATTTTATTTTAGTATTCCAAAAGAAAAAATAGAAATTATGTATTATAATGAGGAATTATTTTACTTTTAGAAACTTTTGTAGAGCAAAAAAATAAAAATAATACGGAATAATATTTTATTTTCAAAAAATAATCATAATTAAATTATATTTGAATAAGTTTTAGTGTATTTAGTAAATTTTATTACTTTATTAATATCAGGAGGCGATATATCTGTCCGTTAGGCCTAGAACACGAATAATTGCATTTATTATATTTGTATCCATGATGATAAGCTTTTTGCCTATTACAAAAGTTAAGGCATATGTAGATACAGGAAGTATGGTAAATTTAAAAGATTATTCAACCAATACTAAGGAGGCTGAATACAAAATAACAGATGCAGATGGATTGAATACACTGTCTAAATTGGTAAATGAAGGAACAGCCTTTGAGGGAGTAGCAATTTACTTAGCTAATAATATAACATTTAATAGAGCTACAGAAAATAATTTTACTTCTATTGGGGTTTTTAATCCAGTTAGTTCATCAGAAAATAAAGTTTTTAGCGGTACTTTTGATGGTAATAATTTTAGTATAGCAGGTATTAATATTAATAAGAGAACTACAGATTATCAATGTATTTTATTTAATAACTTAAGTAGTGCTGTTATTAAAAACTTAAAGTTAAGCAATTCAATTATAAATGGGCGTTATCAAATAAGTGGTATTGTGGTAAATGCACTTAACTCAACTATTGATAATTGTACTATTGACAGTAATACCATTATTAGTGCAGTTAACCCTGTATCAGGTATTATTTATGAATGTAATAATACTACTGTAAGTAATTGTGTTAATAGTGGAAGTTTAAGAGGAAATAATTATGTAGCAGGAATAGCTTTTTCATTATTAAACTCGTCCTCTGTAATAAATTGTATAAACACTAGTAATATTACTAGCAATACAGCTGCTGGTGGAATATGTATTTACAATTATGATGGATGTTCCATAAGATCTTCTTATAATACTGGAAATATTATTGCAAGAGAAGAACAGGGTGGAGGTATTGCAAGTATTAACTTTGGAGAAATTACTAAATGTTATAATAATGGAAGTATTTCGGGAGCAGATTATATAGCAGGTATATCAGGAATTGATAGTAGTGGGAATATAAATAATTGCTATAATACAGGCCCAATTAATGCTACTTCTACCTGTGGAGGAATAGTTGGTTATGATTATGATGGAATATGTAAAAATAATTATAATGTTGGCGCAGTTAGTAATTCACAAGTAAGTGGAGGAATTATTGGAGATAACTACTCAAGTGGACAAAATGTTATAAATTGTTATTACTTGGATTCGTCTAGTTCTACAGGAATAGGAAATAATACTTCAAGTCAAGCAGAAGCTTACTCAAGATCTGCTTCTAATATGAAGACAAATGAGTTTGCGTATATATTAAATAGTAATAATTTTAGAGAAAGTAACAGTAAAATATGGACTAGAAATGATTCTGATAATAGTGGATATTCTATTTATGCAAATAGTGATAATGCAGTATGTAAACTGGAGATTATTAACAAAGATGTAAATGGTACTGTTAGTTATGCAGGAGTAAGTACTTTAGGAAGTAGTACAGGAGCTAGTGCTGAGGCAACTTATGAAAATGCATATATAATTGCCAATAGTAATGTTATCTTAAATGTAAATCCTAATACAGGATATACTTTAACTAATTTAACTATAAATAATGTTACTACAGAGAATACAACAGGTACATTTGTGATGCCAAATAATGATTCTACAGTATCACCGGTATTTTCATTGCTTTCAAGTTATTCTATTGCTGTAAATACAAATGGAGGAACTTTAGCTTCTGGAGTTAGTATTCCTACTGAGTATACTGTAGAAAGTCCAGACATAATTTTACCTACAGGAAGTCAAATTACAAGACCAGGATACAAATTTGCTGGATGGTATTTAACTTCTGATTTTGGTGGAGATTCTATTACAGAAATTCCTACAGGTACAACAGGAAATCTTACTTTATATGCAAATTGGTCACCTCTTGAAAGTTTTAGTATTACTTTAGAAACTAATGGTGGAACATTAGATTCATCAGTAACAATACCTTCAACTTATACAATTGAAAGTGAAACAATTGTTTTACCAACATCAAGTCAAATAAGAAGAGCAGATTATACTTTTGCAGGTTGGTATACAAATCCTGAGTTTGGTGGAAATGCTATAACAGAAATACCTAAAGGATCTACTGGAAATATTAATCTTTATGCTAGATGGAATCCTTTAATATCATATAGTATTACAGTAAATACAAATGGAGGAGTAGTAAATCCTAATTTTATAATTCCTAGTGAATATGTAGAAAATAGTTTGCCAATACCTTTACCTGGAAAAACTGAAATATCAAGACCAGGATATATTTTTGAGGGGTGGTATATTACTCCAATTGCGGATGAATCTAAAGAAGCATCTACAGAAGAGGTTATCTTAGTAACAGAAATTCCTGTTGGTACTACTGGAAATATAGAAGTTAATGCAAAGTGGATTGGACCTGTAGAATATACTATTAAATTAGAAACTAATGGCGGAACATTAAATCCATCAGTATCAATACCTTCAACTTATACAGTTGAAAGTGAAACTATTATTTTACCAACAGCAAGTCAGATAAATAGGGAAGGATATACATTTGCAGGATGGTATACAAATTCTGAGTTTGGTGGAAATGTAATAACAGAAATACCTAAAGGTTCTACAGGGGATATTACTCTTTATGCTAAGTGGAATAATAGAGAATCTCCATCTCCTAATGATAATAAAGATGAAAATAAAGATAAGGGTGTTAATGTCATTAGTGAAAATGAGGATAATCTAGTAAATATGAATTTTGATAAAGGAAAAGGCATTTTCACAGGGGATAATTTATTTAAAATATCTATTATCTTTTTATTAATAGTTGCCTCTGGAAGTCTAATAATAGTAAGTAGAAAAAAGAATAAAGCTAAAAAATAGATTCTAATGAAGGGTTCTGTACTTAAGTGTTTTAAGTATATGACCTTTTTAGTTCAAACACATATATATAACTTATTAAACAAAAAATATTAATAATATATAAAATGTAGTTAAAATGATTGATGCTTTAAAGTCAGTAGAGTAATTTATAAAAATCCAGTAAGAAAAATTTCTTGCTGGATTTTTTATAAGAGTAAAACAAGTTTGTAATTGATAGAAGATAACGGAAAGTAAAATAATATTTACATAATAGTAATTATATGGTAATATGTGCTTGAATAACAAATATAAGGGGGATGCAAAATGAAAAAGAGAGTTATTAAAGCATTAGCAGTTTCATTAATAGTTGCAGGATTAATTCCTCAAGCAGTTATGGCTGAAACTACAGGGGTAAATGTTACTTCAGTTCAAGAAGTTAATTCTTCAATGAGGGGAGCTACAGGTTCTCAAATAGTAAAAAAGGCAAAGCAATATATTGGAACACCATATAAGGATGCTGGGACTACTCCAAGTGGATTTGACTGTTCAGGATTTACACAATATGTGTACAAGCAATGTGGGGTTACTATTTCTAGAACAACTAAAACTCAAATCAATAATGGAAGATATGTATCAAAATCTAGTTTGAAAGAAGGAGATTTGGTATTTTTCCAAAACACTTATGCAGGATGTACTAATCCATCACATGTTGGAATATATGTAGGAGGAGGACAATTTATTCATTGTGGTAGTTCAGGAGTAAAAATTGCTGATTTAAATTCAAACTATTGGAAACCTCTTTATTATTCAGCAAGAAGAATATTATAATTTGATAAGTTATATTCGTCAATTGCAAAGTCAATTGACGATTTTTTTCTGCATTTAGGTTTACTTTTTTTATAAAAACTACTTTATATATATGTAGTTTAAAAATGTAAAGAATTATGTTGTAAAACATATTAGAACAAAGTAACAATACATTATCTGATTTGAATAGAATATATTGTATTAATTTTAAGATTAGATTTGAACGTTTTATTATATAATAATTTATTAAATAAGTATATTTTGTTATAGTTTAAGATAATCATTACTATAAAGATAGTCGAATCTAAAAAATAAAGCACAGGTATAAGAAAGAAGGATAAAAAATATATGGATGAGTCTTTAAATAAGAATTACAATGAAGATGAAATAATTATAGCTAGAGATATTAATAAAAAGGTGACAGAAAAATATATAAATCTAGCATCAAAAATAAAGAGTATTTATGAAAAAGCTATAAAATATACTAGTAATAAAAAGGGATATTCAGAGAAATATCTTGATATGGGTACAGTGCTTAATGAAGTTAAATTATGTTCGGAATTATCTATAATTAAAACCTTTGATAAAACGATAAGTGTAGAAAATTTTGATATATCCAAGATGGCTAATGAAATTATAAATTCTATTAATGGAGAATATTCAATTTCTTTACCACAGTCAACAATTAAAAAATACAAAAAATTAATATTAGGAGGCTTAGATAATAAAAGTTCAAGTTTTACCTATGAACTATTATTTTATATTAATAATGAATCTAAGGTTTTAAGTTCAATATTAACTAATATAAGATTTGATGTAATTGAGGAAAAGAAAAAAGTTTTGGGGATAACAGTAAAGAAAAAGAAGATTTATAAAATAAATATTAAGTCATTATTAGTTAATGGTTGTGTATAAAAGCTAAGAGAGTAGTTTCATCTTTATGAGGTAGACTACTTTTTTGTTTTATACCCATTATACAAAAAAATAAAAAAACAATTTATGTATTATAGTACATATAGTATCCTTTTTAGGTTTAGATATAGTTGATTTTTTTAGATATTAAGCAAAATAAATGATGCTGTTGCACAAATAATAATTTCTAATTGCGCCACATCACCATTTAACCTAAAAAAGGTTTTATTCTACAGGTAATAGAAGTTTATTTTTTTCTAATAAAGGTCTTAGTGAATTATAAATTATAACTACTAATATAGTTGAGACTATAGCATTTATAAAAGTGGTTACTGCACTCAATTTAGCTAATAAAGTTGCTGCATCTTGAGGCATACCTAATAAATATTGTTTATATAAATATCCAACTATAGGATCAAAGATAATATTAAAAGCTAAGCCGCCTATAGATGCTATAATACTCCATTTTAATATGTATTTTTTATCTTTTGACTTGCTAATTTTAGCTATTTTATGAGCTATTAATCCAGTAATTAATCCAATACATAGTTTTAATATAAAGGTTTTTGGAGCTACTGTAATGTATACAGGATCCATTAAATCAGCAATAGTCATTCCTATAGCACCAGCTAATCCCCCATATGTACCTCCAAGAAGTAATGCTGCTAATACACAAAAAGCATTACCTATATGAATAGAAGATGCATCTCCACCAGGAAGTGGAATTTTTATTTGTAAAAATGTAAATGAAACATAGCATAAAGCTGCTAATAGTGCTGTTTGTAGTAATTTTATTGTTTTAGCATTTTTCATAAATATATCTCCTTGTAATTTATAGAATATATGTATATATTAGTTTAATTATATGTATGGATATAGATATTAGCAAATTTATCGATACAATACATAATTAAATATAACATTGAAAAAGTTGTTTTATTTTGTTTAGATTGGATAAATTATTGACATTAACTAGAGAAAAAAATTATACTTAAATTATTAAATGAAAATCAATATCAATAAAATGTTTTAAGAGGGGGCAACTATATGTATTTAGAAATAAAAAATTTAAAAAAATGCTATGGTAATGTTGAAAGTAAAGTTCAGGTATTAAAAGGAGTTAATTGCTCTATAGAAAAAGGAGAGATATGTGTATTATTAGGTGCTTCAGGATCAGGAAAATCTACTCTCCTTAATATAATAGGTGGGATTGAAGAGTTAGATTCAGGGGAAATTATAGTTTCTAATAAATCATTAGTAACAATGAGTAAAAAAGAAGTTTCTTTATATAGAAGGAGAAATATAGGATTTATATTTCAGTTTTATAATCTTATTCCTAATTTGACTGTTAAGGAAAATATAGAGGTGTGTGAATATATTAGTGAGTCTCCTTTAAACATAGATGACTTAATTAAAACATTAGGGTTATGGGAACATAAGGATAAATATCCAAATCAACTTTCAGGAGGACAACAACAGCGTTGTGCAATTGGACGTGCATTAGTCAAAAATCCTGATTTTATACTTTGTGATGAACCTACAGGCGCTCTTGATTATAATACTTCAAAAGAAATATTGGAGCTTATAGAAATTATCAACAAGAAGTATCATAATACTATAATTATAGTTACTCATAATACCGAAATAAGAAATATGGCTCATAGAATTTTAAGTATGAAAGATGGGCAGATAATAAAAGAATATATAAATAATAATGTTATTTCTGCTAAGGATTTAGAATGGTAGGTGAGTATGCATGAAAAATCCATTGAATAAAAGATTGTTACGAGATTTAAAACATAATAAAGGACGATATATTGCTATATCAATTATGCTTATTGTAATTATTTCTTCTCTATCAGGTTTTTTAGCAACAGCAGATTCTGTTATGAAATCTTTTAAAAATAATAGAGTAGAGTGCAAGGTAGAAGATGGATTATTTAAAACTAATTCAAAAATTACCCAGGAAATTAAGGAGGGATTATTAAGCTTAGGAGTACAAGTTTATGAGAATTTTTATACAAATCAAGATATATTAACAGAAAGTAAGATTAGGATTTACAAGGATAGGGAGAAAATTAATTTAGCTACCATTATGGAAGGAAGTGCTCCAAAAAATAAGAACGAAATAATGTTAGAAAGATTATTTGCAGAAAATAATAAATTAAATGTAGGAGATTTTATTGAAGTTAAAGGGAAAAAGTATAAAATAACAGGTACTTTTGCTGTACCAGATTATAGTTCTTTATTTGAAAAAAATTCGAATCTTATAATGGAAACAATTCATTTTGGAATAGCAATAGTAACAGAAGATGTATTAAATGAAGATTTTAATGAAGATTTAGAATTTAATTATTCATATTATTTTAAGGAGAGAAATTTAAGTAAAAATGAAAAGAGAGATAAAGTTGCTAGTATAAAGGAAGAAATAATAAAAAATAATATCTTGTTAAATGATTTCTGTACAGCTGAAGAAAATCAAAGTATATCTTTTGTAGAAAATGATATGGGTTCAGACGTACCAATGATGAAAGTCTTTTGTTACATTCTCATAGCAGTATTGGCTTTTGTATTTAGTGTAATAATTATTAACATTATAGAAGATGAGGCTCCTATAATTGGGACACTTTTAGCAAATGGATATAGTAAGTTTGAGATATTAAGCTATTATTTGAAGTTACCAACAATGGTATCAGTAGTAAGTGCTGTCATAGGTAATTTATTAGGATACTTAGTTTTTCCAAAGGAATTTAAGAATTTATATTATCGTAATTATAGTCTTCCACCTAGCAAAATTGAAATGAATTTTGAGGCTTTAATGCTTACAACTGTTATTCCATTAGGCATTATGATAATAATTAATATTGTTATTATTTCAAAAAAGTTATCTTTATCTCCTCTTAAATTTTTAAGAAAAGATTTAAAAAGACATTCAAATAGGAAGGCCATTAAATTACCTAATGTAAGTTTTATAAAAAGATTTAGGATTAGAGTGATATTACAAAATAGAGCAAGTTATTTTATGTTGTTTGTTGGTATTTTTATAGGTAGTTTGATACTTTTATATGGATTATGCATTAAGCCAATTATTAACAAATATATAGATGATATAAATAAATCATGTATAGCAAATTATGAATATATATTGAAGACACCTGAAAAGGTAGAAGGGGATGCAGAGGAATTTACAACTATTAATTTAAAAACATATTATAAGTTAGCAGATAAAGATCTTGATATATCTTTTTTTGGTGTTAAGGAAAATTCAAAATTTTTAAAAAATAATAAAATAGAAACAAAAGAAAAAGAAATATATATTTCTAATAATTTAATGAAAAAATTAAAAGTTAATATAGGAGATAATATTAATTTTAAAAATTCATATACAGGTGATGAATATACCCTAAAGATAGTAGGAAGTTATGAATATTCGGCAGGTCTTGCGGTGTTTATGAGTAAAGAAGAACTTAATAAACTTTTAGGATACGATAGTAATTATTTTAATGGATATTTTTCTAATGAAAAATTAGAAATAGAAAAGGAAAATCAACTTACAGTTATAATTCCAGAAGATATGACAAAGTTAGGTAACCAAATGCTTTTAAGTTTTGGTGAAATTAATATAGTATGCATTATTGTAGCTGTTCTTGTATATATTTCTCTTATGTATATTATGATTAAGATTGTTATGGATAAGAATGCTTTATATATGTCTTATATGAAGGTATTTGGCTATGATGATGAAGAAATAAGAAAATTGTATTTAAATTCTACAACAATAGTTGTTATTTTATCATTAATTATAGGACTTCCTTTAGAGGAGTATTCTGCTAAAGCATGTATGGATATAGCTTTTGTTAAAACTAGTGGATATCTAGAGATAGTTATTCCATCTTATGTTTATATTTTAATAATAATAATAGGAGTATTTTCTTACGCTTTAATCAATTATATGAATGTTAAAAGAATAAAAAAGATAAGTATGACAGAGGCATTAAAATCGAGAGAATAAAATTAATTTATTAGAAGAGAAATAAGAAACATTCATAAAAATATGTAATATGTAGATATAATAAATAAAAAAATAATACTATTTGGAATATTGCTTTAGTTAAGTTAATAATATATTAAAGAATTATATGTATGAGGTGAATTTATGAGAAAATTTTTTAAGGGGATTGTATTTACTTTAGTAATGAGTTGCCTAATGATAACAAATGCATTTGCAAGTGTTAATGCTGATCAAGTGGCCTCTGATATGAGATCATTAGGAATTGCAGAAAGTTATATAGCAAATATGATTGAGTATTTACAATGTATCACTATTACATCTAGCCAAGAAAGTCAATTACAAGGTTATGTAAGACAGGCAGAAGGAGTTGCAGGTGGTCAAAGCAACTTAAATCTTTTATCAGCAGAGAAAAAATTGCAATTGAAGACAATAGCACAAAACGCAGCAGCAGTTGTAGGATTAAATGTTAGTTTTGGTAAAAATTCTAATGGACTATCTACACTTGTATTATCAAAGAGTAACGGTTCGATATTATTAGTGTTAACAACAGAGAATGCAAATAATGTTAATCTCAATCTAATTAGCCAAATAATATCAGATGCAGTAAGTTTTTCAGCTTCTACTAATAAATCTACATCTACAACACCAGCTAAGTCAGGATCAACTGCTAAGAAATATCGAGCAGTATCAGGTGGGGCATATAGCAAGACTGCTACAAATACAGAAAACTTACTATTTGCAGGTGCAAGTTTAATTTGTGTTTCAGGAGTTATATTAGTTTTAAGAAAAAGAAAAGCTTGCATGAATTAGAGGAAAAGTATGAAAAGGGTGTTGAATAATGCTCTCATATTATTAAAAGGTATAGGGAATATGTTATTATTCCCTATATTAATGTTATGTGTGGGAGTAATAATAGTTTTATCTACAAGTTGGAACATAATAAATGATAGCTTGGATATAGGAAGAGCTCTATTTGTTAAACCAGTTGTAAATATTGCAGCCATAAAATATACAGTAAATAATCATGAAGTTGTAAGACCAGAGATTGGAGAAGTATTTGCAAAACTTAAAATAGACAGTGTTAATTTATATGAAGAAATTGCTCATGGAGATTCAGAAGAGGAACTTAGAAATAAAATAGGCCATTATTCTGGAAGTACTTTACCAGGGGAAGGTGGTAACTGTATATTATGTGCTCATAGAAATACTGCTTTTAGACCATTAGAAAATGTACAGGTAAATGATAATGTAGAGATTGAAACAAAATATGGAACTTATAAATATAAGGTAGATGAAATTAAAATAATAAAAGATCTTAATGATGCTTCCCCTCTTCAAGTATCTGATAAAGAAATGTTGACTTTATATACTTGCTACCCATTTTCTTATATAGGTAGTTCACCATATAGGATAGTATTTAGGTGTAGCTTTATTGAAGTTAATTAATTTAAGGAGTAAGTATGAAAAGAAAAGGAAAAAATATAATTAGCTTCTTTTTAGGAGTAATATTGATGTTACTATTAATAGTAGCAATTAGTGCTTCTTTTATTAGGTTTGTATTTATAAACCCCGAAACATACCTAAATATACTTCATAATAAAGGATGTGAAGAGCAAATCTTTACAACTATTAATGATAATTTAAGGTTTGCATTAACAGTTAATAATTTACCTGATGATATTTTAGAGGGTGTCATAACAAAGGATGATGTATACGAAAAGGTAGATAATTATGTATTAAGTATAGTGGAGTATTTGGGTACAGGTGAAAATAAAGTTACATCAGTTAATGCAGATATGTATGTAGATAATATTTATGAAAGAATAGATAAGTATTTTAAAGATAATTCTGTGGAAATTAATGATAAGTTACTTAAAGATATTGAAAGTTTAAAGCAATCTATGAATCAAATAATAAAAGGTGAACTAGAAATAATAAATAGTGATATTATAATTAAATCTAGTAAAATAGGCATTCTTTCTAGTATTTTGGGAAAGTTTAATACTAATACATATTGGTTATTTTTTGTACCAATATTAGCTATAATAGATGCTATTATTTTATTGTGGTTTAGAAATATAAGAATTGGATTAAGGTGGATTTGTAGAAGTATAATAGCTACAGGAATTATATTAAGTTTAATATTTATTAGTGGATATATATCTGGTTTTTATAATAATGTTATTATATATATACCTTATTTGAAAGCATTTGTTTCTGATGTTATTAGAAAAGAGATTATATGGATGCTTACAAGTGGAGTAATTACTTTAATTATAGGAATATTAATGTATATATTTACTTATGTTCGTATAAAAAAGAAAAAGCTGGCTAGTTGTGATTAAGTTGAAAAGTTTATATTTAGTATATGAAATAAAAAAACAATGGCACAAAAGAGAAAGCCATTGTTTTTTTTATTGTGTTTATATCTACCACATTCATAGTAACTTATAATTGTGTCATTTATATGTCAAATTTATAGTTTGTATATGAATTATACTTCATAAAAGCTATATGCTAGATAAGTAATGTAAGTAAATTAAGATAAATATAAAAAGATTAATTTTATTTATATTTAAATATTTTTTGTCATTTTACAAAAATGTAAAAAATATAAATAATACTACAAAAAATAGAATTAAATGTACTACTGCTTATAATAAAGGAATATTAGGAGTTGCACCTAATGCTAAAATGTACGGTTATGCTGGTAATGTTTATAAATCTCAATTAGTAAAATCATTAACTGAAGCTATATCTGTAGATAATGTAAAAGTATTAAATTATAGTGTAGGATATACACTTATGCAAAAGACATTGAAGGTTCACAATATGAACAAATTAAAAGAAGAATTATTATTGTTGGTGCAATTGATGATGTATATGGATTTATAGAAAAATAATCAATAATTTATTGAATTATTTACATTAGAAAAAAGACACATATAAATAGCCGTTAAAGTGCTAATTTATATGTGTCTTTTATGATGTTATCTATAACCTTTTTATAAATAGAACTTTTAAATAATTTCCCTCTGGGAACTTTTCATTTACTCTAAAGTCAGTTGGTAGACTATATTCTTCTAATATTTGATATCCAATATTACTTTCTTCAAAAGCAGTATCTACGAATTTCTTGAATTTATCCATATTAAATGTAGCACAGTTAGTAGAAGCAACAATTATACCATTTTCTTCAGTTACATCTATAGCAAGTTTTAAAAGATTAGTATAATCTTTTGCTGCACTAAATCTATTTTCTTTTGATGTAGCAAAGCTTGGAGGATCAAGAATTACCATATCAAACTTTGTTTTATTCTTTTTTGCTTCTTTAAAATATAAAAATATATCTTCAACAATAATATCATGTTTATTTGGATCGATATTATTTATAGTAAAGTTTTCACGAGTTTTTTCTAAACTTCTGCTTGCTAAATCTACACTTGTTGTATGAGCGCCACCTTTTGCTGCAGCCATTGAAAAAGCACCTGTATATGAAAATGTATTTAAGACTTTTTTACCTTTTGCATATTTAGTTTTAATAGCTTTTCTAACATCTTTTTGGTCTAAGAAAACTCCTACCATGGCACCATCATTCAAGTAAATAGCAAAGTTAACATTATTTTCTTTAACTATAAGTGGTTCTGGCGCTTTTCTTCCTATATAAAAGCTATCTTCGTCTATAACCATACCGTTATTATCAAATCTTTTCTTTTCATAGATTCCTTCAAAGGATACAAGATTTTTTATGGCCTTTATTATCATATCTTTAAATATGTAAACACCTCTACTATACCAAGTGATTAGGTAATATTCATCAAAGTAATCAATAGTAAGTCCGCCAATACCGTCACCTTCACCATTAAATACTCTAAAAGCAGTAGTGTCTTTTGAATGATATAGTTTCATTCTTTTAGAAAATGCATTTCTTAGCTTATCGTAGAAGAATTTTTCATCAAAGTTACTCTTTCTACCATTACTTAATATCCATCCGCAACCTTTGTTTTGTTTACCATAATAACCTTTTCCTAAAAAAGAATTATGATTATCTACAAGTGTTACTATTTGTCCTTCATTTTTTAAAATACTAGTATCTTTTAAAGCTTCTTCTAAAATTAGAGGATAGCCATTTTTATATTTATTTATATATTCTTTTTTTACTGTAAGTATTGTTTCTTTCATTCTTTACCGCCCTATTTTAAATAATATATTTTACAGGTAATTATAACATATTGGGACTTTATAATAAAAATACATTTTAATTATTTTTCTTTTTGGTTCTTTTGCGGCACTATAATTATTTTTTAATGCCTTAGCTTCCTTGATACCTTTAAACCCTGTAGATATCAGCTTTCCTACTTTTTCTGATTTTATACTTTTCTAGGCATTAAAAAAGCAATGGTTAAAAAGGGGGAACCATTGCTTACTTTATTTATTATTTTTAGGGGAAATAATAATGTTTTATAACTACTTTATGATATTAATTTTAAACTTCATTTGTTACAGTTTTATGTCAAATTAAAAGATTTACAAAAAAATATTTGATTGAATTTATGAAGTTGAAGGTTTTATTATATTAAATAAATAATTTGTGCTTTTAAGGTGAATATTAACAAAATATAAGTAATCAACAATATTATAAAAAAGTCATATTATAGATTATAAGACTTTAGATGCATTTAATATATGTTGTTGGTTATAGAATTATAATGAAAAGAGGGTAAAAAATATAGAAAGTAAAGTTTTATTTAATAAAGATAAGACAAGAGGTATGGCAGTATATATAATGGAAGATGTTACTTTAAAGGAAATTGATACAATAAAGAGTCATATTCCAGTTATATACAATATAGGATTTAACAGTATTCAATTTAGTTTTAAGTATGATTTTATTAATAAAAATACAGATTACAACGAATATTTAAAAAAATGTAAGGAAATATTGGATGAAATAAAGAAGTATTCATGGAAACACCTTTTACTGAAGGTTGCTCATGTATCTAACTTTCAAGAATTAGAAAGTGAATCCTATTTAAATATGTATAAGGTATTTTTAGAAAAACTTATTATAGATTTGCAAGACTATGATTTTACTATTATTTCTATAAGTAACGAGGCAGGAGAACTTACATCTTCTAAATATACAGATTTTTGGGTAGATGTTATACAGAATGTAAGAAAAGTATATTCAGGCCTTATTACTATGTCTCCTCAATTATATGAAATAGTTAATATAAAATTTTTGGATAAATTAGATGTTATAGGGTGTAATATATATCCTTCTATATGTTACAGGGAGGATTATAATAAAGTTCTTTATAGTAATTTTTTTGATAATTTTTCGTTAGGTGCTAATCTTCGTTATCTTGAAGGGCTAACTAAAAGATATAATAAACCTTTATTTATACTAGAATGTGGTTGTCAGCCATATAAAGATAGATTAGCAAATCCAGGTGAGTCTGCATTGAAGAGTACTCTGGATAATGATGCTCAAACTGTATATTATAAGATTGCCTTACCTACTTTAGAACTTGTAGATTTTATTAATGGGTATTTTATTTGGGAAGGCAATGGGACAGGTAGCTATGATCCTTTTTATAAAGGAAGAGAGAAAACTAAAAAATTTATAGAAGAATTTATGGAGCGAATTGAAAATGAACAATATAACTGAAGAAGTAACCATATTAAATACTGCGAATCATAATGGTGGAGGCAATCCTCATAATCAATATGTATTAAATAGACCCTTTGAAACAAGTACAGTGGTACTCAAAAGTAAAGAATATTATATGAAAATAGCAGAATATTATATATTTAAGATGGGAAATTATTCTGATTTTTCTTGTATATTAGAATTTATGAATACAAGAGAGCCTCTTTTAAGGTATACGGAAGTTTTTATTCAATATAGATGGAATGGTACTAGTAATTTAACTATATCTATGAATCCTAAGAATTCTTATAATATTAGTTTAGATGACTTTGAAGTTGTTATTTCAGAAGATAGTGAGTATTATCAGACTATAGTTTTATACTACAAAGTTAGATCTACTGGAGAGGTTGTAGGATATAAGGTTGAAAACTTTCAAAGTTTTAAATGTGATTATCTATTGTTTGAAAATGAATTTGTTGAAGAAGAAAATTTGATTAAAATAAATCCTGAAATAAGTATACAAAAAATGCTTTTAAACGAAAATATTACAAGAGAAATAAGGATTTTAAGTGAATTAGAAGGAAATTTAGAGTTAATTGTTAATAAAATAGAGAAAGAAATAAACATTAATGCTATAATTAAAATGGGGAGCTGTAAAAATATAATGAATATAATTATATGTTATTTACCTTATATTTTAAAAAATGATAAGGTTTTTATGGTACCGGTCGAATATATTAATGAGGATTTTGGATTTGCTTATATTTTATTTGATAGTAAATCAAATGCAGTAATATTAAAAAATTTTAATAGAAAGATATCGATATCTTCTGAGATTAAGCATATTTATTTATCTGATCTGAAAATTGCAATAATTGATAAAAAATAGAAACTTGTTAGAAAATATATTATTTTTAGGGATAAAAAGAATAATAGAGAAATTAAAGAGAATGGTAAGGTATTTTTATGTTTAATAAGATTTTTTCTTCTTTAAAATCTTTAGGATTTAATAATGTTGATAATGTAGAATTGTATGCAAGAGAAGAAAAGAAAGTCAAGGATATAAAAGCAAAAGAGGTAAAGGTTGAAATTAAGGACTTATTATATGATAAGAAAGTTAAGTGTCCAGTATGTAAGCAAGAGATATGAGAGATTTAGCCAGAGAAATGGAAATTGAAGAATCAAAAAATAAAGCTTGATAAATTTTAATTAAGGTTTGAATTTAAAAAGAAAAAAGAAAAGTAATTAATGATACATGTTTAATAATATGTATATACTATTGAACATGTATCATTATACTTGATACTTGTCCATTTAAAAAGTTCATTTATAAAGTTTTATTAACTAGAACAGCCAACTCGGTTCTGCTTTTCAAGTTTAATTTATCTAGTATTTTTGTAACGTAATTTTTAACAGTGCCTTCAGTTAAAAACAGAGCTTTACAGATTTCTTTATTATTTTTTCCTTCTGCAACTAATTTTGCAACTTCTTTTTCTCTTGGAGTAAGTAAATTTAAGTTTATAGTTATTTGATTCACTTTTTTGTTATTTTTTTGAGTTATAAAATTAAAAGCATTAACAACCTTAGATGTCACTTTAGGATCTAAGAACATCTCGCCGTTATAAACAGATTTTATAGCATTGTATAAATATTCAGAGCCTGCATCCTTTAGAAGATATCCGTCAGCTCCGTTTTTTAATGAATCGAATATAAAATCATCATCAATAAAAGAAGTAAGGATGATTACCTTTACATTTTTATGTGAATTTTTAATAATTTTGGTAGCTTCTATACCATTCATTAAGGGCATTCTTACATCCATAAGAACTATATCTGGTGTAACTTTATTTAAAGTTGTAATTAGTTCCATACCATTTTCTGCTTCATTAATTACGTTAATTTCTTCATATAAGCTTAAAAGCATTTTAAGCCCATCTCGAACCAATTTCTTATCATCAGCTATTATTATGTTTATCATTTTTATAATTCCTCCATTAGTATTGGGATACAAACCTTTATACCAAATCCGAATTGAACATTACTAAAGTAACTTACTGTTCCATTTAAGGAAAAAATTCTTTTTTCAATTCCTAGTAGACCATTAGATTTTATGATTTTGGCACATTTAATTCCATCATTAGTAACTGTAAGGTGTAAACTGTTATTATATTTAATAATTTGTATAATAATTTTTGTAGAATGTCCATGTTTTATACTATTAGTTATAGATTCCTTAATAGTTTTATATAGAGCAGTCTTTATATCATCATTTAAATTATCTAAATTTTCATTTGATATATAATCAATTTTTATATTATCAAGTATGCTAAAATTATTAATCATTTCTTTAATTGAAGTAGTAAAATACTTTATTTTACGATCTTTTTTAAGTAAGTCAACAGATTCTTTTAAATTATTAATGCTTGTCATTGTTATTTCCTCACATTTTAATAATACTTCTTTAACTCTATTTGGGTTATTTTCAAAGATTTTTCTTGCAAATTCTAGATGCATATTTAGAGACAATAATGTGTGACCTAAAGTATCGTGCAATTCTTGAGCAAGTAAATTTCTTTCTTTAGAAGCTGTTAAATCTTTTATTTCAATTAAATATTGTTGAAGTTTTTTGTTCGCTAATTTTAAGTTAATATTTAATTCTTTTATATTTTCTTTTTCCCTTTTTATTATAACACATGAATAAGATGTAAATATTAAACAAATATAACTTAGTATAGTAGTTATGTATGCTGAAAGACTTACAAAGTTATTTGGAATTCCTATATGTATAGTTAATAATATTACATAAGATAATGCATGTAATACAATAAAAAATATAAAATATACTCCTTTGAGTTCTAGTATTTCTATTATAGGAAAAATGAGCAAAGGAATGGTTTCATCTATCATAAAGATATAACGAATAATTATCGTAATTAACATCTCAATTAGCAAAGACAAATAATACATATTAGTATTTATGTT
This sequence comes from Clostridium sp., assembly GCA_015058405.1. Lineage (GTDB taxonomy): Bacteria > Bacillota > Clostridia > Clostridiales > Clostridiaceae > Clostridium. Next base: position 23,528 of record SVCL01000066.1, read on the forward strand.
TAACTTATTTCTACGAATTAAATCATTTGTCATTAAGAATAAAATTGTGAAAACCCAAAAGTAATTATATGTGATAATTACAGTTGAATTTGAATAAAAAATATGAATTAAAACAGAAATTAATGAAAAATACTTAAAAAAAAGTAGAAATTTTCTGAACATTAATTAAAACCTTCCCCTAAAATTAATAATCCTATATATATTATAACATTCTCGCAAGATAGGCAATATATTACTAAAGTAATATGTAAATTAATTACTTACGTAACTATCTAAATGGCATAAAATGTATTATTATTCAAATATAAAGAATATTTTGTAAAATAATAAGTGGTAAAGTAGGGGTAGACTTTTTTGGATATGGGATTGGTTTTGTATGATTGGTTATATAGAGTTTAACTTTATATTTTAACCTTTCACATAAAAAATAAAAGGAGAGGATATTATGGTAAAAAAGAGGTTAGTAACATTACTTCTAGCTGTAGGAATTGCATTTAGCTTTACAGAATTTACTTCAATTAATAGTGTAAGTGCAGTAACAGCTAATTCGGGGGCTTATGCTTCTGAGTTTAATTCAATTTCTTTGGCTAAAGGATATAAGGATTTAAACCAAGGAAATCCTTGTATGACTCAAAGGTTTACAGCAGATCCTGGAGTTATGGAGTATAACGGAAGAGTATATGTGTACACAACTAATGATGAATATATGTATAAAAATGGTCAAGTAACAGATAATACTTATGCAAATATAAAAACACTTAATTGTATGTCTTCTAGTGATATGGTAAACTGGACAGATCATGGCTCAATTAATGCTGCAGGTAATGGTGGAGCTGCAAAATGGGCAGGCTGTTCATGGGCTCCAACTGCTTGTCATAAGAAAATAAATGGAAAAGAAAAGTTCTTCTTGTATTTTGCAAATAATGCAAATGGAATAGGTGTGTTAACTAGTGATTCACCTACAGGACCATGGGTAGATCCAATTGGACATCCACTAATAAGTAGATCAACTGCTAATTGTCAAAATGTAACTTGGCTATTTGATCCAGCTGTATTAGTTGATAGTGATGGAACTGGTTATTTGTATTTTGGTGGAGGAGTACCTAATGGACAAGCAGCAAATCCAAAAACTGCAAGAGTAGTTAAGTTAGGAAATGATATGACAAGCCTTGCTGGTACACCTCAAACTATAGATGCACCATATATGTTTGAAGATTCAGGAATTAATAAAATAGGAAATACTTACTACTATAGTTATTGCACTAACTGGGACTCTAGACCTAATAAATGGGCTCCAGAAATAGCTGTAATTGCATATATGACAAGCAATAGTCCTATGGGACCTTGGACTTATAAAGGAAAAGTTTTAGATAATCCAGGAAAATTCTTTGGATGTACAGGAAATAACCATCATACAATTATGCCTTTTAAAGGTAAAAACTATATTTTCTATCATTCACAATGGCTAGAAAATAAGATGGGTACAAATAAAGGATATAGAAATACACATGTAGATGAAGTAAATGTTGGTAATGGACAAATATATGAAACTAAAGGAACACTTTCAGGAGTTAGACAATTAGAAAATGTAAATCCATATATATCTAATAGATTATCTAATATGGCTTGGCAAGGTGGTATTAAAACTATAGGACAAGGAAATACTACAGTTGAAATGAATAGGGGAGACTGGGTAGGAGTATCAAATGTAAACTTTAATTCAGGAGTTGCTTCTATTTCAGTAAGAGCTGCATCTCGTTCAGGAGCTACTATTAAGATTTGCACAGATAGTCCATCAGGGCCAGTTGTTGGTTATGTTCCTGTTCCAAATACAGGAAGCAACTATAATTTTAGAAATATCTCAACAGATATATCAAATGTAAGTGGAACAAAGAAATTATTCTTTGTAGCTTCTAATGATTGTATGATAGATACTTGGCAGTTTTCTACAGGAAAAGCAGAACCACAACCAACACCAGATCCAACGCCAACACCAAATCCAACACCAACACCAGGAAGTACAGTTACATTAAATGATGGATGGTATTATATTAAGAACAAACATGCTCAAAAGTATTTACAAGTTAAAGATAACTATGGAAAAGCAGGTCAAAATGTAGAGTTAAGAACTGGTAATGGAGCTAAGGGGCAAAAATGGTATCTACAAAATTTAGGTGGAGGATATGTGACTTTAAAAAGCGCTACTGGAAACTTCATGCTTGATGTAAGTGGAGGAGAAGATAAAGATGGTGCTAATATGATTATTTATAATGCATATTCAGGCAATGCTCAACAATTTGTGCTTAGAGCTTCCTCAGAAAATGGTGCATATTTCATATCCACTAAAGCAAGTAATTTAAATAAGGTATTAGATGATTATAACTTTGGAACTTCTGATGGTACAAATGTATGTCAATGGAGTTTTGGTGGAAATGATAATCAGATGTGGTACCTTGAGCCAACAAATAACTAAGGAATGCTACTTCATATTATAGATAAAAAGTTAAATATTATACACAACAAATTCAGCTCATATGGGATATAGAGATATACTAGCCATGATAAAAATGATACAAATGTATGTTGATGAATCTACAAAAGACAGCAAATCAATAATGGTGTTTTGATCTAATTAGATAATTTAGATTGGGTTAATATACCGAGATTGAGTTGTTATAGATATAATAAGGGGGAAATTTTTATGAAAAAAATAGTAAGTATTGCTGTATCAGCTGTTTTAGCTGTATCCACAGCATTAGCTTCTGGAGTAAGTGCAAGTGCTGCATCTGTTCCATCAAATGCTAATTTACTAAACACTTATGGTAATGTCATTCCTAAAGTAGGAACAGCTTTAGAAGCTAGAGAAATAACAAATCCAGGCATATTACAATATGCAAAAAAAGAATACAACAGTA
>SVCL01000067.1 GCA_015058405.1 Clostridium sp.
AGGTAAAGGATCTTTAGCTCAGTTGGTTAGAGCAACCGGCTCATAACCGGTAGGTCCGGGGTTCGAGTCCCTGAAGGTCCACCACTTGGGGGTATAGCTCAGTTGGGAGAGCACCTGCCTTGCACGCAGGGGGTCAAGAGTTCGAATCTCTTTATCTCCACCATGAGAAAAGCTATGAATTTATTCATAGCTTTTTATTTTTTGTACCTATAATATTTGTAAAATTTATTGTAAATTATATATATAAGGATTATTATAAAATATGGTGATAAATGTAGTAATTTTACTATTTATAATTATGTACAATATAATATAAATTTTATATAATTAATACTATAAGCATAAAATAAATTATAATTTATATAAGTATATTTTGTGTAGGACATATGCTGATAAAAAAATGTCTTAGGAATGGAGAGTATTTTAGTGCGTAGGATAGAAGAGTTAGAAAAAGAACTAAAGGAATTAAAATTAGAAAAAAGACAAATTTTACTTGCAGGAAAAAATACAGAAAATATAGACAGTAAGATTAAGCTAATAGAATTAGAAATTGAAGCATTTAATAAGTAGTATATAATTTTATTAGGAATAATTTATTATATATAAGCATATAAAAATCATAGACATAAATAGAGAGATTTTATTTTTATGAAGGAGTGCTGATATATGATAAGGACAGTTGTGTGTCAAAAGGAAGGTTGTTGTGGAAATAAATTCTTTATTGAGACTATAGATAATAAACTACAAGTTACATGTAAAGATTGTGGGACAAAATATTTATTTGATATAAGTTATTATGATTTTATTATTCTTTCCAATTGTTCAAATTGTAATAATGATACATTTAAGCTTTTTAAGGATGTAGAAAAGCAGGGCATATATGCAAAGTGTACCGAATGTGGAGCACCACCAGAAAAGGTATATATCGATTCTGACGGTATACAAGTATCATATGAAGCAAAGCTATTACATGAGGTAAAAGAATTAATGTATCAAGTTGACCAAAGAATATGCAATTTAGAAGTCAAGGTAGAAGCAATGGAAAGAGGACAAGACGTTTTAGAAGAATCATTAGCATATATCAATAAATATATAGTTGAAAATAAATAGTATGACCATTTTACTAGTGTATGTAAAGAGGAGCTTATAATGAAAAACAAAAAAGAAAAAGTAATACGATGGGGATTACTTATTTTGTGGATGGCAGTTATTTTTATAATGTCTCAACAAAATGGTGAGAATTCTAGTGAACAAAGTAGATTTGTAATATTAATTTTTTCTTCTTTAGGAATAGATATTAATGGACAATTTGGTGAATTATCTACTTTTATTGTTAGGAAAGCAGCACATTTTACTGAATATTTTATTTTATTTGTTCTTTCATATAGAACTATAAAATTATATTATCAAGATAAAAAATCTATGATATTAGTTATAGCATTTGTATTTATATATGCTTCTTCAGATGAATTTCATCAATCTTTTGTTCCAGGAAGAGGACCAGCTTTTAGAGATGTATTAGTTGATACATCAGGTGGAGTATTTGCAGGAATTTGTATTGGTATAAAAAATAAGATAAGAAGTAGAGTGAAAAAAGACACTGTTTCTAAATAGGAAACAGTGTCTTTTCTTATTTAAAGTCACTAACATGAATTGTAGAATAATTATATTCATTAATTAATTGTACTATTTGTTGTAAAGGTGAATCCGTAGAATAATTTGCTTCTATTACATTCTTATTAATATTAAAGTTTATAAAATCTAATTCCTTAATTGTGTGGTAGAATAAGCTTGCTAATTCACCAGGTCTAGGATCTTTTAATTCATGTTGTATATATGATATATCTAGATCTTTAACATAACCTAAAGGTGTTGGAATATATAAATTATTATTTAATTTTTGTAGTTTGGTATATATAAGATAACTCATTGGTTCATATAAATACTTAACATATTCAGATATAATTTTCTTTTCTTTTCTTGTAGCTTTATAATGTGAACTTTCAAAGAAAGTATATGGAATATTTAATGCTGTGGCAGTATCTATAGCATTTTCTACTACTTCACGTGTAGCTTCTTCGGTGTTATTTATTGAACTAGATAATTCAGTACCACTAAGGCTTGTACTGTCCTTATATTGATGAGTATATCCATGTAACCCAATTTCGGCACCTGAATTAATTAAGTAGTCAAGTAAATTTATAAAACCAACATTTTTTATATTATGATTAACTAATAAATCATTATCTATATTTTCAGAAGGGCATTTATATCTAGGTACCCAAGCTATATGATATCTTATATTATTTGATTTTAAAAAGTTGCCTATAATTTTAAACTTTATTTGAGTTTCTGAATTTAACATAGTATTATCAGCTGAAAAATCTTCAAGCCTTAATAAAGCAGCAGTACCATCTTTTAATTCATTATGTGTATATTTTTCTTTAGATAATGAATCAATTAATGAAATCATATTTTTATCAAAATTAAAAACTGCTGTAAGATTAAAAATATATTCAATATCAGATAAAGAAATAAAAGTTAAATTATTATGTTTGATTAAATTTCCTCTTAGAGGATAATTATAATCACCTATAGTACATGAATTATTATTTAATCTATAAGTTTTATTAGTACTATCAGTTAAGATTAAAGTATTATTTAATGTATCTTCTGTTAAACTAAAATTTAATATCTCACAAATATTATTTAAAGGGATATAGTATCTTTGGGATTTTTCAAGGATTGATATTTCTGGTAAGTCTTTTCCTAAGATATTTAGTTTAACACCTTTAATTTCACTATAAGGTAATTCAGAAAAGTTGTATTTAGGGTTATAGAAACTTGAGAAGTTTGTATCAGGTATTTGCGATGAAATTACTTTTTGTTTTTTTACGACTACTTCGTCTTGAAAGAAACTAAAGTAAAAAACTATACCATAACAAAATAGGATAAAAACAATTATTCCGAGTATGATAAAAAATTTTTTTTTGGTAAATTTCATGGTGTTCCTCCTAAGATAAATTATAAATATTATAACATATAAAATTTATATATTTAGGAAAAAAGTTTTAAATAAGCAACATTAAGGATTTTTTTAAATTTGTAATTATTATATTAAGGAGATTTTAATAAATTATAAAAACACTATAATAGAAAGAATGGTATAATGAATTTTGGGCATAAATAAAGAAAGGTATTTTCAATATGGATAATAAAATTCAAAGAAAGATTATAAATAATATAGCTATACATAAATATTTTATTACTTTTGTAATATTAGCTTTATTATTTTTGATGTCACTATTAGTTAAGGGAAGTTACAAGCAATTAGAGGATTATAAAAATAATAAGCAAGTAATAGATTTTGTATTTATATTTTTAAGTCTAGTAGCGATATTTGGTGTATATTGGATGGATAAAAGGCGGGTCTCTAAAAGAGTAACTTTAGGAGTCATTTTAGGAATAGGTTTTTTACTTAGAATTATATATGCATTTTCTATTGATAGCAGACCTGTGTCAGATTTTGCCATAATGTATTCGACAGGTACTAATATATTAAATGGAGATTTTTCAAACTTATGGGGAACTGGATATATAGCAAGATTTCCTCATATAACTATTCCAACATTATATTTTGCATTAATACAATTTATTTTTCCAAGTCCATTATTAGCTATAAAGTTTTTTAATGTAGTAGCATCAACTTGTAATATAGTAATAGTTTATTACATAGTAAAAGAGATATTTAATAATGAATTAGAAGCTAAGATAGCATCAGCAATTACTGCATTATATCCTCCATTAATTCTTTATACAGCTATATATACAACAGAGAACTTAGCAATACCATTATTTTTATTAGGTGTTTATTATTTTATTTTAGTTGTTAATAATAAAAGAAATTGGAAGTATTTATTTTTGGCATCAGCTTTTATATCTGTAGGAAATTTATTTAGAAAAGTTGCTGCAATAATAATGGTTGCATTTGTTTTATTTTTAATAGTTTCTTATAAGGAAAGTATTAAGAGGAAATTTATCTGTATAGTAATTGTTATATTAGGTTTTATAATTCCTTTTGGATTAGTAAGTGTTATTCTACATAATACAGGAGTTATAGAATATCAGTTATGGAAAGGTAGAGAGCCCTCAGTAACTAATATAGTAAAGGGATTAAATATAGAGCATAAAGGTAAATGGAACGAAGAAGATGCAAAGATTCCAGATAATTATAATTTTGATTATGAAAAGATAGAAGAGGCATGTAAAGAAATTATAGAAGAAAGATTAACAGAAACATCTCCAGATGAATTAATAGAATTTTTTAAGTATAAGTTTGTTAGCCAATGGACAATAGGAGATTTTTCAGGATCATATTGGGCAGAACATGGATTAAGTGATGAAGATATGTTGTTAAGGTTTAGTGATAAAGGCATATGGTTTAGTCAATGTTTTTGTGTGGCACTTATACTATTAAGTTATATAGGTCTTTTAAATATAAAAGAAATAATAAAAAATAGGTCAATAGCTATTATTTATTATATATTCTGCGGATATGTGATACTATATTTAGTCAGTGAAAATCAAGCAAGATATGGTTTTGTAGTATGCTGGATATTTATACTAATGTCTACAGTAGGAATTAATTTAATTAAACAAATTATTAAAAAATGCAGGGGGGAACAAAGTGAGTAAGTTTTTAACTGGATTTATGCTATCAATATTAAAGGTATTATTAGTGATATTAGCTTTTGTTAGCTTTGGAACTATATCTGTAAGCTTAACAACTATAAATGCTAATACTATTATAACTTTAATAATGTATGTAGCAGCTATCTTTGGAGGAATAAAAATCATAAACTCCAATATTTCAAGTAAGAATAAGATAATTAGTATTTTAGGAATAGGATTTATATTTAGAGTTTTATGGATATTAAATATAAATAGTGTACCTACTTCGGACTTTAAAACCATTTATGAAGGTGCTAAAAGCCTATTGGAGGGTAATACAGACATGTTCTGGGGAACTGGATATATAGCAAGGTTTCCTCATTTAACAGTTATGGTACTATATATGGCTATGATGCAAAAGTTATTTCCTGTTAGTAATTTAATTGCTATGAAGATAGTAAATTTAGTATTAGGAGTATTAGTTGTTTATTTAATTTACTTAATAGTAGCTAAGTTATTTGAAAATAAAAAGTATGGGTTATATTCTATGGTTATAGCTGCAATATTTCCACCATTAGTAACATACACAGGGGTATTTTGTACAGAAAATATTGCTATTCCATTTTATTTAAGTAGTATATATATTTTTTTATTGGTATTGAAAGATAAAAGAAATAAATTATTACTTATTCCTTGTGGAATATTACTTTCATTAGGAAATTTATTTAGAATGGTTGCTTTAATTGTAGTTATTGCGTATTGTATATATATTTGTGTGTATACAAAGGAAAGTGTAGTAGAGAAGATTAAAAGTGCGATATTTATTACAATTCCATATTTATTAATATTAGTTTGTGTAAGCTCTATATTACAATTTACTAAGATAACTGAATTTCCTTTATGGAGTGGAAGTGAACCTTCTATAACAAATATTCTTAAGGGAACTCATTATGAAAGTGGTGGTAGATGGAATCAAGAAGATGCTGATCTTCCTAAAGAATGTAATTATGACTATGATCTTATGAAAGAGAAAAGTAAGGAAATTATAAAGGAAAGATTAACAACAACTCCACCTGTTAAATTATTAGGGTTCTATATAAGAAAGTTCTCTATACAGTGGAATTCAGGTGATTTAGATGGTGTTTTCTGGTCTCAATTAGAAGTTCCACAAGATGAAATAAAGTTAAATTTAACTGGAACTGGAACAGGAATATTACAAATATTTTATGTTTTTATAGTGTTAATGATTTTACTTGGAACTTTTAATAAAAATATTATAAAAGAAAATTCAGAGGTTAAATTATTTTACTTAATTCTTTGCGGATATGGGGCAATGTATTTAATAACTGAATCACAACCAAGATATTCGTATATAGCTTGTTGGGTATTTATTATATTAGGAATGGTTGGTTTAGATAACTTAAAAAAGCAGTATATAAAAGTGAAGGAGAAGAGAAATGAGAAAAAGGTTTGATATTAAGATAAACAAAAAAATTTCTGTATTTATTGGGTTTCTTATTTTATTTTATATAAAAAATTTATTTTTCATATTTATAGGAGCATCTAATGATGGAAGAAGTTTTAATGGTTTATCAATAGACTATACAGTAATAGTTCCGCATTTTGCTATGTTATGTTTTCTTATGTTCCCTTGTTTATTTTTTAAGGAAAAAGGAAAATTTATATATTTAACTATAATGGATGCAATATATTCAATACTTCTAGTAGCAGATCTTTGGATTTTTAGAGCTAGTGGATATTTCTTTGGAATTAAGTATATAGCGTATCCAGATTTATTTAATCCATTAGGAAAAAGTTTATTTAATCCTAGTTTGATTGATTTGTTATTTTTTATAGATATACCAATAATAATATATTTGTTAATGAAACGTTCAGATAAGTATGATAATAATAGATATATAAAGACTGCAATTGTTGGACTATTAGGTAGTTTAATGCTTACATTTGGATGGCACTATTTATTTGATATAAAAAGAATCGCAGGAACAGATATTAGATTTATTCAAGAGGATTGGGAGGCATCGTGGAATCCTGCTACAAGGGTTGCAATGAGATCCCCAATAGGAGATTTTGCTTATGATGCATATACAACATTACAAAAGCTTTCTTTAACTACAGATGAAGAAGAAATGGACAAGATAGATAAATGGCTTGAATGGAATAATGAAAACTTACCTGATAATGAATTTAAGGGAATTGCAAAAGGCAAAAATGTAGTATTTCTTCAAATAGAAGCTTTAGAGAACTTTGTAATTAATCAAAGCATTTATGGTCAAGAAATTACTCCTAATATGAATAAGCTTATAAATAATGGTTTATATTTTAGTAATGTTTATGAACAAAATAATGCTGCTAACAGTATTGATTGTGATGCTATGATTAATACAGGAGTGCTAACTCTAGGAGATTCAGTAACATTTTTAACTCACCCTGAAGTGAAATATAATTCATTTGCAAGAATACTTAATAGAAATGGCTATACTACAGTATCAACTCACGCAGAAAGAGGAGGAGACTGGGGATGGCTTGAAGCTCATAAGGCTGGTTTAGGCTTTAAAAGTAGCTGGGATATAAATGAGTATAAGATTGATGAATATGTTGGTTTTGGTTTATCTGATAGAAGTTTCTATACTCAATATGTAGATAAATTAGCTTCATTAAAAGAACCTTTTTATTCAGTTATACCTACTCTATCAAGTCATGGACCTTTTGATATAAAAGATGAATACAGATATCTTGATTTACCAAAAGATTTAGATTCTAATAGGTTAGGTGGATATTTCCAAGCTATACATTATGCAGATAAGCAAATAGGATTATTTATAGATATGTTAGAGGAAAAGGGTCTTATGGATAATACTATAGTTGTTATATATGGAGATCACGGGGGAGTTCATAAGTATTATACAGAGGATGTAGAGGAAAGTGATATACCTGGAGATTGGTGGCAAGAATATAAAAGACAAATACCTTTTATAGTTTATGGTAAAGATATACCTAAGGAAACAATTAATACTGTAGGAGGACATATTGATGTAATGCCAACTGTATCTTATCTTTTAGGGGTAGATACTAATAATACTACAATGGGAAGAAATCTTTTAAATACAAATAGAGATGCTTCTGTAATAAAAGGTGGAATAGTTGTTGGAAACCCTACACAAGATGAGAAGGAAAAGTTAGAAGAGGCTTATGATATAGCAGATAGTATTATAAAGAATAATTATTATGAGAAAAGAAATAAGGTAAGTTAGTTTAAATGATGGTATAATGTAGGATAGTGCGCAATTTACAAATATACTTATATGAGTGGAGGTAATTTTTTAATGAATGAAGTATTGTATCTAGTAGTACCTTGTTATAACGAAGAAGAGGTATTACATGAGACATCAAAAAGGTTGCTAGAAAAGTTAACTAGTATGATGGAAAAAGGCATAGTAAGTAATGAAAGTAAGATATTATTTGTAAATGATGGTTCCAAGGATAAGACTTGGACTATAATAGAGGAGTTACATAAGAAAAATGATATATTTAGCGGAGTTAATCTTTCTAGAAATAGGGGACATCAAAATGCTTTATTAGCAGGTCTTATGACAGCTAAAGAATATGCTGATATGACTATATCTTTAGATGCAGATTTACAAGATGATATAGATGTAATAGATAAATTTGTTGCAGAATATTATAGTGGCAGCGATGTAGTTTATGGAGTAAGATCTTCTCGTAAAACTGATACATTCTTTAAGAGAACTACTGCTTTAGGATTTTATAAATTTATGAATATGCTTGGAGCAGATACAGTATATAATCATGCAGATTATAGATTAATGAGTAAACGTGCTTTAGAAGGGTTAAGCCAATTTAGAGAAGTTAACTTATTTTTAAGAGGGTTAGTACCACTTGTAGGATATAAACATTCTATAGTTGAATATGAACGTCATGAAAGATTTGCTGGAGAATCAAAATATCCATTAATGAAGATGATTACTTTTGCTTTAGATGGAATAACATCATTAAGCATTAAACCTATAAGAATAGTTACTGGTTTAGGTTTCTTTATATGTTTCTTTAGTTTTATAGCTTTAATATATTCTATAGTAATGAAGAGTATGGGAAATACAGTAACAGGATGGACATCATTAACATTATCAATTTGGATGCTTGGAGGTATTCAGCTTCTATCTCTTGGAGTAATAGGAGAATATATTGGGAAGATATATAATGAAACAAAGCAAAGACCAAGATTTATAATATCAGATAAGTTAATAAAGAATGATAAGGATGATATGTAAATATCATAATGGAGAGTTTGATTTTAAAAGCTTAAGTTAAGTATTTATAAGATTTGCAATATTCTATGTAATTAAAAATTATTTAAATAGTAAAAATATTTTATATAAAAGGGGCTGTCGCACTAAAAAATAGTGTGAAGCCCTTTTTCTATGAAAAAAATTAAATCCTAACCTCAAAGAAGTTAGGATTTGTAGTAAAATATTTACATGAACAAAACAAATATTTTACATAAGAATTATACAATTAA
>SVCL01000068.1 GCA_015058405.1 Clostridium sp.
AGATTAGGGTTAACACCAGACGGGATATTTGGTAATCAATCATACCAAGGAACAGTTGAGTTTCAAAGAGCTCATGGATTAGATCAAGACGGTATTGTTGGATTTAATACGTTAAAAACTATGGCTTTATGTTAAAAAATTTAATATGAGTGTTTTAGGGAAAATTGAGATTAATATATGAAGATATGAGAGAAAAACTAGATGATTAAAGGTTGATAATAAAAGGCGGGTAATTAAAAATTACTCGCCTTTTAGTGTATGAATTTTAGTGTGTTAGAACTTCTACACCATCTTCAGTTACTAAAACAGTATACTCCCATTGTGCTGAAGGATAACCGTCTTCAGTAAGAGCAGTCCAGTCATTATCAGCATCTATAAATATACCAGGTTCACCCATATTAATCATAGGTTCTATAGTAAATATCATACCAGGAACTAATAACATATCAGTACCTTCTTCACCTACGTGTGGGACAAAAGGTTCTTCGTGGAATTCTAAACCTACACCATGTCCCCCAAATTCTCTAACTACTGAGTATCCATTTGCTTCAGCGTGCTTTTGACAAGCTGCAGATACATCTCCTAAGAATCCCCAAGGTTTAACAGCCTTAAGACCTAAGTCAAGACATTCTTTACTAACTTCTACAAGTCTCTTTAAATCAGGATGAACTTCGCCAATCATAAACATTCTTGAAGCATCAGAGTAGTATCCATTGTATATAGTAGATACATCTACATTAATAATATCTCCTTCTTGTAAAATAACGTCTTTGCTTGGAATTCCGTGACATACTTCATCATTTATAGATGTACAACAGCTTTTAGGGAATCCTTCGAAATTAAGAGGAGCAGGTATAGCACCTTGTTCTATAGTGTAGTCATGTACTAATTTATCTATTTCTTCTGTAGACATACCAGCCTTTATATTCTTAGCAACTAAATCTAAAATAGCAGTATTGATTTTAGAACTAGCTTTAATTCCTTCAATTTGTTCTTGATTTTTTATTATATCTCTTGTAGGAACGATACAACCTTTTAATGCGTAAGATTCAATTTTTTCGTCTAAGTTTATGTGACACTTTTTGTACTTCTTACCACTACCGCACCAACAAAGGTCATTTCTACTAATTTCCATTTATATCTCTCCTTTTTTGTCTATATCTCTCCTTATTATATAACTTTTATTAAAGAATAGAAATGAATTTTATGGATAATGGTGTAACAATTTAAATCTTCAAAAATATTCTAGTATAAAGGAGTAATTTCTATAAGGAGTACTTAATGGTGAAAGAAAAGATAGACTGCATTGATTGTGGAACTGAGTATTGTCCTTGCAAGCTTGCAGAATCAGGAGAATGTATATTATGTTCACAGCTTCATGGGGAATGTTTTTGTGATTGCTTAAATTGGAAAGGTGTTTGTGTCTATCAGGAATACTATAATAATGGATTAAAAGCAAAGGAAGGTAGAAAGGCAATACCTTGCAAGGTTTTAAGCAATATTAATATAGAAAAAGATTTATTAATGATAAAGTTTGAAGCACCTCATAAATTAGCTATTGATCTTTCAAAACCAGGAAGTTTTATTTTTATCAGAACTGATGAAAACTATTTTTATGATGTTCCTATTTCAATAATGAAGTCTGATATAGAAGAAAATATAATAACTGTAGTTATTGAAGTAAGAGGCGTAAAAACTAAAAAGATAAGGGAAATTAAAAAAGATGATGAAATAGTTATTAGAGGGCCATATTGGAATGGAGTATTTGGAATTAATAGTATAGCCAAGCAGAAATCTAATAACTGTTTAGTATTAGCAAGAGGAATAGGCCTAGCACCAATGATGCCTGTAGTAAGAAGGCTTAAGGAAAATAATAATGAAGTTGATGTATATATAGATAAAAGTCCTTTTAAAGAGAATTTTGCTATAGATTATCTAAAGGAATATAATATTTCTCCTAAGGAAACTAATCTTCTTGATAAAGGTAAGTTATCAGAAGAGGGACGTTTTATTATAAAACATTCTATTATTGATAAGGATATAAAATTAATACATTTAGCTGGTGCGGATATATTGACTTATGGGGTTATTGATTATTTAGATGAATTAGGCAGACAGGATATACTTTTATCTTGCTGTAATAACTTTAAAATGTGTTGTGGTGAAGGTGTTTGTGGAGCATGTACTGCTAGATTTGCTGGACACAAAGTTAAGAGATTCTGTAAAGTTCAATGCGATCCAAGAAGTATTTTTGAGGGGAGAAGGTTTATATGAAAGTTATTATAATAGGCGGAGGATGGTCAGGCTGTGCAGCAGCTATTAGCGCAAAAAAGGCAGGAGCAGAAGTTCATATATATGAAAAAACAGATTTGTTATTAGGCCTAGGTAATGTTGGTGGCATAATGAGAAATAACGGAAGATACACAGCTTCAGAAGAGCTTATAGCTTTAGGTGGAGGAGAACTTATTAAACTTACAGACAAAATATCAACTCATAGAAATATTGATTTCCCAGGTCATGAACATGCATGATTTATTTAATTGCAACAGAATTAGAAATCAAAAATTAAAAATTAACAAGTGATTGAATTATTTGCCCAACTTGGAAGAACCAATCAGAGAATTAAAGATAAAATCCTAATGGACTTTTAAAACACTACATTAAAAAATTATATTAGAATTTTATCATTCATTCTAAATTACTATTGTGTGACAGCACTATTTCAAACATCAACATAAACAGAATTATTACTGCCATCAAATATAACTTCTTTTACAAGTCTACAAATCATATTTCTAAAATATAAATGTAAATCCATATTCTCTGAAGTAGAAATAAAAGAATATAAATTATCTATATTACTAAACTTTTCTATAACAGAATCTATATCAAAGTTTTTATAAGTATTTGAAGGAATCAAGGAATCTTTTAGTTTGTTAGCTTTATTACTTAAGGATTCTACTTTTTCTAATATTAAGTTTTGGACATTTTCATTTGTAGTTTTAGAAAGTTGATTTAATAAGTTATTAATTTCTTTATTTAAATTATCAATAGAAAGTGTTAGTGTAGAATTTTCTTTAGTATTAGATAAACTTAACAATAAATTCTTTTTTAAAATATCAGAATCATAAATTAATATTTTTTCTAAAACAGCTTTTTCAAGTAAGGGGCCATTAGCATTTGGATTATTGCAATTAACGCCTAAACTATGGGCTTTATTGCTGCATATATAATAATGAGTTCTTGTGCCATCTTTTCTAGTTCTGCCATAGCTTACTCTCATTGTAGAACCACATTTTGCACACTTTAGAACACCTGATAATAATGCTTTTTTTGATGTGCCAAGTCTTGTGCTTTTTGAATTCTTATCTAAGGAATGCTGTACTTTTAGCCAGGTTTCTGATTTTATTATTCCATTATGATTAGAGGGAGATGCAATCCATTCAGATATTTTTTTGTTTTTATATTTAGATGTTCTTTTATTGTAAATAAGAATACCATTGCCATTAGGCTTTCCCCAAAACTGAAGTCCTTTCTTAATTAAATGTTGTTTTACATTTTCATCAGACATAACATAAACAGGATTTCTTAAAATATCATTTACTGATACACTTGAAAAAGAAGCTCCATTTTTTCCTTTAGCTTCAATTGAAGAAAGATAGTTTATAACCATACTTATAGAGTTGTATTTAAGATATTTAGAGAATATTACTTTAACTAAGTTTAACTCATTTTCTATAGGAGATAATCTATAAAATGATCTTTCTTTAAGTTCTGTATCCATATAAATAACTTTTTCACTAGTAAAACCTAAAGGCATTTGACCTCCAAGCCATCTCCCTTGTTTTGAGAGTTCAAGCATGTTGTCTCTTATTCTTTCCGCAATTGTCTCTCTTTCAAGTTGTGCAAAGACAGAACTTATATATACCATGGCTCTTCCCATAGGAGTGGAAGTGTCAAAGTGCTCAGTAATTGAAATGAAATCAATATTATGATTTTGTAACAATTCAAGTAGTGCTGAAAAGTCTGAAACATTTCTTGAAATTCTATCAAGCCTATAGCAAACTAGTACATTAAATTTATTAGCTTTTATATCTTTTAACATCTTTTTAAACTCTGGTCTATTTATATTGCCACCAGAAAAACCTTCATCTTCATAAATTAAAAATTCTACTTCTTTAGGATATAGATTTAAAAAATATTTTCTGCACATTTCAATTTGATTTTCTATACTTTCACCTTTGCCTGTAAATACTGATTTCCTACTATATATTGCAACTTTCATAAATACACCTAGATAAATTAAATATTAATAATAAATTATATTTATCAAAAATAGAAATATAATTTATTAATAGCATTTATATTTAAGGATTTTAAGAAAGGAGTATGAAGAATAAGCCTACCTATAAGGTTGAAGTTAGAAAAATGAGTTGTTTAAAAAAGAAGAATTTTGAAGAAAAGGTTATGCTTGAACTAGAGTGGTTAATAAAAAGTATTATTGAAACTAAAAAGAAATAAAGAAATAAAGAAATGTGATAAAAGCTATTGTGTTTATAGGTGTAAAAATTGTATTATATTTATATAGTAGTAAAATTATTGCAAAAAAAGATAGAAATAAAAAAACGGGGAGTTTGGAGGAGAGAGTTAGTATGGAAGAAAATATTATAGAAAATAAGGCATTAAGAGTGATGAGTGAGTTTATGCCACCATTATGTAAGCTTTTTAATGATGAGGAGTGTATGGCCTTATGTGATACTGAGAAATTTATATATATACAAAATGGAACTAAATATCCAATGCCATATAAAATTGGAGATAAAATAAATAGTGTTTTAAAGAGTGCTGTTGTTGATGGGCAAACAAAAATAGTGGATATTCCTGAAAGTTTTGTTCCAGGCGGAGTAAGATGCTATAGTTTTCCAGTATTTGATGAAGGAAAGGTAGTAGGGCTAGTTAATATAACAAATCATAGAGAAAGTAAAAATAGATTAAATGAGATAATAAAGGAACTTACAGAGTCGTTTGGGCAAATAAATTTAGGAATAAAAGAAGTTGCAGTAGGAGTTCAAGACTTAGCAGCTAAGAATAATGATATGTTACAAAAAACTGATGAAACTACTAATAAAGCAAAGGATACAGATAAGATCGTAAATATTATTAAAGATATATCATCTCAAACAAATCTTTTAGGTTTAAATGCATCAATAGAAGCAGCACGTGCAGGGGAATTAGGTAGAGGTTTTTCAGTTGTAGCTGAAGAAATAAGAAAACTTTCTAATACATCTAAAGAATCTATAAATAAAATTGATAGTATAATTAAGGAAATTTCTGATGGAATAATAAATATTGATAAGGGATTAAATGATATAAATGGAGTATCTCAAAATCAATCAGCATCTATAGAAGAAATAGCAGCTTCCTTAGATGAACTAGATACAGTAATGAAGGAACTTAATAGTTTAGCAGAAAATCTATAATAAAATATATAAGAAAAGGGGCTGTCGCACTAAAAAATAGTGTGAAGCCCTTTTTCTATGAAAAAAATTAAATCCTAACCTCAAAGAAGTTAGGATTTGTAGTAAAATATTTACATGAAAAAAACAAATATTTTACATAAGAATTATACAATTAATTG